>DYYI01000071.1:0-105089 GCA_020741755.1 Aliicoccus persicus | reverse complement strand
ATCGGCATCTGCGTCGGCATCAGCATCCGCGTCGGCATCAGCATCGGCATCCGCGTCTGCATCAGCATCCGCGTCAGCATCAGCATCAGCGTCCGCATCAGCATCTGCGTCAGCATCAGCGTCAGCATCGGCATCGGCATCGGCATCAGCATCAGCATCCGCGTCGGCATCAGCATCAGCATCCGCGTCCGCATCAGCGTCTGCGTCAGCATCGCCTTCTACGTCTTCATCAGTTACATCTTCATCTTCTTCTTCATCTTCTACAACTTCTTCTGTATCTGTCTCTTCATCGTCAGATGTATCGTCCGTTGTATCAGCGTCGTCGTTACATGCACCAAGTACTAAAACAGTACTTAACCCACCAGCTAACAAGTATTTCTTAAGACTCATTAAATTTCCCCCCATTTTTTTAAGTCATAGTCAATTATAATTCGTGAAATAGCAATAAGCAAGCATGATACACGAATTTTGAACTAAATCACGCAATGGTAATTTTTCAACTTTAGTAAAATATCGCCTGTAATAATAAACCAATTGTTAAAAGCAATCCTAAAACCGTATTTAATTTACCCATTGACGCCATTGCAGGAATTAGTTCTATAGGTTTATTCCCTTGTTGTAGCAATTTAATCGTTTCAACAGCAATTGGAATAGATAGCAATGGAAGCAGTAGAAAAACGCTGCTGTTTTCGTGGATGGTTCCAATATATAAAATAATCACATAGCCAATAAAAAGTGCTATTGCTGCAGTTAGAATAGCTGTATTCTTACCAACTAGAATAACGTATGTTCTACGTCCACTTCTTTTATCTTTAACACGATCTCTAATATTATTTGCCATGTTCAACAGTCCAATAGTAATCGCAACAGGTAGCGATAATAAAATAATGAAGCTATTGATCTCACCTAAGTGAATATAGAACGTCAATACAATTAATATTGTCCCCATGAATAAGCCTGCAAATATTTCTCCAAACGGTGTCCATGAAATTGGAAATGGGCCACCTGTGTAAAAATAACCGACAGCCATACCAATCAATCCAATAATTAAAACGATAATTGATGATTGGAATGTGATGTACAGACCAATCAATGCAGCGATGACATAAAATGCGACTGCGATTGTAAACACTTGACGCGGTGACATTCCGTTTCTAACGATCGCACCTGCAATTCCAACAGACTCCTTGCTATCTAATCCACGCTTGTAGTCAAAATATTCATTGAACATGTTTGTCGCACTTTGAATCAACAACGTAGCAATTAACATGCAAATGAATATATCAAAGCGAATCGTGTCATAGACGAGTGCTGCTGCTGAACCCACTAATATTGGAACAAAGCTGGCAGTTAATGTATGGGGGCGTGTAAGATTGATATACTTTTTAAAACCCGTGAGTGTTTCTGTACCTTGCATTATAAAATCTCCTATCTAAAATTTATCCGCATTAATTCTAGCATAATATATTTTATATATAACACAGTAAACAGGATAAATGATAAAATGAAACTATTAATCGTGTGAAAGAAGTGTATTAGGTGGATATTAAATTTTACCGTGAGGCAATACAGAAAATAAAAATAAATGGTGATAAGAAATATATTTCAATGCATTTTTCATTCGGTGATTCTAATTTAGAACCGACACAAGTGCTACACTATTTTGATGCTCACAAAGGACAGCGCTATTGGTATCGCTCTAAAAATGCGCCACATACATATAACAAGGTGGGTATCCAATATATAAAGAGCATCAGTCGTTCTAAATTCGATGATGAGCAGTTACAGGAAAACAAAGATAAACTGTTTAATTCAATTCAGCATGTCGATTTTGGAAATGAAAACAAATCGAGTTTAAGCCTTTTTGGTGGCATGAAGTTTGCAGCTGAAGAAACAACGGATGAGTGGAATGATTTTAATGTTGTGAGTTTTCATCTAGCTAAATATCAATTTGATTTTGTCAACAAAGTATTAATTATTACCGATAAAATTAAAAATGTTGATTTAGATAAGATTTTAGATGAAGTGCATGAGATGTCTACAACCATTGCAAAAACGAAAATTGGTGCTGTAACAGTTCCGGAAATTACGCGTTCTAAAGATTTGTTTGTTAAAGGATGGAAGGAACTCGTTAGAGAAACGATAGATAGATTAGATGATGACTTTGTAAAAGTCGTACTGTCTCGCCAGCGTTTAATCATGTTTAAGCAGGAAATCGATACAAATTATATTTTTGAACAACTCGATCATGATACGCAAAACTATACGATATATTTTGAAAATCATGGTGCTATTTTTGTATCGAAAACGCCTGAGCGTTTATATGAAATAAAAGGAGAAACGTTATTTACGAGTGCGATTGCAGGGAGTATAGCAAAAGATACTGATGCTTCACAAGATAAAAAGAATCAAGACATATTACTCCATGACGAAAAAAATAAATACGAGCATCAACTCGTTGCCGATGAAATCGTTCATCATTTAAATGAATTTTCCGATGAAGTGCAGTATAGTGAAATGCCAAAAATTTTAGCAAGTAATTTTATCTATCATCTAGAGACTGATATAGAAGCTAAACTTAAAAAAGATGTTAATATTTTCTCGATTCTAGAGCGATTTCATCCGACACCAGCGACTGGTGGGTTACCGAAGGATGTTGCGATGGAATATATTGTGAAGAAAGAATTTGGTGCACGAGGATTATATGCGGCACCACTTGGACTGATTCATGAGGATAACGATGCAGAATTTGCAGTAGCACTCCGTTCTATGTTCATTAAAGATCGAAGTGCGACATTATATGCGGGTGTTGGGATCGTAAAAGAATCAGAAGTAGAATCTGAGCTTGAAGAAACACATGTAAAATTCAAGCCGATGATGGATTTGTTGGGGGTTAACGATGAACCACAAGACACGGTTGACTGAGCAAGTATTTACAATGATTGATAGTTTATATGAACACGGGGTTGATGAAATTGTCATTAGCCCTGGTTCACGTTCTACGCCGCTTGCAATTGCGGCTGAGTTACATCCAAAATTAAAGACATATATTCATCCAGATGAACGAAGTGCAGCATTTTTTGCACTTGGATTATACAAAGGTTCGAGACGACCGGTTGCAATTATATGTACATCAGGTACAGCTGCTGCCAACTATACGCCAGCGGTAAGTGAAGCGAAGTATGCAAATGTACCGCTAGTCGTCATCACAGCAGACAGGCCAGCTGAACTAAGAAATATTGGTGCGCCTCAGACGATGAATCAGACGCACATGTATCAAAACTTTGTCAATTATTATTATGAACTCAATGTTACGAATCCGGAGTTGAATGATACGAGAGAAGTTGAAGCAGTAATCAATCAAGCATCTCAGTTTCTGAGTGGTTCAGAGCAAGGTCCCGTACATCTAAATGTTCAGATTGATGAGCCATTATTACCTGATTTAAATCGCTTGGATTTGTTTACGCGTTCTACCAAACATTCAGATGTAATAACCGAGCATCGATTAGACGGTAAAATAGAATTGAGTGGCCGCGGTTTGATTTTACTCGGCGCAACAGAAGTGGACTTGAGCGAATCTGTAGAATACTTGTCCACACTTAATGTACCGATTATTGCAGACTCACGACAGTTTGTTCAAAAAAATGAAGATGTCATCTCCAATCATGATTTATTATTTAGTTATGTATTAAATCACCGAGAGGACTTACTAGAATCGTTTGACTTCATCATACGTGTTGGTGATCCATTTACTTCTAAATCAACGAATATATTTTTGAAAAAACTACCTGAGTCAACGAAACAACTATATTTCAGTGAATTTAAGGATTTAAAAACATTTCCGACGTTACCAAATGAAAGCTTCGTCGGAATGGTCAATTCCCATTTAAAACAAATTGTGATAGATAATGCTGATCATCATTTTTATGACACAACACACAAAGTAAATGATGTGATAACGAATACGATGAATAGTCGCGTACTTGATTATAACGATGAAGGTCGTTTTACCTATGAATTGCTCAACATGATTCCAGAAGATCATGCGATTTTTGTTTCTAATAGTATGCCTGTCCGTGATGTTGAGCGTTACGATACGAAAAATGTGCATGATATTTTTGCGAACCGAGGTGTCAATGGTATAGACGGGGTCACATCAACCGCACTCGGTATGGCTAAGCATCGTAATGTGACTTTAATCATCGGAGATTTAGCGTTTTATCATGATATGAATGGGTTGTTAATTTCTAAACTAGAAGATATCAATATCAACATCATTCTGTTTAACAATAATGGTGGTGGTATTTTCAACTTCTTACCGCAATACAGCGAACCATCCGTTTTTGAACGTTTATTTGGTACGCCAATGAATATGTCGTTTGAACATGCCGCGCAGCTCTACCAGTTTGATTATTCACGTATTAAGGATGTTGATGGGTTGGAACACTTGGATTTATCAAAACCAGGTCGGCGCATCGTTGAAATAATCACAGACCGCACAATGAATCTAGAGTCACATCAGTCACTGAAAGAAAAAATATTTGAAGCGGTGAGTCGGCTTGATGTTGAATTATAAATTTATTGATAACAATTTTGATGAGACTGTCGTCGTTTTGCATGGGTTCCTAGCAGATATGAATAGTTTGAATGACGTTTCACAAGAGCTAAGCAAATCGATGAACGTGCTTGCAATCGATCTGCCAGGTTTTGGTGATAGTGAACTTGAGAGCATTGATGTTTCCTTTTTAGATGTACTCGAACGTGTGAAGGCTGTCATCGACGCTTTAAAGTTTAAGAAACTACATCTTTTCGGCTATTCAATGGGTGGCCGTATCGGAAGTGCACTATTGTGTTACTATCCAACATTATTTAAATCCGCAATATTGGAAAGTACCTCTCTTGGGATTGATGATGAAGAGAAGAAACAAGCGCGCTTTAATATCGATTTAGAACGAGCAACACATATGATGAATAACTTTGATGGATTTTTATCGGAGTGGGAGAAAATGCCGCTGTTTGAGTCTGAAAAACGATTAGATCCATCAACGTATCAATTCCAAAAAGAGAATAGAGCGTCTCAAGATCCAGTGCAAGCGGCACGGAGTTTGATGGTTTACGGAACGGGTGTGCAACCATACTTAGGTGATTTGTTTATAAAAGTAGACATACCAATTCTTCTAATCGTTGGTGAATTGGATGAAAAGTTTGTTACTATAAACACAGTAATCGATGAAAAACATCCGAAGTCATCACTCGTAATCATCGAAGATGCTGCACATAATGTACATCTCGAGCGAACGGATGAATTTTTATCAGAAGTCAATTTATTTTTAAAACAAGTGAAGGAGAAATAATTATGACGAGAGAATGGCAAACAGTTAAAGAATATAAAGAGATTAAGTATGAGAAATACAATGGCATAGGTAAAGTGACGATTAACCGTCCAGAAGTGCATAATGCATTTACACCGCTGACGGTAAATGAGATGATCGATGCATTTTCACGTGCACGTGATGATCAAGAAGTATCTGTGATTATCTTAACAGGTGAGGGCGAGAAGGCATTCTGTTCAGGCGGTGATCAAAGTGTACGAGGTCACGGAGGTTATGTTGGGGACGATGATATCCCACGTTTAAATGTACTCGACTTACAGCGCTTAATTCGTGTCATTCCTAAACCAGTCATCGCGATGGTTGCTGGATGGGCAATCGGTGGAGGACAAGTACTAAACGTCGTCTGTGACTTATCAATTGCAGCAGATAATGCAAGATTCGGTCAGACAGGACCTAAAGTTGGCTCATTCGATGCAGGATATGGTTCGGGTTATTTAGCACGCATTGTCGGCCATAAAAAAGCACGTGAGATTTGGTACCTTTGCCGTCAGTATGATGCGCAAGAAGCACTGGACATGGGCTTGGTGAATACAGTTGTACCACTTGCAGAACTTGAAGATGAAACAGTGAAGTGGTGTGAAGAAATTATGCAACATTCACCAACTGCACTGCGTTTCCTAAAAGCAGCGATGAATGCCGACACAGACGGACTTGCAGGATTACAACAGTTCGCTGGTGATGCGACATTACTTTATTACACGACAGATGAAGCAAAAGAAGGACGCGATGCATTCAAAGAGAAGCGCAAACCTGACTTCGATCAGTTTCCTAAATTCCCATAGAATCAATCGAGAGACTGAGCAATCGGTCTCTTTTTAAATTGAATTTAAGGAGGTGTGTACATGAACACACACTGGTTGATTGAACAATATAATAATAATCCGCATAAAATCGCTATGATATTTAGAGATAAAAATTATACGTTTGAAGCGGTTTATCAGCAATCCATGGCATTGGCCGAGCGCATTAAATCGCTGGAGACGAAACGCATCGGACTCCTTATACATAACAGTAGTGACGCTTACTTTTTAATCAATGCGTGTATGCTCGTGGGTGTTGAAATCGTTATGATTAATAGTCGATTGACACATGACGAAATTACTAAGCAACTTGCAGATGTAGACGTCGATGTGGTCATTGCTACCCAGCCTTTACATAGTGATTCTTTAACTGTTTACTCATATGAATCATTGATGGATATGGATAGTGTATCGTTTGAAGTTGAGTCGTATGATGACGATGATATTTTATCGATTATGTTTACTTCAGGCACGACCGGACGCGCGAAGGCGGTCAAACAAACGTATGGCAATCACTTCGCATCAGATACGAGATGTAGGGCAGGTATGGGGTACTCAGAAGATAGTGTGTGGTTGCTCGTCAATCCAATATTTCATATATCAGGATTGTCAATCGTATTCCGAACATTAATTAATGGGTGCACGCTTGTTATCAATGAGAAATTCAATGAACAGTCAATTATTGATTTGATGAACACGCATGCAGTCAGTCATACGAGCTTTGTCCCGATAATGCTTGAACGCTTAATTGATTGTGAATTTGATTGGACTAGGTTGGAAGGTGTACTACTTGGCGGTGCTGGTGTTCGAACACCGCTGTTGAAGCGGGCTTTAGAACAGAATATTCGAGTGTTCAACTCATATGGTATGACAGAAACAATGTCTCAAATGATAATGATTCCATATAACGACTCTAAAATTTTAGACGGTGCAGTCGGAAAGATAATCAATAATGAAATCATACTGAATGAGGATTCGAATGTGCTGGTCAACTTGCCTGTTGTTACACCGGGGTATTTAAATGCTGAGATTAATACATCAGATGGATATTTTAATACTGGAGATATCGGACATATTGATGATGAAGGGTATTTGTACATTTTAGATCGAAGACAAGACTTAATCATCTCTGGTGGAGAAAATATCTATCCGAGTGAAATAGAAAAGGTTGTACACGGTGTTTTGCCTGATGTTGAATGTGTCGTTGTAAAAAAGGCAGATGATGTGTGGGGTGAAGTGCCAGTATTGATATTAGAATGCGAAGAAGAAGCTAATATTATTTCTCGACTTCAGCTCGTGTTTGATGAGAAGTTATCACGATACAAACATCCGAAAGATGTATTGTTTGTTAGGGAAATCGAACGGACATCTACTGGAAAGATTTCAAGATTGTTGAATAGAGAGAAATTTATAGTTAACAAAGATCTCTGATGTATTTTTGAAGGTGTTTAGTAGTTTTGTGCCCATGAGACTTCCTCATAGACACGCAGATTGGTTTGCGTTCCAATGAGAGTTGCTCACAGACACGCAGATTGATTTGCGTTCCAATGAGAGTTGCTCACAGACACGCAGATTGAATTGCGTTCCAATGAGACTTGCTCACTGACACGCAGATTGATTTGCGTTCCAATGAGAGTTGCTCACAGACCCGCAGATTGAATTGCGTTTCAATGAAACTTGCTCACTGACACGCAAATTGGTTTGCGTTCCCATGAGACTTGCTCACAGACACGAAAAACCATTTTCCTGCCCGTGAGGGATTATTTGCTCTTCTCAGATTCTTTTTTCTCTTTAAACGGCACAGGATCATAGCCGCCTGGATGGAATGGATGACATTTTAAAATACGTTTCGTTCCGAGATAAGTACCTTTCAATGCGCCATGTTCTTGAATCGCTTCGATTGCATAGTTTGAACAGGTCGGTTCAAAACGGCAAGACGGTGGAAATAAAGGCGATATGAATCTTTGATATAATCGAACAAAGTATATAAATAGTCGTTGCAATGGTTTCACCTCGTTATACTGTAATGAAAATAATCGATTGAGGACATTTTTATGAAGTTTATAGATAAGAATAATCATAATGTGAATTTGTACGTAGGTCAATTTTCTGACTCTATCGAACATGTCTTAATTATTCCAAAATATAAAAAACAATATTTACTGACGCACCATTCATTGAGGGGTATTGAGTTTCCAGGTGGTAAAATTGAACCTGGTGAATCGATGGAAGAGGCAGCAAAGCGCGAACTGTTTGAAGAAACAGGCGGACACATAAATCGATTAGACTATATTGGTTTTTATCGTGTGGACAGTGATCCTGAAATTGTTAAAGCTGTATTTTTTGCAGAAGTGTTATCACTTGAAAATCAAGATGACTACTTGGAAACACAAGGTCCGGTGTTCGTCAGTCACTTAAATGAACTCGAAGAAAAACTGAAAAGTCCGCTACTTCTTGATCAATGTGTGCAATATCTATATGAAATGAGCAAAAGTCATGAATTTTTTAAGTGAAAAGCAATATCCATTTGAACACAGAAAATGGAATGCACATGAAGTCAGCTATTATTCTGACGAATATATCGTGCGTGCGTTGATGGTATCTCCAAACGCGGATGATATAAAAAACATCAATATCTATCTGCGTGGTGGTAAAGGTCAGGTAGGGCGGGTGAGACTCGGCAGACTTCTGCAATTCATGAGAGATGATTCGATTGTTGTCGGACCGTATTATCGTGGTAGCAACGGTAGTGAAGGAATGGATGAACTTGCAGGCGCGGACATAGAAGATGTTGTTGCATTAATAAAAATGTTTCGTCATCACTATCCTGATGCACGCATTAATTTAATTGCGTTCTCTCGTGGCGGATTACAAGCAATGAATACACTCAGACATGAGAAAGTGCATAGTTTACTTATGCTCAATGCGGTTAGCTCGATTTACCAAATGTACGAAGAACGTGTAGATCTGCGTGGTATGATGCGTCGTATGGTCGGGCATCCTAAAAAAGATCCTGAGTCATATGATGCACGCGAGGCATTTTTACATGATATACATCTACCGAAAATGTTAATTATACATGGTTCGATTGATCGGTTAGTCGATATTGAAAATGCGCGTATATTGATCGATTATTTACAAGATAAAAATTATCCATACGACTATTTTGAATTTGAAGGTGAGCGTCACGCGTTAACACCACCGAGTGTCAAACGAATGAAAAACCTCTTTTGGAGAAATGTAGAAGAATAGTTAATGCATAAGATAAATGCAGCCGAAGTGAACAATTCGGCTGCAATTTAATTAGCATTCTTTAACTTAAATATACGATTGACTTCTTCAGTTATATTTTGTAAATCTTGAGAGGTCGGTAAGTTATTGACGTAGATCTGTGTGTTTTTTAAGTCTTTACCAATTGGAAAATTTGCAACGATTATATCGTATGAGTATAAATCCACTTCATCAATGAAAGTATTCTCGATCACAGTAATCTCTGCATGATTTGGTATATCATACATAATTACTTCTTCCATAAAACGTGCGTGCAGATGATCTGTACTACTTAATACAACAATATTCACCTTATTTTTATTTGCTATAAGTTGAGAGTACAATCCATGCCAATGGGTGTAAATGTTAAACAGCATTGTATTTAGCAAGACATCATCTTTAATACCAAATACAACTTCTAAATACTCAGTGAATAAATACTTAGCTTCATTTAGAAAGTGCGGAGATATGTCTTTTGCTGACTGTAAGAAGCTCTTAATTCTATCCTCTGAAACAAAATTTGATGTGACCTCTATTTGACCGAGAGTCACCGTGTTATGGAGATTTGTAATAACTATTTCTTGATTAGGAATAGTTAAATCAAACTTAGTTGTCAACTGTTTAATCATGTTTAACATCTGAAAATACGATTGGCTAATTGTAATATTGCGCGTAGCACTTTCAATGAGTTCGTTACTTGAATAGGAAATCAACTCATCAACAAATCCATAGAAAATATCTTTAATTGTTTCTAAATTCAATTCTAAATTGATCAACTTTGAAAACTTCGAGTGTGTATGATTTTTATCTAACACTTCTAGGATGAATGGGTCTATATCATTGTTACTACTTAATTTTGATTTAAATCCTTTTTTGATTCTAATGATGTTAATGGCGATTATAAATTTCATATTTCTGAAGAATGCAAAATCAATATCGAGTGGCAATTCTTTTATAAATGAGTACATAAATGACTCCAGCTCTTTTTCATTAATATACGCATGAAACGGCCACTCAAAGAATTTATATTTAGAAGTAAACAATTGATAATAAAATTTACGAATATCTGATTCGTTACCTTCAATCGATAATGGTGTCGTTCGTAGTTTTATATTAAAGCCTTCATAAAGTGAGTTGTTGATATGCATGACTTTCCTATACATCGTTGATGTGCTGGTATAGCTATCTAAGGCCATTTTTTCTATACTTTTGTATGGGTTAAAGAATAGACTTTCTAGAATTTGAAATGATTGGCTGCTGCTTAAAACATCGTGAAGAATGTCTTCGAATCCAAAATTCAATTTCTTTTTGATATGAACGTTACCATTTATAATACTAATCTGTAACGCCTCATCATATTCTTTATTTAGTTCTCGTATATCATCTAATATTATGCGTTCTGAAGATGACATAACTTTTGATAATTCATCAAATGGAATAGTGTTTTCAGAACTTGTCAAAACATCAATCAGTTTCAATCGCCTTAGATCAACTTTTGAAATCATTCGCTTCATTCAATCACCTCTGATAAACGCTAAAACTTTAATTTATAATTGATATTGTTCCTCATATTATAAATATCCATAACAATATTATTGAAACATTATCTAAAGGTGTTGTATCAGTTGGGATTGATGCGTTATAAGAGTAATAAATTATTAAAAAAATAGTTAAACGGAATTTAAAATACGGCTGATGACATATAGTCATCAACCGTATTTTTTTAGTAATATTTACTTTTAAAACTTTATAATTACGCTGTAAATCCGCCTTTTTCTTCGATTTCTGAAGCAGCATCGCCGAACTTTTTAAAGTTTTCAACGAACTGTTTTTTCAAGTTGTTTGCTTTTTCATCGTATGCTTCTGTTGATTCCCAAGCGTCACGTGGCATCAACACTTCTGTTGGTACGCCTGAAACTTTAACCGGAACGCTGAGTCCGAAAATTGGATCTTTTTGGAATTCATTCAGTTCTAACTCTCCGCTAATTGCACGTCGTACCATTGAACGTGTATGTGTTAAGTCCATTCTGCGACCAACACCATACTCTCCGCCTGTCCATCCTGTATTCACAAGATAAACGTTCACATCGTGCTTATCGATCAATTTACCTAACATGTTCGCATACACAGACGCATGTAAAGGTAAAAATGGTGAACCGAAGCACGTTGAGAATACTGGTTGTGGTGTCGTAATACCACGCTCAGTTCCTGCTAGTTTAGATGTAAAACCACTTAGGAAGTGATACATTGCTTGGTGTCTGTTTAAACGTGAGATTGGTGGTAATACACCAAACGCATCTGCAGTTAGGAAGACGATTGTTTTCGGGTGTCCAGCTTTAGACGGTATACGTGCATTTGGAATATGGTCGATCGGGTAGGCTGCACGTGTATTCTCAGTCAATGCGTTATCATCATAATCTGGCACATTATCGTCGCCTAAAACGACGTTTTCTAACACACTACCAAATTTAATGGCATTAAAGATTTCTGGTTCTTTCTCTTCAGTTAAGTTGATTGCTTTTGCATAGCAACCGCCTTCAATGTTAAACACACCATCTGCATTCCATCCGTGTTCATCGTCACCGATAAGGTCGCGATGTGGATCTGCTGATAATGTTGTTTTACCCGTTCCTGATAATCCGAAGAACAATGCCACATCGCCATTTTCTCCAACGTTTGCTGAACAGTGCATACTCATAACACCTTGTTCTGGAAGTAGGAAGTTCATAATTGAGAAAATTGACTTTTTCATTTCACCGGCATACTCTGTACCACCGATTAAAATGATTTTCTTCTCTAATGAAACCATGATGAACGCTTCACTGTTCGTCCCATCTGCCGCACGATTTGCTTTAAACTTAGGTGCAGAAACAATTGTGAATTCAGGATCGATTTCGAGTCCTTCTTCTTTCGTTTCTGGGCGGATAAACATCGTTCTTGCGAACATATTATGCCATGCAAACTCATTGATTACGCGCAGTTTAATACGTGTATTTTCATCTGCACCTGCATAGCCATTAAACACAAACACTTCTTCTTTACGGTTTAAATGGTTCATAACTTGCGTGAATAAATTATCAAATACTTCTTGTGAAACCGGTTGGTTAATGCTGCCCCAATCGACTTTGTTTTGCGACACGCTATCCTCAACAACAAAGCGATCTTTTGGGCTTCGACCAGTGTACTTTCCTGTATTTGCAGTCAATGCACCAGTTTCAGTCAGACGTCCTTCTCCACGACGAATAGATGCTTCAACAAGTTGAGCAGAAGTCAATTGTTTATGACTATCTTCTTTTCCTACTAACTCATCAATCAGCGATTTGTAATCAACCATAGAACAAGCCCCCAAATTATTTTTGTTAGCATTATTATAACATAGAGCATAAATCATTTTATTCAAAAATAGATAAAGAAAGTGTATAGTTTTTAAGATTTTACTTGAAATTTTATAAAAAGATATCTATACTTCATATTTGAGTTATCTCTTATCCAGAGTGGCGGAGGGATTCACACCCGACGATGCCCGGCAACCTCTATGTATATAGAAAGGTGCTAATGTGAGCAGAAAATTTCTGGACGATAAGACAAAGCGCGCAAGCCTTTTTCTTATTATGAGAAAAAGGCTTTTTTATTTGTAACAAGAGATGGCAACAACTTAACGGGAGGAATTAAATTGGAAAGAAGATTATTTACATCAGAGTCAGTAACGGAAGGTCACCCAGATAAAATTGCCGACCAAGTATCCGATGCGATACTCGATGCATTAATTGAACACGACCCATATGCTCGTGTTGCGTGTGAAACGGTTGTAAATACTGGATTATGTTTAATCGTAGGGGAGATTTCGACAAGTACATATGTCGATATGCCGAAAATTGTTAGAGAGACAGTAAAAGATATCGGTTATACAGATGCACGATTTGGTTATGATTACAAAACAATGTCTGTACTGACTGCCATTGATGAACAGTCTGAAGATATCGCTCAGGGCGTGAACAATGCATTTGAATCAAGAGAAACTGAGAATATTGAAACGGGTGCAGGCGACCAAGGGTTAATGTTTGGTTTTGCTTGTGATGAAACAGACGTGTTAATGCCGTTGCCAATACAGCTGGCACATGAACTTTCTAAGCAATTAACATCAGTAAGAAAGGAAGATAGACTGCCGTATTTGCGTCCGGATGGAAAGACACAAGTTACGGTCGAGTATAACGATGAAGGCTTACCTGAACGTGTGGACACAATTGTTATATCAACACAACATCACGCTGATGTATCACCATATCAAATCTATGAAGATATATTAGAGAATGTCATAAAACCAGTCGTACCATCTAAATATTTGGATGATGAGACGAAGTATTTTATCAACCCAACCGGACGTTTTGTTATTGGTGGTCCACAAGGGGATGCCGGTTTAACAGGACGTAAAATCATCGTGGATACTTATGGTGGGTATTCAAGACATGGTGGGGGTGCTTTCAGTGGAAAGGATCCGACAAAAGTTGACCGCTCAGGGGCATACGCCGCACGCTACATTGCGAAGAATATCGTTGCAGCAAACCTTGCAAAAAAATGTGAAATCCAACTTTCGTATGCAATTGGTGTTGCTCAACCGATTTCAATATCAATCGATACATTTGGTACAGGTAAACAGAGTGAGAATGAATTGGTAGAAGCAGTAAGAGCAATATTCACACTGTCACCAGACGGGATTGCAAATATGCTTGATTTAAGACGTCCAATCTATAAGAAGACTGCCGCTTATGGACATTTTGGTCGGGAAGACTTGAACCTACCATGGGAAAACACCGATAAAGTACAGGCGCTACAAGCATTTTTCAATAAATAATTTCTATAATAACCAAAAATAAAACACCCACATTACGATGTGGGTGTTTTTATATTAGTCGACAACTGATTATTCAGCGTCTTCTTCTTCAGCATCAGCGTCAGCATCAGCATCTTCTTCTGCATCAGCGTCAGCGTCTGCATCTTCTTCAGTATCTTCTTCTACTGGTTCTTCTTCAGTATCTTCAGTTTCATCTACTTCTACTTCTTCAGTTTCGTCAGGCGTGTCCATACCGTTGTCTTCTGTATCTTCGCCTTCTTCACCATTACATGCACCTAATACTAATACTGATGCAATACCGCCTGCTAATAAATATTTTTTAAGTTCCATAACTAAATTCCTCCTAAGAAATTTCTTAACTGATTTGTAATCCTTACTTGTATGTTTTTATCGTAAGGTAATAGATATATTCCCATTTTTTTCGAACTAAAACATAAAACCTTAAAATATTTTAAAAAATTTTGCTATAATATAAAAAACATCATTAATAAATGGTAGAAAGGTTGATTGAAATGAATACAGATATATTTTTAGACCCGATATTCATCGCTGTTGCTGCTGTTCTTCTTATTGTTCTCATCTGGTTTCTCGTTTATTATTTCCGCAGTCGAAACAGAGTGAATAAACTAACAGAAGAATTTGACCACGAGAAACAGACATTGATTGAAGATTATGAAGCGACTCAAGAAGAAGACCGTTTGTCACATAAGAAAGAAGTGTCTGGGTTAAATGAAAAATACAATAAGGACACGGAACAGTTAAACAAACGTCTCCGTAGTGTGTCGCAGTTTACTTCTGACAAAGGTGAATATCTAACGGATCTCGCATTGAAAGATTTAAAAAATCAACTCGTGAAAGAGGACAAGATAAGAGATTTAGACATGCATATCTTATCTAATATTTATTTACCATCTAGAAATTACACAAATACACGTAAAGTGGATCATCTTGTTTTAACACGTACGGGTATTTATTTAATGGAATCAAGATTTTGGAAAGGCCATATTATTCATGGTGTAAGCGAACAGAACTTTGAACAATTACCATATGTTGAAAACTTCTTTGAATTACTTGGACTCAATAAAAAACAAGAACAGACGTTTATCTTTGAGAAAAAAGATGAGTTAAATGTAACTGTAAACCACTTTAACCATATGATAGAAGAGACAAAATTAACTGCAGAAAAGTTAAAGAATGTGTTGAAGTTACAGTTTGATGTTGTACCTGTTGTATTCTTTAATCCTGAAGATAACGGTAATTATTCAATCGCAAATTACTCTAATGATCCATCGGTTAAAGTATTAATCGGAAATGAAGAATTAGATGAATACTTTAAAAAGTATGTCTTCCATGGAAGATTCCAATACACAGTAAAAGATTTAACAGACATCGTCGATCAACTGAAAGCATTAAACCCGTAAGAGCCGCCTCGGCTCTTATTTTTAATATGAAAAAGGGAGCAAGACTATGCGTATATTGTTAATAGGGGCAGGTGTCTCCTCAACGTCTTTACTCAAACACTTAACTGAATTAAATCTTGATGAAAATGTCTTGATTGATCTAGTGGATAGTAAGAATCATATTGGACGCGGTCAGGCATATATCGAAGACAGCGACGTGTTGCGTGCGAATGTACCTGTGAGTGAAATGTCACTCGATAAAGATGCAACTCATTATGAGAGATGGTTAAAAGAACAAGGTTACGTCGTGGATCGATTTTCATCAAGACGACAATTTGGTGAATATATGGAAGATGTTTTAATGTCTATCGTTCGAGCAAATGACAACATTCAGGTCATCAAAGACAAGATTGAACACTTAGACTACGACGGTCAGTTGTTTCATTGTCAAATTGGTAATAAGGAAAAGTGTTACGACATTGTTTATTTAGGGATAGGTATGCTTGAGTATATGGACCCATATGAACTAAAAGGTATGGAGAATTTTATCTATAATCCTTATCCGATCATTAAGGAATTGAAAGATGTGAAACAAAACGTTGCAATTGTCGGCACAGGTTTAAGCGGCATCGATTGTTTGCGTTATTTATTGATAGAGCGTAATTTAGGCAAAGTTTATATGTTCAATCGTTCAAATGAGTTACCGGCAGTTCGTGGTACGCATTACGACTTTAATTTTGAATACTTCACGAGAGATACGCTGCTCAAATATGTTCAAGATGAACAGTTTACACTTGAAAATGTTAAATCTTTATTTATTAAAGAGATGAGATATCAGGAAATCTCACTGGAATTATTTGAGAGAAAATCAGGAGATATCATTAAAGATTTACAGTTTGATGTCGATCACCCGGATACGGTAGGTAAACTTGAATACTTTTTAATTGAGTTCAATAAAATTTTCACACCATTTCTACATCTACTATCAAAAGCAGAGCAAAAGAAATTGTTTGAAGAATATCAACCATACATCTCAAGTAACTATTCACCAATGCCGCGTGAAGTTGCAACACATATTATAGAGTGGTTACAGTCGGGTCGGTTAGAGATGATTGAAGATTTAGAAGAGATAGAGAAAAGAGAGTTGTTTATACTCACTGCTGATGAAAAACAATATGAAATGGATGTTGTCATCAATGCGACAGGCACGAATATGGATATAACTTCAACGAAAGAGCCACTCGTTCAGCTTTTATATATGAAGAAACTGATAGAACCTCATCATCTTGGCGGTTTAAAAGTAGATTCACATTATCATGTCGTTAGTCCAAAATATGGTGTGATAAAAAACTTCTTTGCATTTGGAGAGTTGACGATTGGCATGACATACTTATCCAACGCTGTCTTCGATATTTTTGATATGACGCGTGAAATTGCTATCGAGATTAAACAAACAGCGAATAACCCCGCTAAAAATAAAAAAACCGATTGATGAATGGTAAGCAACCCATTCATCAATCGGTTATATTTTTATTTTCTGAACATCTTTACAATCGAAGATATAATGCCGAGTACAACTAAACCTCCAGCAGTAATCGTGCCTGCTTTAACTGCTGGATTATCCATCAAATCTTTCACGAGAAGATTGACGTTTTGTGGTCGTTCAGCAATTCGACGCATAAAGTATGCATACCAGTCATTGCCATATGGTACATATATACACATCGAATAACCTTTTTTAACAATCTGCTTTGCTAAATCATAACGGAATCCATAAAGCATTTGGAATTCAAAAGTATCCTTATCAATATTTTCACGTTCAACGAAATCCATAATGTTATATATGATGTTGTGATCGTGCGTTGCAATTGATGTGAATCCTGTTCCCTCAGTCAGGTGCTTTTTAATGAGCTCTTCAAACGCTATGTCGATACTTTCGCGCTCTTGTAATGCAACACTAGGGTCTTCTTTGTACGCACCTTTAACGATGCGTAGTCTTTCATCTTTGTATTTAATAACATCTTCTTCTGAATCAAATAAATATGACTGAAGTACAGTACCCACATTATCAAATTCTTCTAGCATTTCATC
Organism: Aliicoccus persicus; assembly: GCA_020741755.1. Taxonomy (GTDB): domain Bacteria; phylum Bacillota; class Bacilli; order Staphylococcales; family Salinicoccaceae; genus Aliicoccus; species Aliicoccus persicus_A. The sequence continues at coordinate 87,283 of DYYI01000071.1, read as the reverse complement.
TAACATGCGCATAGTCGCATCGTATACTCTGTAGCTCTCCATATCAATGTTGATGAAAATACCCACTTGTTTTGCTGCTTCTAATATCTCTCTAAAGTTCGTTTTACAAAATTCGTAATCGATATCTAGACCAATCTGAGTCAACTTTACAGAACAATGTGCGTTAACTTTATGCTCATCAATTGCTTTGATCATTTCTAAAATAAGATCTTTTTCATATGTTGCATCCATCGTATCCGTGATGAATTCTCCAAGGTTATCGAATGTAACACTCATGCCATCTGCGTTGATTGATTTGAATGTTTCAATCGCTTCTTCAGTATCGACGCCACCAACGAACTTACGTGCACCGAATTTTAAACCCATTTGCTTTGTTAAATCATTTAATGTTTTGTTTTCAGATAATTGTATAACTGTATCTCTGAATAATCCCATATTAATTCTCCTAAATTTTATTTTTCATATTTTTTATAATGTGGTATATGGTTCACATAAGTTTCATTGATGCGTTTCATTTCTGTTAAGTCTTCTTCCGTCAGTTCTCTAACAACTTTAGCAGGTCTTCCCATCGCCAAAGTGTTCGCTGGTATTTCTTTACCACCGGTCACTAAACTACCTGCACCTATAAATGCATTCTCACCAATCACAGCACCATCTAAAATTGTTGAATCCATTCCAATTAGTGCACCCTCTTTAATCGTGCAGCTATGCAATGTCACCTTATGACCAACAGTCACGTGGTCCTCTATAACAAGTGGCATATTTGGAGATTCATGTAAGATTGATAAGTCTTGGATGTTCGTATAGTTACCAATGCGAATCGGTGCGATATCGCCACGCAAGACGGAATTGAACCATACGGATGAGAATTCACCGATTTCCACATCACCAATGACGGTCGCATTATGTGCGATAAATGCGTTTTCATGAATGACGGGTTTTATCCCTTTGTATTCCATCAAAGTTAATACATCCTTTCTCACTATTTTTTTGATATAATTATTTTATCATATAAATGTTTGAATTGAGGAAATCTTATGTGGAAATGGGAAACTGATAAAGAACCGAAAGGTGTTATCGTTGTCGTTCACGATATGCTAGAACACCATGATTACTATACAGAATTAATATTCCAGTTCCGAAGACGTGGCTACCATGTCGTCACTGGAGATTTACCAGGACATGGTCAAACAACACGACTGAACAAGGGGCATATCAATTCCTTCGAATCTTACACAGACCGAATTGTCGATTGGAACGAAACCGCTGCTGAGTATAATTTGCCAATCTATTTTTTTGGTCAAGGACTTGGTGGACTCGTCATATTAGAAGCCGTGCGATTAAAGCAAATACATCCAGATGGACTCATATTAATCAATCCGATGTTGGCACTGCGTCAGTCGTTTATCAATAGAAAAAATACGATTCGAACTAGTTTTAGAGCGACGAGCGACGAAAGTCGATTCGATCCTGGAATCAAACTTAACTATTTCACCAATGATCCATTTTATCTTGAAAAATATGAAAATGATGAATTGATGATAGAAAAGGTAAGTTACCAATGGTATCGTGTCGTGACGAATCAAATGAAAAAAACATCCGATAATATTGAAAACACACAAGGTGTACCAATGCTCGGTTTGTTTAGCACAAAAAATGAAATTATAGAACCGTTCATGTCTTCAAAAAGCTTAAAGAATATGCGCAGTCAATATGTTGAAGTGCATATGTTAGAACAAGAGAATCATAGCATATTGCAACAAGAAAATGTTGAATTACCGATGTATTTAATCGACAAATTTTTGACGACGAGATTGTATAGCATTGGGGTTATGATTGATTGATTTGGGGATAAAAGTCTGTGAAATTAGAAGAACAGCGTTGGATTCTTTTTGCGATCCAACGCTGTTTTTGTGATTTTAATATTGGATATGCGGATTTTCGTGTCAATGAGGCTTGCAAACGGCTTTGACGGACTATGAGATGAGCTCACGGACTCGCAAACAGATTTGACAGACTATGAGGTGTGCTCACGGACTTGCAAATGGATTTGACGGACTATGAGGTTCGCTCACTGGCGTGCAAACGGATTTACGCGCCAATGAGATGTGCTCATAGGCGTGCAAACGGATTTACGCGCCAATGTGACTTGCTCATAGGCGTGCAAACGGATTTACGTGCCAATGAGAGTTGCTCACAGACACGCAAACGGATTTACGCGTCAATGAGATGTGCTCATAGGCGTGCAAACGGATTTACACGCCAGTCAATGAGACTCATAGGCACGTAAACACAATCCTCATAACTATTTTGCCTTTATCTTCTCAATTACAATCAAAAACGGTGCCTCATTTGCCTGGTTGATGAATTGATATTGGAGCACCTGCGTATATTCCTGATCAAATCCCATCAAATGCTTTTGCAGTGCATCTTTTTCAACTTTACCAGTCGCGTGTCCATGGTAGACGACAATGACAATCCGTCCGCCAACTTCAAGTAAATCGTACAATTTATCTACCGCTTCGATTGTGGAAGCGGGCATTGTTGTAATCGACTTATCACCTTGTGGTAAGTAACCGAGATTAAACATCGCCACTTTTATGGGCACAGTAATATAGCATTCAACATTCGCATGTGAATCTAAAATATAGGTGATATTCTTTCTGTCACCCGTTTTTTCTTTCGCCGATTCAATCGCAGCAGGTTGTATATCAAAACTGTATACCTTTCCATCCGGTACTAAATTTGAAAGAAACAACGTATCATGTCCGTTTCCACACGTTGCATCAACGACGATATCTGACGGCTCAACGATTTCTCTAGTAAGTGTTTTAGCGTGTGGCAATATACGATTTAGCATGTGCATTCTCCTCGTAACGACTGCCTTGAAAGACGTCTTGTTCGATTAGTTCTCTATCAATAGTATTTAAAACATCCCATTTATCGACGCTCCACATCGGACCGATCAGTTGATCGATGGGTCCATCTCCTGTTATACGATGCACAATCATTTCAGGAGGTAACACGCTGAGCTGATCGACGACCAAATTGATATAGTCTTCTTTCGATAAAAATTCGACCAATCCTTTTTCATATTGCTTCACCATTGGTGTTCCTTTTAACAAATGAAGGAGATGAATCTTTATTCCTTGGACATCCATTTGTGCAACTGTTTTGGCTGTCTCCATCATCATGTCATAGTCTTCAGTCGGTAATCCGTTGATGATATGCGTACAAACATTGATATTATGATTGCGCAGCTTCTTCACACCTTCATAATAGACATCCATCGTATGCGCGCGGTTGATGAGTTTCGATGTTTTCTCATGGACGGTTTGCAGACCCAGTTCTACCCAAAGATAGGTTCTTTCATTTAGTTCAGCTAAATATTCCACGACATCATCCGGTAAACAATCCGGTCGTGTACCAATCGATAAACCGACTACGCCATCGATGGCAAGTGCTGCTTCGAATTTTTCTTTCAAGACATGAAGCGGTGCATGTGTGTTCGTGAAACTTTGGAAATAAGCGATATACTTACCTTCACGCCATTTCTGACTGTGCATTTTGTTTTTTATCTTTTCGAATTGTACTGGTATTGAATCAACACGATCTCCCGCAAAGTCACCACTACCTGCGACAGAGCAAAACGTACATCCACCATATGCAACCGTGCCATCTCGATTCGGGCAATCGAAACCTGCATCGAGTGCAACTTTAAATATTTTCTGATTAAAATGTTGTTTTAAATGATAATTAAACGTGTGATAACGCTTGTGATCAAAACTGTATTTAAAAGGGTTCATTTTATCTCACCTTAACTTTCTAAAAAGGATTGTATCACATAAAGGATAGGAGTAAACTTCAAAAAGGAGGGATGAATATGCCAAGAATTGTCTGGTGGTTAGTCATAGGTATGGCAATCAATGTAACGGGCTCATCATTTTTGTGGCCGATGCATACGATTTATATGAATGAATTTTTAGATCAGTCTTTAACAACTGCCGGCATTGTCTTGATGCTTAACGCATTGACAGGTGTTATCGGCAGTTTATTTGGTGGCTGGGTGTTTGACCGGATAGGGAGTAAAAAGACACTCAGATTTGCGATGCTCTTTGTGCTCGTCTGCTTAATTGGTTTAGTCATCAATCATGCATGGCCCGTCTATGCTATATTACTTATTTTAATCGGATTCGGGTATGGTGTTATTGTACCTGTAATCTATGCGATGGCTGGTGTCGTTTGGCCGTCGGGTGGTCGCAAGACATTTAATGCAATATATTTAGCACAAAATCTCGGTGTATCAATCGGTACAGCTGCAGCAGGTTTTGTTGCTCAAATTTCATTTGATTACATATTTTATGCGAACCTCATACTGTTTGTCGTGTTCGTGTTTATTGCATTTACGAAATTTAATTATGAAGTTCCACAAGAAGATACGGCAATGCAAACACAGCTTACGAACATTAATGTTGATATGAATCGTACGAGGTTTGTTTCACTAATGATGGCATGTGTTGTGTTTTTCTTATGTTGGACGGGCTATGTGCAGTGGCAGACGACGATTGCAACATATACGCAAGAACTGAATATTAGCTTAAGTCAGTACGGCATTCTTTGGACAGCTAACGGGTTACTGATATTGTTTGCACAACCGTTGATTCGTCCAATCGTCAATCGCTTTGAAGACCGTTTAAACATACAGTTGATCATCGGGCTCAGCATCTTCATCATCGCTTTTGTATTTACATCATTTCAAGTTGCATTCACTGGATTTTTAATCGGTATGGTAATCATGACGTTTGGAGAGATGTTTGTGTGGCCAGCATTGCCGACGATTGCAAATAATTTAGCGCCAAAAGGTAAGCAAGGTTCGTACCAGGGTGTGGTCACTTCAACAGCGACACTCGGACGTGCGGTTGGCCCGTTACTCGGCGGTGTGATTGTGGATGCGTATGATATGCAAGTGTTATTCTTTGTCATCGTCGGATTATTGTTCATCGGTTACATTTTTATCGCGTTATTTACGAAACGTGTAAAGGGAGTTGTTTAAATGTATACGAGCTATTTTTACCATGCAGAGAAGTTAGATATGTACTTAGAAATTGTTACAGTCGATGATACCTATGTATGTCGCATCGATTACGTGGATGATCCAGAAGATAAAAATACGGATGACTTAAGTGACGTAGCGAAAGCATGCTTCAATGAACTTGATTTATATTTTGATAACAAGTTAGAGACTTTTACGTTTCCCATTAAGTATATGAAAGGGACACTATTCCAACAGTCTGTTTGGGATGAGCTGAGAAAGATTCCATTCGGAGAAACACTATCTTATAAGGAACTGGCATTAAAATGTGGTGGCGCAAATTATTCACGCGCTGTCGCGAATGCAAATGGAAAAAATCCGATATCGATTGTCATTCCGTGTCACCGCGTCATTAGTTCTGATGGTACTCTAGGCGGTTACACAAGCGGTACCGATAAAAAACAAGCACTGCTCGATCACGAAGGCGTCATATGGAAATAAGTAGATAATCATTGTTGCATATTCATCACTGTTAAGATAAACTAAATGTAATTAGGAGTAGTATTTGGAAGTCATGTCCCAGAGAGTTGATGGTGCTGTGAATCAACATATGATGAAAAGGAACTTGCCTAATTGAAACATACCAATTAAATTTTAAAGCGCACATAAAGTGAATGCGGGTGGTACCGCGGTCAATATAAATGATCGTCCCATGTCTAATTATTAGACATGGGACTTTTTATTTAGGGGGAAAAATAATGAGCTATAATCACAAAGCAATTGAAAAGAAATGGCAAGAATATTGGGAAACGAACAAAACGTTTAAAACAGAAGACGAACTAGACAAGAAAAAGTTTTATGCACTGGATATGTTCCCATATCCGTCAGGGGCTGGACTACATGTCGGTCACCCAGAGGGCTACACAGCAACAGATATCATCTCGCGTATGAAACGCATGCAAGGGTATAACGTGCTTCATCCGATGGGGTGGGATGCGTTTGGATTACCCGCAGAACAATATGCAATTGATACAGGGAACTCAATCCATGAATTTAACAAGTTGAATATTGCGAACTTCAAGAAACAAATAAAATCATTAGGATTCAGTTATGATTGGGATCGTGAAGTTAATACGACAGATCCGGATTACTATAAATGGACACAGTGGATTTTTATCCAGCTGTATAACAAAGGTTTGGCATATGTGGATGAAGTACCTGTCAACTGGTGTGAAGCACTCGGAACAGTACTTGCAAATGAAGAGGTCATCGACGGATTATCAGAGCGTGGTGGTCACCCAGTTGTGCGTAAACCGATGCGCCAATGGGTGCTGAGAATTACGGAATATGCTGATCGACTGCTTGAAGATTTAGACGATTTGGATTGGCCAGAATCATTAAAAGATATGCAGCGCAATTGGATTGGAAAGTCTGAAGGTGCGAATGTGACGTTTAAAATTGATGGACATCAATCTGATTTTGAAGTGTTCACAACGCGTCCAGATACACTTTACGGAGCAACATACGCAGTGTTATCGCCAGAGCATAAATTAATCGATGAAATTACGACTGAAGATATGCGTCAAGATGTACTGAATTATCAAGAGAAAGCCGCACATAAGTCTGATTTGGAACGCACGGATTTAAACAAGGATAAGACAGGTGTGTTTACTGGTGCATATGCAGTCAATCCATTGAACGATGAAAAGATTCCGATTTGGATTGCGGATTACGTCCTTGCGTCATATGGTACAGGTGCAATTATGGCGGTACCCGCACACGATCAACGTGACTTTGAATTTGCAAAAAAATTCGACTTGCCGATTATTCCAGTACTTGAAGGTGGCAATGTTGAAGAAGAAGCATTTGTCGGTGACGGTGCGCACATTAATTCAGGACCGCTTGATGGTTTAAACAAAGATGACGGTATTAAAAAAGCGATTGAATTACTAGAAGATAAAAACGTTGGAACGAAGACGACGACGTATAAATTACGCGACTGGCTATACTCACGTCAGCGTTACTGGGGAGAGCCGATTCCAATCATTCATTGGGAAGACGGCACGATGTCAACAGTGCCTGAAGAGGAACTGCCATTAGAGCTTCCTTATATGGAACAAATTAAACCATCCGGCACTGGCGAATCACCGCTTGCTAACAATGAAGAATGGATCAATGTGACGCGTGAAGATGGCGTCAAAGGCCGTCGTGAAACCAATACGATGCCACAGTGGGCAGGTAGTTGTTGGTATTATCTTCGCTATATCGATCCAAATAATAGTGAAGTGATTGCTGATCCAGAGAAAATCAAACATTGGCTGCCTGTAGATCTTTACATCGGTGGTGTAGAACATGCGGTACTGCATTTACTGTACGCACGTTTCTGGCATAAAGTGCTTTACGATATCGGTGTTGTGCCAACGAAAGAACCATTCCAAAAATTATTTAACCAAGGGATGATTCTTGGAGAAGGTAATGAAAAGATGAGTAAATCAAAAGGGAACGTCGTTAACCCAGATGATATCGTCTATACACACGGTGCAGATACACTGAGATTATATGAGATGTTCATGGGACCACTCGATGCAGCAATTGCGTGGAGCGAAACAGGACTTGACGGATCACGTCGTTTCCTAGACCGTGTATGGCGTCTATTCGTCAATGAGGATGGCAGTTTATCTGAGAAAGTGACGGATGATGAGACACCAGAACTCGAGAAAGTGTATCACGAGACAGTTAAAAAAGTGACTGTGGACTACGAAAACTTACACTTCAACACGGCGATTTCTCAACTGATGGTGTTCATCAATGACGGTTATAAACAAGATAAAATCAATCGGGATTACATTAAAGGATTCGTCAAAATGTTATCGCCGATCGCACCACATATCGCTGAAGAGCTGTGGGAAAAACTTGGTGGAGAAACAACAATCACTTATGAGGATTGGCCAACATATGATGAATCAAAACTCGTCGCAGAAACTGTAGAAATCGTAGCGCAAGTTAACGGTAAAGTGAAGGATAAGATAGATGTTAGTCCTGACGCAACGAAAGATGAGCTTGTACAAATTGCGATGGATAATGAAAAAATCCAAGCAGCGATTGAAGGCAAGACGGTCAACAGAACGATTGTTGTTCCTGGTAAGCTTGTAAATATTGTGGCGAAATAGCATTTTAAAATTTAAGAACATCGTGCATAAATTTTTAAGCACGATGTTCTTTTTAGTTATTGTTTGCACTATGTCCGGCAACATAACCAGTGACAAGAGCGCTCGTAATATTATAGCCACCCGTATAGCCGTGAATATCTAATACTTCACCACAGAAGTAAAGCCCATGAACAAACTTGCTTTCCATAGTTTGTGGTGTGATCTCTTTTAAATGCACGCCACCACCTGTAACAAATGCTTCTTCGATAGATTTTGTGCCATGTACATTAAACTTAAACTGTTTTAAAAATTGAATGATGCTTTCGATTTCTTCTTTTTTAATATGGTGTCCTGATTTTTCGCCATCGATATTTAAATAAGAGAGTAGAAACAATGCCAAGCGTTCCTGCATCATCTGTTTCAAAATATTTTTTAGCGCTTTGTCTTTATTAGATTCTATTAATTGATTAAATTCATGTGTGATTTGTCCAAGCGACTGCTCCGGATAAAAGTCAAGCATCATCGTTATCTCTTTCTGCTTTTGAGCTTGTTGTTCTTTGAAGATGAATTGTGAGCATCTAAGCGCCGCTGGACCACTTACACCAAAGTGTGTAAATATCATGTCCATCTGTTGTGTGATTCTTGGTTTACCATTTTTCTTTAGTACACTCAGTGCAACATCTTTTAAACTCAATCCTTTTAACATGCCTTCTTTAATAAATGGTTCATTAGATATGATCGGCACTTCTGTTGGAAAGAGCTCAGTGATGCTGTGTCCGGCAGATTTTGCAAACGTATGGCCATCCCCAGTAGATCCTGTTTTCGGTACACTTTTACCACCTGTCGCAACGATGATATGATGTGTTTTAATTTCCTCACCTGAGGTCGTCGTTATTGAAACGACTTTGTCGTCTTCAACATTAATTGACTCCACAACAGTTTCGAATTTAATCTCGACACCATTCTTATCGAGCTTATCTAAAAATACATTTAGAACGTCTTTTGCCTTGTTTGACACAGGAAACATTCGTCCGTGGTCTTCTTCTTTTAAGGCAACGCCTGATGACTCGACGAAGTTGATGATGTCTTCGTTATCAAACACACTAAATGGTCCATACAAAAACTTACCATTGCCCGGTATGTGCTTGATTATTTCTTCATAGGGGAGACGATTGGTCACATTACAACGACCACCACCAGAGATAAGTAGTTTCTTACCCAAACGATTATTCTTTTCAATGATCAAAACTTTTTTGTTGTTTGCACTGGCACTAACAGCAGCCATTAAACCACTGACGCCACCACCGATTACGATTGTATCGTACATTTTTATCACCTTATTTGTTTAATTCATCTGAATTCATTTATAATGAACATTATATTGTAATAGGTAGGGTACGTATATGTCACAAAAAAATGATTCAGAAAAAATGCTCAGAGGCTCATGGTTATTAACTGTCGGTGCAGTATCGACACAAATCATGGGCATGTTATACATAATCCCATTTTACTCGATAATGGGTGGAGAAGAAAATTTAGCACTATATGGATATGCTTATACGCCATATGCAATCATGCTGTCATTTGCGATTGCAGGGTTACCAGGAGCAGTGTCAAAATTCATTGCGAAGTATAATGCGCTAGGAATGTACAAGACCAGTCAGAAATTGTACCTTTCTAGTTTTATTGTGTCCTTTGGTTTAGGGATTATATCGTTTATTATCTTGTTCTTTATGGCACCGATATTGGCAGATATACAGACGCTGTATGCAGGAGATGCCATTTGGTCAACGGAAGATATTACACGCGTTATTCGCGTGATCAGTTTCGCAATTATCATCATCCCGTTATTTGCTACATGGCGCGGTGTGTTCCAAGGATTTGAATCGTTTGGACCGACGACTGCTTCGCTTGTTTTAGAGCAACTTGTTCGTATCATCTTCTTGTTAGCGGGAACTTACATCGTCATCGAAGTGATCAACGGCAGTATTCGTACGGCAAACGAAGTGGCAGTATTTGCTGCATTTATCGGTGGATTTGCTGCACTGTTTACACTGATGTTTTTCTGGTTTAAGCGAAAGCCGCACATCGATAAGATGGTCGCATCTGATGATACGGGTGAGACACTGTCTTATAGAGTCATGTACAAAGAAATAATCAGTTACAGTGTACCGATTATATTGATGGGAATTAGCATATCAACATTGATGCTCATCGACCAGTTGACACACAATAACGCGCTTGAGATGGCGAATGTACCTGAGACATATCATCATGAGTGGTTTACGATTTTGAACTTAACGACACACAAGCTCGTTATGATTCCAACCGCTTTTGCATCTGCATTTGGTGTGTCATCGATTCCTTTCATCACGAAAAATTATTTCTTAAAACAATTGGATTCAGTCAATGTTCATATTAAAACTACGTTATTATCGACATTGATTTTCACCATTCCAGCAGCGCTTGGTTTATTGATTTTATCGGCACCGATTTATACCGCATTTTATGAATATAATGAGTTCGGAAATCTCGTCTTGCTGGTCTATGCACCTGTGGCAATCTTATTTGCTTTATTTACTGTTACATGTTCAATCATGCAAGGGATCAACAAGCAGTGGTATACGATGGTTTACATCGTCATCATGTTTGCAGTGAAGTTATTAATTAATATCCCACTGATTATGGAATTCTATACTGTCGGTGCTGTTCTCGGTACGATGATTAGTTTAGCGGTTGGAATAACACTTAATTTGCTAACGATTAAGTATTTCTCTAAGTTCAAATCTAGAACGCTGTTGCGTCCGTTAACTGAAATGGTTGTTTACTCAATCGTTATGGTACTCGTTGTCGAAGTCATCTACTTCTTATTGAATCGCCACTTAGATATTACAGGAACGATGGATGCAATCATCATGTTAGTTGCGACAATACCTATTGCTGTTGTTGTCTATATCGTCCTCATATTTAAGACAGGACTTGCAGATGCGGTGCTCGGTGAAACTGCACAGAAAATCAGACGAAAGTTGAGAGTGTTATAGATGAGACTCGATAAGTTTTTATCGAATGCAGGAATGGGAAGTAGGAAAGATGTCACAAAGATCATAAAAGAAAAGCGTGTGACTATCAATGAACAGATTGAAACTGTTGGAAAAACATATGTTTCAGATGATGACATCATCAAATTAGATGACAGAGTAGTCAGTCTCGAGAAACACGTCTACATCATGCTCAATAAGCCAAAGCGAGTCATCACGGCAACAAAAGACGATAAACATCAAACCGTGATGGACTTGATTCAGCATCCACAAAAAGAAATGTTATTTCCACTCGGCCGATTGGACAGAAACACGACGGGTTTACTGATTATCACGAACGATGGGCAACTTGGTCATCAATTGTTGTCACCGAAAAAAAAGGTCGATAAAACGTATGTTGTTACATTGAAGAAAGCAATTACAGATGAAGCGATTAAACAGTTGGAAACTGGTGTTGAACTCAGTGATTTCACAACACAACCAGCATCAGTAAAAGTGCTGCGAGATGACTGTATCGAACTGACGATTACAGAAGGTAAATTTCATCAAGTGAAACGGATGATGCATGCGGTAGAAAATCAAGTAGAAGAGCTGCACAGAAAGTCTTTTGGACGCCTAGTTTTAGACCCGAACCTCAACTTTTCTGAGTCAAGAAAACTAACCGATGACGAGATAAAATTATTATTCAGTCATGTTTGAATTTAAACAATGTAGGGTAGATTATTTTTAACAAATCGAATAGTAAAGAGGAGAATGAATATGTTTAAATTCTTATTAAGAATTGCTGCGTTAGTTGGTATTGGTTATGCTGCAAAACAACTCAGCAAAAAAGAAAATAGAGATCGTGTCGTTGAAGAGTACAACAAAGCAAAAGAAGACCCGAAAAAATATGCAGAAGATATTCAAGAGAAAGTTTCTACTAGTGCAACTGAGTTCCAAGGAAAAGCTAAAGAAGAATACAACAAAGTAAAAGAAGATCCGAAAGCATATACTGAGGACATCCAGTCCAAAGCGAAAGATGAATTTGACAAGATTAAATCAAAATCTGAAGAGTTGCAGTCAAAAACAAAAGAAGAATTTGAAAAAATTAAATCAGATGCAAAAAACAAAGTTCAAGATATTAGAAACAAAAATGAATCAGAAGAGTCGGATGAAGTGCAAGAATCGCGTTTCGACGATGAAGCACCGGTTCAAGTGAACGATGAACTGGAAGATGAATCAGAAGTGTTAGATGATTCTGAGGATAACAAGACAATCGTTACGAAAAATGATGAGAAGTAGTATGATATAAATAAGGTTAAAACGCTATCTATAATTAGATAGCGTTTATTTAATTTATGGAGGTATTGTGATGGACTATAAAGCATTGGTAGAACAGTACAAAGATCAATTGATTGATGATTTAAAAGGATTGCTCGCAATCGAAAGTGTGCGTGGTGAAACTACAGAAGAAGCACCGGTTGGTGAAGGCCCACTTGCAGCATTAAACTACATGATGACAATCGGTGAACGTGACGGGATGACGACAAAATCTGTTGATAATTTAGCCGGACACATCGAACATGGTAGTGGTGACAAGATTTTTGGTGTATTAGGTCACGTAGACGTCGTACCAGTATCTGCTGACGATTGGGACACACCACCGTTTGAGCCGACGATTAAAGATGGCTATTTAATCGCACGTGGCGTCCAAGACGATAAGGGACCAACGATGGCTGCCTACTATGCGGTGAAAATATTAAAAGATCAAGGCGTCGATTTTAATCAGCGTTTAAGATTAATCATCGGTACAGATGAGGAATCCAATTGGGAATGTACACGTGCGTACTTTGATAGCGAAGCAATGCCAGATGCCGGGTTTGCACCAGATGCAGCATTCCCGTTAATACATGGAGAAAAGGGGATTTCAACTTTTAATCTCGTTCAAAATGTAGACGAGGAGAATGTAGAAGCAGCACCCGTTACATTAATCGATTTCAATTCAGGCAGTGCCTACAATGTTGTGCCGGACGCTGCAATTGCACGACTACAAACAGAAGACGTTGAAGATATAAAAATGAAGTTTGAGCAATTTATCGCAGATAATGATGTTAAGGGCAATGTTGGTATCAATGGCAATTTAGAATTAAAAGTTTCAGGTAAGAGCGCACACGGATCTACACCGAAAGAAGGCGTGCATGCGGGTCATATTTTACTGAAGTTTTTATCGGAGTTATCACTGGATGGTCGTGGACAGCACTTTGTAGATGTGATGAACCGTTTCGTTGTAGATAATCTTGATGGTTCTCAAATGGATATATTTAGCACGCATGAAGAGATGGGCGAAACGACAGTAAATAGTGGAATTATCAAGTATGACGCAATCGATGGTGGACATGTCGGCGTGAACTATCGCTATCCATTTGGGGTAGATTTCGATCAAACGATTGATCGTTTGAAGAAAACATTAGATCAAGAGCAATTTAGAATAGAAGATGCGAGTGGTATGCCCCCACATTATGTCGAGAAAGATGACCCATTAATTAAAGTACTGGTCGATTCGTATAGAAACCATGTAGATGACCCACGTGAACCATTTACAATCGGTGGGGGAACTTATGCGAGAACACTCGATAAGGGTGTCGCTTTTGGAGCAATGTTTGAAGATAGTTTAGATACGATGCATCAAAAAAATGAACGTATGAAAATTGATGAGCTTCTGCGCGTCACAACGATTTATTTAGAAGCGCTTCATCGCATCGTGACTTCAGATGAAATTTAACAACAGAGTGATGATGGTGTAACGATATTTTATAACATGAAAGAACAATATAACACCAATACAACTATGCAAATTGGCTTAGTAATAGGCGTTTTCAATGTTGTATCGTTAGAATGGTGCTATTTAAAAAATAAGTAAAATTCTATCGAGTTAACATATTTTTAACAAAATTTGATGTCTTGCAAACATTAAAATAATTCGAAAATAATTAATATGTGAGAAAGCTATATATTATAATGCTTTCATTTAAATTCTCTTGAATGATCAAATTTAACGTATGTTTTTCACCTTGAATTCTCCCTAGAAAAATCATACACTTTATAACACATCATTCGAAAGCGCTATGTTCGAAGTTAAATAGCGCTTTTTTTATGTCAGAAAGCGAGGTGTGATCATGGAACATTTTTATCAATTGGGATGGGTGTTAGAAACGGTAAATGGAGAATCAGGTTCTGCATATAAAGCGGAGCAAGATGGTAAAAAATTGTTTTTAAAGAGAAATTCAAGCCCATTCTTACTGGCATTATCTACAGAAGGAATTGTGCCAAAGCTATTGTGGACGAAACGGATTGAGACTGGGGAAGTGGTCACAGCTCAAGACTGGAAAAATGGTAGAGAACTTAAAAAAGAAGAGATGTCTTCTTCTCGCGTGCCAGAATTATTACATAAGATACATTCATCTGAGCGTCTGCTAACAATGCTTAAAAAGCTCGGTATGGCACCGATGGAACCCTCTTTACTACTTGATAAAGTGAATCAAACACTATCTACAGAAGTAATTAAAAATAAAACAGTCCGCGATGCACTCGTCTATTTGGAAACTCATCAACCCACATTGTCAGAGAAAGACATTGCGGTGTGCCATGGTGATGTCAACCATCACAACTGGTTGCTTTCAGATCAAAATGAATTGTTCCTTGTAGACTGGGAAGGTGCAATGATTGCAGATAAGGCAATTGATCTTGGCATGATGCTATATACATATATAGATCGTGATTCTTGGGAAGAATGGTTATCGCATTATGGATTAGAGTTAGATATACAATTAAGAAAGCGCATGAAGTGGTATACATTGATTCAGACGGTTACAATGATTCAATGGTATGAAGATAACAAGCGTTTTAATGATATGAATCGATGGATTATTTTCCTTGATCATGTAAGAAGGCAAGATCAATTTATTTAGGCAGGGATTAGTTAGATGAGAATGAGAAATAAACCGTGGGCACTTGACTTTTTAAGTGAACACAAATCGTTTGTTGATATCGATGAATCACATCAATTGGACATAACATCTCGATTCAAAAAACAACAACCCATTCACCTTGAAATCGGAACGGGTATGGGTCGATTTATTACAACACTTGCAAAGCGCCATCCAGAGATTAACTTTGTTGGTGTAGAACTCGATAAAAACATAATGATTCGAGTTGTTGAGAAAGCAATTGAAATGGAACTGGATAACTTACAACTTGTTCTGCTCGATGCGAATCATTTGCGAGATTACTTTAATGCAGATGAGGTTTCACACATTTATTTAAACTTTTCGGATCCTTGGCCGAAAAATCGTCATGAAAAGCGCAGGTTAACGCACAAAAACTTTTTAAAACAATATAAAGAGATACTAAAAGTAGATGGCATGCTTCAATTTAAAACGGATAACCGTGGATTGTTTGAATTTTCACTCGAGCATTTAAATAATTTCGGTATGAAATTTCATGAAATCAATTTAAATGTGCACGAAATGGAATCACCCGAAAACATTAGAACTGAATATGAAGATAAGTTTTCATCACGTGGAAACTTAATATATCAATTAAAAGCATCCTTCTGAGGTGCTTTTTTTATTTTCATTGTCCTATAAATCAAAGTGTAAGAATGTTAAAATGAGTATATTAATAAATTAGGAAGGTGTTTGAATGATAGATTTTGACAAAGTAACATCTCGGCTAGGCACGGATTGTGTTAAGTTTGATGGTACATCGATGCTTTTCAATAAAGAGGGCTTAGCACCATTTTGGGTAGCGGATATGGACTTTGAAATTCCAGATGGTGTGCATCAAAGTATCCAGAATCGTCTAGATGCACGCATATTCGGATATACGATGCTCAGTGATGCCAATTTTTATGCACCGATTCAACACTGGTGGAAGGAACGATTTAATATAGATCTAGATGGTTATTATATCGGATCAAGTCCAACCGTTCTATTTGTTATCAGAGAATATATGGAGAGATATTCAGATGTTGGAGACTCGATCTTAATTACATCTCCATCGTATAATGGGTTTTTAAACCTTATCGAAAATAATAATCGCAATCGCCTAGAATGTCCTTTATCGAAGACAGAAAATGGTTTTGAACTCGACTTTGATCAGTTTGAATCACTGTGTAAAGATGAAAAGACGAAAATCTATGTACATTGCAATCCACACAACCCGACAGGGAAGGTTTGGACAGCGGATGAAAATAAGAAGATTTACGACATATGTAAGCGCAATAATGTACAGTTAATCAGTGATGAAATACATATGGACTTTGTAAGAAATGTTGACTTTTCTTCGATGTTTAAACAGTTTGACAAAAATGATCCATTCATCGTCGTCAGCGGCTTGGGAAAAACATTTAACTTGGCAAGCTTGCCGTTTGGCTACTATTTAACAAAACATAAAGCATTGAAAGAATCATATGATCAGCGTATTAAAAAAGAGCTTAATATCATTACTGAGAACAGCTTGACGCTTGCTGCATTGCAAGGCGCTTATTATGATAGTGCGGAGTGGGTTGATGCTTTAAATGCGTATATTGAAGACAATATGAAGCTTGTCAAATCATTTATAGATGAGCATTTATCAGAAACGCTATCGTTTGAAGTGCCGAATTCAACATACCTAGCTTGGATATCTTTCGAACAGGTCGGATTTACGGGTGAAGATGTTCAAAAAGCATTGATTGAGGTCGGTAATGTCGCGATTTCTCCGGGCCATATTTATGGTGAATCGAGCGATCAATGGATTCGACTAAACGTCGCAACGAGACGGGATTATTTACTTGAAGGATTAGAAGCGTTGAAGAAGAGTTTTGAACATTTAAAAGAGATTACGTCTCCGTAATCTCTATGATTTCTCCAGTATAAGCATTTGCTAAAAATGCATACTCAGATATTTTATCTTGATGTTTCGTATGTACGACACCACTGTACACTTTGGAATTAATGCCAAGAAGTTCAGTCACCTTTAAGTCGTAATTCAATGAAACGAATGTAACGTCATCGAACATATGATGCAGGTTGTCAACAATCACTTGTGGATTCACTTTTCTATAGATGGTTAACCACAATGCAAGTGGAATCGCAATAATACTTAATGTGAGTACGAAAATTACTGATTTTTTATTCATATCTTTACCCCCTATTCAATAATAGTTTACCACAAAAAATATATATAATACGAGGAGTAACAAGACAATGAGTTTATCTGAAAAAACAATGACAAGAATGAAAACATTAACAGAATTACATGGTGCCCCAGGTTTTGAGGATCAGGTTCGTAAATATATGCGTGAAGAACTTGAGAAATTAAGTGACGAAGTGATACAAGACGGACTTGGCGGAATATTTGCAGTAAAACGCTCTAAAAAAGAAAATGCACCGAAGGTAATGGTTGCTGGTCACATGGACGAAGTCGGCTTTATGATTACACAAATTACAAAGCAAGGATTATTAAAGTTTCAACCACTGGGTGGCTGGCCAACTGACGTGCTACTTGCACAACGCTTCAAAGTACGCACGAGTGAAAATAAAGAAATCACTGGTGTTATAGGTAGTGTGCCCGTACATTTCAGAAAAGGAGATACTTCAAAAACTGAAATCAAAGATATGCTGTTAGATGTCGGTGCGAGCTCAAAAGAAGAAGTCGAAGAGATGGGGATTCAAGTTGGCGATTCAATGGTGCCGGCTGTAAACTTTGAAGTGCTAGAAAACCCTAAAAAGATTTTAGCAAAAGCTTGGGACAATAGATATGGTTGTTTAATTGCAATTGAAACGTTAGAAGCATTAAAAGATGTTGAACTCGACTGCGACTTATACATCGGTGCAACTGTGCAGGAAGAAGTCGGTTTACGCGGTGCGAAGACAGCAGCGAATATGATTGAACCGGACGTTGCTTTTGCAGTGGATTGTTCACCGGCAAATGACTTAACGGGATCTGATCAAGACATTGGAAAACTCGGAGAAGGTACACTCGTGCGTATTATTGACCGCACAATGATTCTTTCTAAACCGATGCGTGATTATCTATTAGAAACAGCAAAGACACATGATATTAAACACCAATATTTCCAATCTCCAGGTGGAACAGATGCAGGTAGCATTCATCTTTCAGGTAATGGTGTCGTCAGTGCGGTAGTTGGTGTTGTTGCACGATACATTCATACGAGTCATTCTGTGTTAAATACAGATGACTATCTCGCAGCGAAATCAATGTTAGAACAATTGATTCGTGGTATAAATGAAGACAAACTTAAGGAACTTAGAGGGTAAGAATAGATGAAAAAATGGTTGCATCGTTGGTTTATAGATGGCATGAGTTTTATGGCGCTCGGTTTATTTTCATCGTTAATCATCGGATTAATTATTAGAACTTTAGGTACATATGTAGAGGGCTTATCCGGATTAGTAGATATCGGTAATTTTACCATGGCATTAACGGGGGCAGCGATTGGTGCTGCCATCGCCTATGGATTAAAAGCACCGCCTTTGGTGCTTTTTTCTGTCTTAGTTATCAGTCACGCAGCATATGATCTCGGTGGTGTTGCAGGAAGTTTCGTTGCATCTGTCATAACGATTGAAATTGCTCGACTTTATGCCTCAAGAACGAAGTTAGATATTATTTTGACGCCGTTTTTAACAATTATTATCGGATATTTTGTCGGAAAACTGATAGGCCCTGTAATCGGTGATTTTATGACAAGTATCGGTCAATTCATCATGTATGCGACTGAACAACAACCATTCATAATGGGGATGCTCGTTGCCGTG
This sequence comes from Aliicoccus persicus, assembly GCA_020741755.1. Classification (GTDB taxonomy): domain Bacteria; phylum Bacillota; class Bacilli; order Staphylococcales; family Salinicoccaceae; genus Aliicoccus; species Aliicoccus persicus_A. The sequence goes on along the minus strand of DYYI01000071.1, from coordinate 68,265 downwards.
GTCTTCGGTATCGTCTTGACAGCACCGCTATCCAGCGCAGCATTAGCACTGATGTTAGATATTAGCGGTATTGCAGCAGGTGCTGCACTCATCGGCTGTTGTTGTCATATGGTTGGGCTAGCAGTTACAGCATATAAGGACAATGGATTCTCTGGGCTCATTTCAATCGGTGTTGGAACGTCAATGTTACTCGTTCCGAACATCATATTGAATCCATTCATCATCGTACCACCTGTGTTAGCGAGTGCGGTTATCGCACCGATCATGACCGTGTTTTTCCCGATGGAAACGAATGCAGCAGGTGCAGGTATGGGGACGAGTGGTTTTGTCGGCCAAATTATGACCATTGAAACGATGGGAGCAAATTTTGAAGTGTTTATGCTTATCCTCATATTCCAGATTGTTTTGCCAGCGGTCGTTACTTTGTTATTCTATTATGTGATGACACGCTTGTCTTTAATCAAGCCAGGTGATCAAAAGTTACGTATTGGAGAAAAGTAGTGTGGGGGTTTCAAAATGAATGTTTTTCAACTGAGAGATAAAATTATTGAACGCTTAAATGAAACGCGTGATGATTTTGAATACAAATTTGACCGTGAAGCTGAATCATTACGAATTGAGCGCCTTGATAATAAACAAGGCGTTTCAGTTGATTTGAACAAATTACTGACAAAATCGAGCAAGGACGAGTCATTGCTCGATGAAATCGTCTATTATTTAGATGAATCACTGACGCGCATGGGTAAAGAAACAATCGAACAAAATGCAAAGATTTTGCCCGTCGTTCGTTCGACGAGTTTTTTCAAGGAAACGAAAAAGGGTGATGCGTTTGTCTATGATGAACATACGGCAGAGACAAACATTTACTATGCGGTCGATTTTGATAACAGCTATCGTCTGATTGATGAAGCGTTGCTTAAAACGATGAACTTATCAGTTGGTGAAATGAAAGTAATTGCGGAGCGAGAGCTCAAACAGTTACCAATCGAAATTAAAAATCAGCAGGTGATTCAAGAGAATGTTTTTTACTTTATCAATCACAATGATGGTTATGATGCAACACGAATTTTAAATGAAGAATTCTTAAATGATTTTCATGATAGAATAGAAGGTGAGATGCTTGTTGGGTTACCTCACCAAGATGTATTAATTATCGTAGATGTGAGAAATTCTGTCGGTTATGATGTCATGGCTCAGATGATGATGCAATACTTCGCAGAAGGATTGACACCGATTACATCCCTGACATTTAGTTATCAAGACAAACGCCTTCAACCGGTGTTTATATTAGGAAAACAAAAACATAACAAAAAGAAGGATAAGTAAATGAAGTTAACATTTAACGAATATATGGACAATGATTGTTTGTTTGTGACATTAAAACCATCGGATCATCCTGTTTACGAAAATCATGAGAATATAACAGTGATTAAAGAAAATGATGAGATTGTCGGATTAAATATTTTTAATGCACATCAGTCACTCGGAATTGATTCATTTGAACATATACGAGCGGATGAGCAAACAGTAAACACGATAAATAACCTGCTTGACAAACATGGTATTGAAGAAATTTCTCCAGATCTTACCCATAAATTTGTCATTGGTCATGTGGATGAAATTGAGCCGCATCCAGATTCAGATCACTTACAAGTGACAAAAGTAGATGTAGGGACAGAAGTGCTACAAATCGTTTGTGGTGCACCAAACGTCGATAAAAATCAAAAAGTTGTTGTTGCAAAAGTCGGTGCATTTATGCCAGATGGTTTATATATTAAACCGTCAGAGTTACGCGGTGTCGCGTCAAATGGTATGATATGTTCAAAAAAAGAATTAGGATTACCTCACAGTGGTGCAAAAGGTATTTACGTTTTGGATGATGGAAAAGTTGGAGACGAATTTAACTTGTAACGGGGGGTAAAAGAATGAGTAGACAGAGAAGACCACGTACATCTGAAGAGATGTACAGTAAGAAAACAGATAAGTCACAGACTGTATTTGATTATGAAAAATTAAAAGCAGATCCGAATTTGACACCAAGTGATGCGCAATCACAAAGTGAGAGTACGGGTCGCTTAATGCAGCGTGAAAATCGTAAGTCAACAAAACAGACTTATGTTGAAAATAAGTCTTCGAGTTATACCATTCGAAAAGCCCGCGATATTCCTTCAGCAATTCATGGTACGAAAAAACCAAACAGAACACCCGCAGAATTAACAAATCAGCCACCAAGAGATGGTGGCTATCGCTCTTCAATCGTTGAAGAGATTAAAAGAGAACGTGTGCGCAAAGAAAAAAAGAAACAAGCAGTAAAGGAAAGGCTGCGTCTGCTCCATAATCAACGCTTGGCATCGAGTCCAACATCTGCAGTGTTTTTAGATACCGAAAAAGGTAAGCATACGAAAGGGACAGAGCAACTCAGCTTAATTACACCACTCAGCCCAATCAATGTTTCTAACGAACAAAAGACTTCAAAATCAGATGTACAAAAGCCAGTCCAAAAAAAGCAAACAACGTCTGAAAAAAAGCGCGTTGGACCACGTTTTTCATACCCATCGCTCTACTTATTAGGCGCGCCCCAAAACACGAATTATGATCTTGAGGACCCTAAAATAACAGAGCGTATTATCAATGCCTTTAATCATATCAATATTCCGATAGATATATTGAATTATGTTTCAAATGGTATGTTTGGAAGTTATAAGTTAAAGGTAAAAGTAAATTTAAGAATCGGTCAACTCAATCAATTACAGACATTATTGAAACCATATCTAGAGGACATGCATGTTCGAATTACGACAGAGAACTTAAACTCAGGTATTATCAATCTAGAAGTTCCATTGACAAAAAAGAACATCATTACATTCAGTACTTTGTTCAATACGAGTAGTTTGAAGATGAGAAAAAATGACTTTAAAGTCGCAATTGGTAAAACAATTGAAGATAAGATGTGCTCCTTCCAACTGACAAAAGCTGGCCATATGTTAATCTATGGGGGTCGTGTCGATTCAACGAAGTTAATCATAAATAGTATTTTATTATCATTGATGATGAACCACACACCACTTGAAGTGCAAACGCATTTTATCACTGAAAAAAGACGTTATCAACAATATGTGGATTTACCATATTCATTTGATACACATAAAGAAATCACTGATGATGACGCGTTTGATTCTATATTAGCCGAGCTCATTGAGCGACAAAATCAGTTTAGGCGTGTGCATGTTCGCAACATTCAAAGTCTAAATCAACGATTGAGCCCGCATCTAAGAAAAAGTATCATCGTTGTTGTCATCGATGACTTACATACAATTTTAAAAGAAAAAAATAAATATGCGTACAGTGCACTACAACAGTTGTTACAAAAGGGTAAGGCATACGGTATTCATTGCATCGTGAAACAATCAGATATTTCTTATGATTTACGTTTTGAACTACTTAGATTGATGCAAACACGTATTACATTTTTAGATCCACAACATCGGATCATGAATGGTGCAGAAGGGTTATCACAATATTACGCGGATTGTTTGATACAGTTACCAACAACATCTAAACCGACACGCATAACGCTTGGTACGGTAACACAGAGCACACTTAAAGACGTAATCACGCATATTAAAGAAGCAAATCTGACATAAAGATGGTGGAAAGAAATGAAAAAGAAATTTCATTTTATCGGTATAAAAGGGGCTGGAATGAGCGCACTTGCACAAATATTACATGGACTTGGACATGAAGTACAAGGTTCAGATATTGAAAGTGTCGTTTTCACAGAATTCCAATTGCGTGAGAAGAACATTACGATTCTCCCCTTTGATGCTGAAAATATAAAAGAAGGCTATGTTTACATTGCAGGCAATGCTTTTAACGATGAACACATGGAGATAAAACGCGCGCGTGAACTGAACCTCGAAGTCATTCGATACCATAAGTTTTTAGCGGAATTTATGAAAGAATATGTGTCCATCGGAGTCAGTGGTGCCCACGGTAAAACATCGACGACAGGCCTGTTGTCACATGTGATGAATGGCAATAGTAAGACGACATATTTAATTGGTGACGGCACTGGTGTGGGTGTTGATTTAAGCACACACTTTGTCTATGAGTCATGTGAATATAAGCGTCACTTTTTAAGTTACCACCCAGATTATGCAATCATTACGAATATTGATTTTGATCACCCAGATTATTTTAAAGATTTACAAGATGTCATCGATGCATTCACTCAGATGGCAAATCAATCGAAGACTGTCGTCGCCTATGGTGGAGATGCACACGTAGAAGCGATGAATCTTTCACAGGATGTATGGTTATACGGCTTTGATGAACGGTTTGACGTCGTTGCATCAAATGTATCAGTCACGACAGAAGGGACTGTATTCGACGTCCATATTAAAGGTGAGTTTTATGAAACATTTACAATTCCACTGTTTGGTGACCACCATGTACTTAATGCCCTGGCGGTGATTACGGTGTGTTATTTGGAAGACTTAAATGTAGAAAATACAAAGGCTGCGTTTATGACATATAAAGGCGTTAAACGTCGCTTCACTGAAACACATGTGGATGATCTTGTTTTAGTCGATGACTATGCACATCACCCGACTGAAATCAAAGCAACGCTGGAAACAGCCCGAAAAAAATATCCGGATAAGCACATTGTATCTGTGTTTCAACCGCATACATTCTCTAGAACCGAAGCATTTTTAAAAGAATTTGCAGAGGCACTCGCAGAGTCAGACGATGTGTATATTTTAGACATATTTGGATCAGCACGCGAAGAAGGTGGCATGTTAACGAGCGAGGATCTCGTGAAGATTACGAAAAACGCTCAGCTCTTAAAAGAGGATGATATGTCGAAATTACATCAGTATAAAGATGCTGTCATTATCTTCATGGGTGCAGGCGATATCCAGAAATATGAAAAAGCTTTTACTGAAAGTGTGATTTAATTTTTCAACTAAGTTTAAATATTGAAATTTAGGATATAATTTAAATAAAAATATGGAGGTATTATTATGGATTGGGAAATTATTTTATACATTTCAGCTGGTGTAGCTGCACTTGCTTTCCTCATTTTATGTGTGGGATTAGTGATGCTACTTCTATCAGTTAAGAAAAATTTAGATCACATCGCAAAAACATTAAACGGTGTGGAAGGACAGGTACAAGGTATCACGCGTGAAACGACGGATCTGTTACACAAGACGAATCGTTTGGCGGAAGATTTCCAAGGTAAATCTGAGAAGTTAAACGGTGTTGTTGAAGCTGTAAGTGGCATCGGTAGCACAGTGAATAACTTAAACAGTTCTGTTGAAAAAGTAACGCATTCTATCACGACAAATATTTCACAAAACGAAGATCAGATTTCACAAGTGGTTCAATGGTCTAACGTTGCAATGGAATTGTTTGATAAGTGGAAAATTCGTCAAGATAGACAAAAAGCTTATGCAAGCCAGAATAACAATGATGAAAAATAAATAGTTACATCATTATAGAATAGGGGATGACGTGATGACTGACAATCTCCCAGCCATTCAAAAGGATAGAAGTTTGGTGGAAGTCAATGGTGAGAATGAAGTTTCAACTTCTTCAAGAGATCTCACAATCAGTATTATACTTGGTGCTATGGTTGGCGTATTTATCGCATTATTTTTCTTAACCAAGAAGAACCAAGAAGATAAAACACTTCCAGAACCACCGCTTAGGTTAGCAGAAAGTACGATTGATACACCGGATGCTGTACAGACGGATGTTGATATTGATACACCTGTTAAAGTGGCGACTGAAACAAAAGAAGAAGCGTTAACAACAGAAGATGAGAACTTTGAAGATGAAGAAGTAGAAACAAATCAATCAGAACAAGTGTTGCCAGACGTATCCACACGTAACAATCGTGTGGTCGATGTCTCGAAGCATAACTAAAAACAATATCAATATAGAAGATGCAGAACATTCGTCACATCTTTTATATTGATGTTTTTTAATTTGTAAAAGCATGCTATTATTAGTAATGAAAAGGATTTCATTGAGAATCGAGGTGTAACATGACTGTTACTATATATGATGTAGCAAAAGAAGCAAAAGTATCGATGGCTACAGTTTCGCGTGTGTTAAATGGTAACCCGAACGTAAAGCCAGAAACACGTAAACGTGTACAAGAAGTTATCGATCGATTAAATTATCGTCCGAATGCAGTTGCACGAGGATTAGCAAGTAAGAGAACGACAACAGTCGGCGTCATCATTCCGGACATCTCGAGTTTGTATTATTCAGCACTCGTGCGTGGCTTAGATGATGTGGCAGAGATGTATCAATACCAAACAATTATTACGAATACAGATTTCAATCCTGAAGCAGAACGCGATGCTTTGTTCAACTTCATGAGTAAACAGGTTGACGGTATTATATATCTCGGTGGAATTTTGAATGAAGACACATTAAAAGATATTGAAAATACATCGATACCAGTAGTACTTTGTGGTACGAGTGAACATGATGATAAGTTTGCGAGTGTTAATATCGATGTTGAAGCTGCAATGGATACTGTCATTCAAGACTTCATTGATAAGGGTCATAAGAAATGTGCATTTGTTAAAGGCTATTATTCAGAACAACTAATGTATCATTTCGAACGTGGTATACGTCGATCATTTGAACGAAATAATTTAGAATTTAAAGATGAATGGGTGATCGATGGTTTTAGTAAATATGACGAAGCACCTGAAATCTATAAAATTCTTAAAGAAAAAGATTTGGATATCGTCATATCAATGAATGATGCAATTGCAATCGGAATCATTCATGCCGCTCAAGATGATGGCAAAAATGTGCCAGAAGATATGGAAGTATTGAGCTGTGCAAATACACGACTTGTACATATGTCACGTCCAACACTATCCAGTGTGCGTACACCATTGTATGACATCGGAGCAGTAGGGATGCGCCTATTGACGAAATACATGAAGGGTGAAGCGGTCAGTCACCCAGATGTGATTCTACCACACTACATAGATTACCGTGGTTCAACAAAAAAATAGAAACAAAAAATGATGTTTTCTGAAATCAGAAAACATCATTTTTTTATGAATATATACTTGTTATAAATGATTCATTAAACGCTCAAGTGTTGCAATATTTTTCTCCGTAATCTCAGTACGTCGCGGAATCTCAATATAGTCATGAAGCGCGTCTTCCCAAAGCATTGGAAATGTACTTGGGCACTTTGATTTATATGTTTCAATAAATTCTTTAGGTAATTGTCCACGTGGCGCAGTTTCCCCAGTCATCGCTAACCACACTTGTGCCCACATTCTCGGGACAACTTCCCATAAGTTATAACCGCCACCACCAACTGCAATCCATTTTCCATCTGTATAACGTTTAGCGAGTGAGTCCACAAACCTCGGAATGTATTCAAAACTTTCACTCGTTAAATTAAGATGTGTCATCGGATCTCTAAAATGACTATCTACGCCGTTTTGACTGAAGATGACATCGGGCTTAAAGCGTTCAATTGCACGCTCTAAACTAGTTGAAAACACATGTTTGAAGGAGTCATCCTCTGTATAAGCATCGAGTGGTAAATTGATAGAATAACCGTAGCCGATATCATCTCCGAGTTCAGTAATATGACCCGTCCCTGGGAATAAGTAACGGCCTGTTTCGTGCACGGAATATGTCATCACATCATCCTTACTATAAAAGATATACTGTGTACCGTCTCCATGATGTGCATCCGTATCTATATACAACACTTTTTTACCAAATTTTTTTCTAATGAACTCAATGGCCACTGCTGTGTCATTATAAATACAAAATCCACTTGAGCGACCAGAAAATCCATGATGAAGACCACCAGCAAGGCTCAATGCTTTTCTACTGTTTCCTTCCATCACTGCTTCAACTGCTGTTAAGGTCGCACCGACTAGCAATTTTGACCGTTCATGCATATTGTCAAAAATCGGCGTATCATTTGTACCGAGTCCAAATTTTGATGCCTCTTTCTCATCCAATTCACCGTGACCTGCTTTACGCACAGCATCGATGAATGATTTGCTGTGTACGAGTTCGAGTTCTGCTTCCGTTGCAATGCGTGGTTTAACGATGTCTTGTTTCTGTAAAAATTGTGCGCTCATCAATAAGTCCGTTGTCATCTTAACGCGCATTTGATTAAAAGGGTGTGTGTCATTGAATCTGTATTTCAAAATTTCATCATCGTATATATAAGTTGCTTCTTTCATAAGTTACTGTGGCTCCAACACTTTAAAGCCTTTATCTTTTAACTTATTAATTGCGATTAATGGATTCATTGCTTGTATGCGTAATACGATGATTTTATTTTTAGATATATCCTTATTATTATATACTGACACGCTGATAATCTTTATGTTTAATTCTTTAAACACTTTGCCGAGTTCATATATTACACCGGTTTGGTCTTCTGTATCCACTTCGATAATCGATCCGGGTTCTGTAATACCCGTCAATTCTATGAACGTATTCAACATATCTTTTTGCGTTACGATACCGACTATTTTCTTGTTTCTAACGACAGGTATTGCGCCAATAGTATACTGATAAAAATCAAGTGCAATTTCAGCGACAAAGTCTAGTGGGTGACACGTCATAGGGTGTTTAATCATCACTTCAGATAGTGGTGTACTGAGGAATGTCTGGGTATCAAGTCCTGTGATTGATTCCGGTACAGTAATCTTAATATCACTTTCAGAAATAATACCCTCTATTTCATCGCGTACGTTGACGATTGGAATATGTCGGAATGAAAATTTCTTCATCATTTCTATTGCATCTTTTATCGTGTCGTCTTTCGTTAATGTTTTAACATCATGCGTCATTATGCGCTCTACTAACATTTGTTATCCTCCTAAAAGAAAAAGCGATCTTTGAATCGTATTTTATCGAATTGAATGCGCTTCGTATCATCAATATTTGCGCCAACTCTTGCCATTAAAGTATTTGCTGGATGTGATGTAATTTCTGGGTCATTGGTTTGGTATACTTCAAAACCAACCTGCTGCATAAAACGTATCATCATGTTTTTATACTCATATACATCGAGGTTTGATGATTTTAAGTCCCAGTGCCAATAATATTCTGTCGTAATCACGATGTACTCTTCCATTTGATTATCTTGGAATGACAGCTTTAGCATGCTTGACGCAAGACCAAACTGTCTAAACTTCGGTGTAACTTCAACAGCACCAAGTTCTAATATATAAGGTAAATTACCGTCGCTCCAGCGTTCATATGGATCGGGATGAACGAACGTGATATAGCCAACAATTAAATCGTCCTCGCGCGCAATGATAATTCTACCTTCAGGTAATTCAGCAATTTCAATCAATGCTTCAAATTGCTCTTCAGGTAGACGAAACGAATCCAATCCGTCATCAAATTGATATCTTTTGAGTATTTCCGGATCTACCGGCCCCTCAACAATAAATTGATGTGATTGACTAGTGTGATCGCTCTTAAAGTATTGCTTGTGATGTATCACGGTGTCACCTCCGTTTTATGAATATAAATGGTTTTGAAATTAAATACATATTTATTATATAATAAAGAGAAGTAAGATTAAATAAAGGAGTTGGTGATGGTGCAAGTCGAAAAGTATAAAGTAACGGATCAGTATCCAAATATGAAAGATTACGATGCAGCCTATGAATCACATGATTGGGCAGAGATAGAAAAACAGTTCTCATGGTATGAAACTGGAAAATTTAATATGGCATATGAATGCATCGATTATAATGTTGAAAAAGGTCTGGGTAACAAGCAAGCACTGATCTTCAAAAATAACGATGTAATTGAAAGATACACATTTAAAGAAATGCAAGATAAAACAAACCAAGCGGCAAATGTACTAAAAGATAATGCAAACATCGAAAAAGGTGATCGGATTTTTATCTTTATGCCCCGTTCACCGGAACTCTATTTCGCATTGCTTGGTAGTTTAAAATTAGGCGCAATTGTAGGACCATTATTTGAGGCCTTTATGGAAAAAGCAGTGAAGGATCGCCTCGAAAACAGTGGTGCGCGCGTGCTTGTAACAACACCAGAATTGTTAACGCGTGTACCTGTTGATGAACTGCCTTCTCTAGAGAAGATTATTGTCGTTGGAGATGAAGTTACTGCAGAAGACAAAATCGTAGATTTTAGAAAAGGAATGAATGATGCGAGCACTGCGTTTGATATCGTCTGGCTAGATAAAGAAGATGGACTCATCTTACATTACACAAGTGGTTCAACAGGTGTACCAAAAGGTGTATTACACGCACAATATGCAATGATTCAACAGTACTACTCAGGTAAAGTGGTGCTTGATTTAAAAGAAGATGATGTTTATTGGTGTACAGCAGACCCAGGCTGGGTGACAGGTACATCATACGGAATATTTGCGCCATGGTTAAATGGTGTGACGAATGTTGTTGTCGGTGGACGCTTCTCACCAGAGTCTTGGTATGGCGCATTAGAAGACTTAAAAGTGACGGTTTGGTACAGTGCACCAACTGCGTTTAGAATGCTGATGGGTGCTGGTGATGAAGTCGTCAATCAGTATGATCTATCTCATGTGAGACATGTACTTTCAGTCGGTGAGCCACTGAATCCTGAAGTTGTAAAATGGGGGATGGATGTTTACAATCGCCGCATTCATGACACGTGGTGGATGACAGAGACTGGTGCGCACTGTATCGTTAATTTCCCAGGTATGGAAATTCGTGGTGGTTCGATGGGTAAACCATTACCTGGCGTAGAAGCGGCAATCGTTGATGATCAGGGGAATGAATTGCCAGCAAATCGCATGGGTAACCTCGCTTTAAAACGTGGATGGCCAGCGATGATGCGTAAGATTTGGAAGAATGATGCGAAATACGATTCATACTTTATTAATGACTGGTACGTATCAGGAGATTCAGCATATAAAGATGAAGATGGCTATTATTGGTTCCAAGGACGCGTCGATGATGTCATCATGACAGCTGGTGAACGAGTTGGTCCGTTTGAAATCGAGTCAAAGCTCGTCGAGCATGAAGCAATTCAAGAAGCAGGTGTCATCGGTAAACCAGATCCGATTCGTGGCGAAATTGTCAAGGCGTTTATCACATTGAAAAAAGAATACGAACCATCAGATGAACTGAAGGAAGACATTCGTTTGTTTGTAAAAAATGGACTTGCAGCACATGCTGCACCGCGTGAGATTGAGTTTAAAGATAAATTACCGAAAACGCGCAGTGGTAAGATCATGCGTCGTGTGTTAAAAGCGTGGGAGTTAAACTTACCAGAAGGGGATTTAAGCGCACTCGATGACGATTAATCTAAATGCCGTAATCGAGTATAGAGCCTTTTTGTTTTAGATGAAATATGTAATAATAAGAGAGTAATCTACATGACAAGGAGAGTTTAATTGTATGGCACATTTAACAGATCAGGAAATTGCATCACAAGCTTCAATTCAACCGATTGAAGAGATTGCTAAGAAAGCCGGCATTCCAAATGAAGCACTTGAAATGTACGGTAAGTACAAAGCAAAGGTAGATATTCATAAGCTTGAAGGTGATGAAAAATCATCTAAAATTGTTCTCGTATCTGCAATGAACCCAACACCTGCAGGTGAAGGTAAATCGACATGTACTGTTGGTTTATCAGACGCGTTCAATAAACTTGGCAAAAATGTTATGGTTGCACTTCGCGAACCATCATTAGGACCTGTAATGGGTATTAAAGGTGGCGCAACTGGTGGTGGGCATGCGCAAGTACTACCGATGGAAGAGATCAACTTACACTTCAATGGTGACTTGCATGCAATTACAACTGCAAACAATGCGTTAGCTGCATTCATCGATAACCATATTCACCAAGGGAATCAATTAAACATTGATCCTAGACGTGTCACATGGAAACGCGTATTAGATATGAACGACCGTGCATTACGTAACGTAACAATCGGTCTTGGTGGTCCTGCACAAGGTGTGCCACGTGAAGATGGTTTTGATATTACAGTTGCGAGTGAAATCATGGCTGTGCTTTGCTTATCGAATGATATCGAAGACCTAAAAGAGAAACTTTCTCAAATTGTTATCGGTTATACGTATGATCGTAAACCAGTAACGGTTGCAGAATTAAAAGTACAAGGCTCACTTGCATTATTGTTAAAAGAAGCAATTAAACCCAACTTAGTACAAACGATGGAAGGTACACCAGCATTAATTCATGGTGGTCCATTCGCAAACATCGCACATGGATGTAACTCTGTCATCGCTACGAACACTGCACGTAAATTGTCAGATATCGTTGTGACTGAGTGTGGATTCGGTTCAGACTTAGGTGGAGAAAAATTCATGGACATCAAGGCGCGTAAAGCTGGATTTGAACCAGATGCAATCGTGCTTGTTGCGACAATCCGTGCGTTAAAAATGAACGGTGGCGTAGCGAAAGAAGATCTAGGTGAAGCAAACGTTGATGCACTTAAAGCGGGTATTAAAAACTTAGAAAAACACATTGAAAATGCTAGAAAATTCGGTGTTGAGCCCGTTGTTGCACTGAATGACTTCGTTACAGACACAGATGAAGAGCGTCAATTCGTGTTGGACTATTGTAACGATTTAGGCGTGCGTATTGCACTGACTAAAGTTTGGGAAAAAGGTGGAGAAGGCGGCGTTGAGCTTGCTGAGAAAGTATTAGAAGTACTTGACCAACCACAAAACTTTAAGTTCCTATATGAAGATGAAATGCCAATTGCTGATAAAATCAACACGATCGTAACAGAAGTTTACGGTGGTTCTGGTGTTGTATTAACAGACAAAGCGAAAAAACAAATTGCTGAAATTGAGAAAAACGGATGGGGACACTTCCCAGTATGTATGGCAAAAACTCAGTATTCACTCAGTGACAATCCAAAATTACTTGGTCGTCCAGAAGGATTCGAAGTTACTGTACGTGAAGTAATTGCTAAAGCAGGTGCTGGATTTGTTGTTGCATTAACAGGTGACATCATGACAATGCCTGGTTTACCAAAAGTACCTTCAGCGGTTCACATGGACGTTGACAAAGATGGTAACTCTAAAGGATTATTCTAATCTAAAATAAATCATAAATTTTCTCCTCTATCATTGATTTCTATCAGTGATAGGGGAGTTTTTTGTTATCAGTAATACAAAAATAACCATCAAAAAAAGCATATCCCTTTAATAGGGGATATGCTTAATTTATGTTTACCATGATCCGTCTTCTGTTCCGTCATCGCCTGATTGTTCTGTTTCTTGTTGATTGTCATTGTTGTCATTGTCAGATTGAGATGATGAAGAGCTACCAATTGTGTATGTTCGGCTCCAGTCTTGTCTAACCTGTCCTTGATAATCAGAAACGTTTAATGCAGGTGAGATACCATAGAATCCAGCGCCAAGACGCTCTTGAATACGGTAATCAGTAATATTTTCTTTTGGTTCTAAAAGCGTATTGTCTGCAACTAAACCAGTGATTACTCTGTCATATCGTGTATCACAATCTGACTCGAGTTCCATCGTCAATGCACAGAATCTTGCTTGTGATACCGAAGATGGTTGAGCTCTAAACTGATTCGCACCCATAAGCTCTGGGTTCACTTCGGATAAGCGACTCGCATATTCTCTCCATGTGTAAATATGGTGACGTTCTTCTTGGTAGGTTTCATATACTTGTGGGATACGTTGGTCATAACCCATCCAAACACCGAGTGTTACTTCTGGATTATATGCTGTAAACCATGAGTCGACGAAACTGTCTGTTGTACCAGTCTTACCTGCCCAGTCATAAGTGCCTGAAACTTGATCATAGTAGTCACTGATGTAGTAGGCAGAACCTTCTCTAAATACATTTTCTAATATTTCTGATGTTAAGTAAGCTGTAGAATCTTCCCATACTCTTATCGGTTCTACTTCATGTTGGTAGACAACTTCTCCACCAGGACCTGTAATCGTTTCGATCATATAGCTTTCAGCGAACATACCGTTGTTTGCAAGGCTTGAGAATGCATCAACACTTTCTTCAACTGACATGTCGAGTGACCCGAGCGCGAATGAATCGACGAGTGTTGTACGTTCTAAATCAACATATTGGTTGAGAGGAATGTCAATCCCCACTTGTGTTAAGTAATCTTGTGGACGTTCTGATTTAACTTGACTCCAAAGGCGAAGTGTACTCAAGTTAAATGAGTTTGTCAGTGCATGATACGCTGTAACTAATCCGTATTCATTCTCTGCATCATAGTTCGTCGGTGCCCAACCTTCGTGCGTAATTTCAAATTTTTGGTCAAGCAATACTGTATCAGGAACGATGAGTCCCTTATCGATTGCTGGTGCATATGCGGCAAGTGGTTTCATAATTGAACCCGCTTGACGTTTCGTCATCGTTGCGTGATTGATTGCCGAGCGTTCAAAATCTCGTCCGCCAACAAAACCGATAATTGCACCCGTTTCATTGTTCTTTAAAATAGCACCGATTTCATGTTGTAACATCTCTTCCGTCTGTCCTGGCTGTGCGTCAAGTGCTTCTGCTGAACTTCTTTCACCATAGTAATATGGTGATTCATCCTTAACCTGTTGCATCGTATCATAGATTTCCTTATCGATCGTTGTTGTGATTTGATAGCCTTGATTGCGGAGCGCGCTGTTTGCACGTATTGTATATTCTTCATTAATCAATGGTGTATTATCTACATCACTGCGATCCAATCCATCTTCTTCAGCGAGTACATATTTCAAAATCTGAACTGTACGACGTTCAACTTCATCCGTTAAATGCGGATACAATTCATTTGGTGTTTCGACACGTGTTGTTAAATTACCAATGATATCGTAATTTTGTGCTTCTTCATATTCTTCATCAGTAATCATACCTTCTGTATGCATACGATTAAGTACATACGATAAACGGTTAAGTCCAGGTTCTAGGTAGTCTTGGTCTTTAACTTCACCAAGTTGTGTAAACGGTGTATATGCATATGGGTTCTGTGGCATACCGGCGATAAATGCCGCTTGTGCAATATTTAGTTCATTTGCAGAAATTCCAAATATACCTTGTGCAGCTGCTTCAACACCCGCAATGTTTTGTCCATTTGCATTACGGCCGAATGATACTTGATTTAAGTATGCTTCTAAAATTTCTTCCTTTTCAAGTAACTTTTCTACTCGGAAAGAAAGTAAAATTTCTGTTGCTTTACGGTCAAATGTCGTGTCTGCCGTAAGGAGTTGGTTCTTAATGAGCTGTTGCGTAATTGTAGAACCACCCGTCGTGTTATCTGAAGCAAATTGTTGTATTGATGCACGAATGAAAGCTTTTGGTACCATACCATTATGTTCATAGAAGTATTCATCTTCAGTAGCGATTAGCGCATCAATGAGATACGGTGACATTTCGTCATATGTTATTTTCTCACGCACCAAGTCTGTTCGGAGTGTTCCCAGCTCTTCACCAGAGCCAAAAGACACAGTTGTGCTCTCGGTCATTTCAGTTAACGATTGCTGCATTTCTTCAGCGGTTTGTATTTCATGATCATTGACAAGTGCAGCGATATAACCAAGTCCGATTGCTCCACCAAATATACCGAGTAACGATAGCGTTACAATTAAAAATAAAACGACATTCCATACTGTATCGTAAACGGTGTAGAAGGCGACCCTAAACGGGGAACCGACCTTATCGAAGCGGTTGCGTGCGTTATTATACTTTTCTTTTAAAGAACTACCATGTATCTTATCTTTTTCCTTAACTTCTTGTTTTCTTGTAAAAAATGAAGTGAGGCGATTAAAAAAACCATTGTTATTACTCATTCAGTAACCTCCCAATATAAAAGGATTATAACACATTATGTTATTTTCTAAGAATATTTTGTGGTTCTAAAGTACAATTTTTTGTGTGGAAATTCATCATATTGTCATTTTCATTGAAGTTGACTTTATGAACAGAATTTTATTATAATTTAATTCAATAGAATAACCAACAAGATGTAAGAGAAGTAATGATATTTGTATGACTTTTAGAGAGCTAATGGTCGGTGGAAATTAGCACATGCGATATCGCGAATACACTTACGCATATCTTTTTGCATTTAAGTAAAACTGAATGGTGGTACCGTGTCATGCACCCAATCTAACAATTAGATTGGGTGCATTTTTAATATAATTATATTTTGGAGATGATTTCATGAGTCAGTTATTAGAAGATTTAAAGTACAGAGGAATTGTGCATCAAATTACAGATGAAGAAAATTTAGCAAGGCTATTAGAAACTGAAAATGTAAAAATATATCAAGGAACAGACCCAACGGCAGATAGTTTACATATCGGCCACCTAGTTCCATTGCTTACATTGAGACGGTTTCAGGAACATGGTCATACACCGATTATTTTAATTGGTGGGGGTACGGGTATGATCGGTGACCCTTCATTTAAAAGTGATGAACGTAAACTATTGTCAGAAGAACAAATCGATAAAAACATCGAAGGTTTGAAAGCACAGATGCAACATATTTTTGATTTTGAAATAGAATCTGATAATACACCGATATTTGTGAACAACAGAGAATGGTTGAATGAGATTGATTTAATTTCATTTTTAAGAGATTACGGGAAACATGTGAGCTTAAACTACATGCTTGCGAAGGATGCCATCCAATCGAGACTCGAAACAGGTATTTCATACACAGAGTTCACTTACACAATACTTCAAGCGATTGACTACGGTCACTTGAACCAGAAGTATGATTGTAAATTACAAATTGGCGGTAGTGATCAGTGGGGGAATATTACAAGTGGTCTAGAGTTGATGCGTCGCATGTTTGGTAAAACTGAAGCGGAAGGATTAACAATTCCACTATTAACAAAAGCAGATGGTAAGAAGTTTGGAAAGACTGAATCCGGTAATATTTGGTTGGATCCGAAGCGTACATCGCCGTATGAATTTTATCAGTTTTGGTTAAATCAAAGTGATGATGAAGTAATCAAGCTGATTAAATACTTTACATTCTTAAGCCGTGAAGAGATCGAAGCATTAGTAGAAAGTGTGAAAAATGAACCGCATTTACGTAAAGCACAGCGCACTTTGGCTGAAACAGTAACTGCTTTTATTCACGGTGAAGAAGCACTCCAAGAGGCTCAAAATATTACAGAAGCACTGTTCAATGGAGATATTAAAGCACTTAATGTAGATCAAATTCAAGATGCATTTAAAGATGTACCGTCACATGATTACAATGGGGACGATTTAACGTTGGTTAATGTTTTAGTAGAATCGGGTATTAGTCCTTCACGACGACAAGCAAGAGAAGATATTACAAATGGTGCAATTTACATCAATGGTGAAAGACAACAGGATGTAAACCATGAGTTAACAAATGCTGACATGTTCGATGATACATTCACAATTGTTAGACGTGGTAAAAAGAAATATTTTGTCGTAAAATTCAAGTAACCCAATCTTGTGTTAGAAGTCAGTTAAAATCTAGGAGGAAATATGAAAAAGTTTATTATCCCGATTGTTGTGGTCGTAGGTTTAGTTCTTGTAATTGGTATTGCAGCACTCATTCTAATTGTTCCAAAATACAATCAGTTTGTAGATCTTGATGAAGATGTAAATTCACAATATGCGCAGATTGAAACACAACTGGAACGTCGTAATGATTTAATACCAAATATTGTGAGTACAGTTCAAGGCTATGCCGATCATGAAAGTGAAATTTTTGAAGCAGTTGCAGAAGCGCGTACAGATATCGGAAATGCATCAAATGTAGACGAATTATCAGAAGCCAATGATAATATGACTTCTGCGTTGAGCCGTTTAATTGCACTGCAAGAAAACTATCCAGACTTAAAAGCGGATACTCAGTTTACTGGATTGCGAGATGAGCTCGCAGGTACAGAAAATAGAATCGCAGTTGCGCGACAAGATTATAACGGTTCGGTTCAAGAATTTAACCGTAACACGCGTGCGTTTCCAGGTAACTTAGTTGCTGGTATTTTTGGTTTTGATGAAAAAGAATATTTTGAAGCGAGTGACGAAAGTCGTGAGGTGCCTGAAGTAGATTTCAATACCGATCAAGATGACGGTATAGAATAATGATAAAAAAACTATTCCTCTTATTGTTGATGAGTGTGGTGTTTATCCCATCGATTCAAGCGGAAGATTTACCACCGCTCGACACAACACATTATTTTGTTCAAGATAATGCAAATGTGTTGTCAGAGGAAAGTGTTCGTGCTTTAAATGACCTCGGTACACATCTGGAATCAGGCACAGGTGTTGAGATGCTCCTCCTGACAATGCCAACAACTGGACAAATTCATAGACAGGATTATGCACTAGAGGCTTTGCGAGGTTATGGTGTTGGTAAGGAAGACGAGGATAACGGTATCGTTATTTTACTTAACTTGGATAACGGCAACGAATTTACGAATCGTGGGGTAGATGTTCAAGTCGGTTATGGCGTCGAAGGATACTTAAATGATGCAAAAATCGGACGTATTATCGATCAGGAAGCATTGGATTATTTTCAAAGAGCAGCAGAATTTGAAAATAATTCTTCCCAAGCGAATCGATATTATGAACAAGGTCTCATTGCTCTATATGAAGCGCTGTATAATGAATCCTTAGAAGCATTTGGCTATGAAGATGGTGAGTTTACACGGGATACACCGATTGAGGATTCGTCAGA
Source organism: Aliicoccus persicus (assembly GCA_020741755.1). GTDB lineage: Bacteria > Bacillota > Bacilli > Staphylococcales > Salinicoccaceae > Aliicoccus > Aliicoccus persicus_A. The sequence continues at coordinate 49,550 of DYYI01000071.1, read as the reverse complement.
TGGATCTGGTTTTAGCGGTGTCGGAGAAATATTTAGATTGTTCATAACACTCATATTTATTATCTTTGTTCTCTGGATGATTAGAGGCGGAGGCGGCGGCACAGGTGGACGTAGCCGTGGACGCAGAGGTACTTTCTGGGGCTTCCCAACAGGTGGCTCAGGTGGCGGTAGTTTCGGTGGCGGATCAAGCGGCGGCTTTGGCGGATTCGGTGGTGGATCCGGCGGCGGCGGTGGTGCTGGTCGAGGATTCTAATCTAGAATAATATAGACGGTATTGGATTCTATTCTTTAGATTCCAATACCGTCTTTTTAGTTGATATATTTTAGAAAATAAGGTGTGCAACGAGAATGATGATTGGCAATGAAATAATTGTTCTTAATAAGAAGATGATAAACAATTTACCAATGCCGATAGGAATTTTTGAGGCGAGTATGACGCCGCCGACTTCTGATAAGTAAATCAGCTGTGTAATACTTAACGTACCAATAATGAATCGTGTCATTTCACTTTCTACATCTGCAATAAATACAGCTGGTAAGAACATATCTATAAATCCTACAAATATCGTTTCAGCTGCACGGTATGCTTCTGGTACATTCATAAATTCTAAAATTGGAACGAGCGGTGCACCTAAATATTCAAAGACAGGTGTACCTTCAGCCACGACCGTACCGAGTGTACCGATCGCCATAACGACTGGCAGTACAGTGAATAACATTTCGCACACGGTCTTAATCGATTCGCGTGCGTAACCATTAAAACCATCTGCTTTTTTTGCTTTGTCTAGAGCAGAAGTTAATGCCCAACTAAACATGCTGTGATTTTTCGGCACTTCTTCATTTAAATCGACACCTTCAACATAATATGTATCTTTAATCATTGAAAGCGGTGGTATTCTCGGCATGATTAACGCACAGACGATACCACAGAGAATGATCGTGCCATAAAATAGTCCAAAGTAATTCATCAACCCTATGTATTCTAGAACAACGATTGAAAATGAAATGGAAACAACTGAAAAAGTTGTGGCGATTACAGATGCTTCACGCAATGAGTACAACCCTTTTTCGTACTGTCCTGCCGTGAGTAACACACCGACAGTTCCGTCTCCGACCCATGATGCTAAGTTATCGACCGTTGAACGACCAGGTAATGTAAAGAGTGGTCGCATCACTTTTGTAAAGAACGTTCCAATAAATTCAATGAGTCCATAGTTCAATAACAAGGGTAGTAAAAGACCTGCAAATAAGAATACTGAGAACAATGTCGGTAATAAGTCCCGTAACATCAAGTTTCCTGTATCCGCAGATACGATGATTTCTGGCCCGACATAGAAAAATGCCATAAGCGCGAAAATCCCCGCAATGAGTCGAATGATGACCCACATAATACTAACGTTGAATAAGCTGTTCAACAGTTCATTTTTAACTTTAATAATGTTAAAGCTGAACAAAACAGTGAGTACTGTGGTAATGACGACGATAAGAGTGACTAAAATGACTGTAATGTCGTTACCGAGTACCTCCAATAACCAATTCGCCATTATTGCAATTGGAATTGATGTACCATCTTCAGTAGAAATCGGCATTAAGAAAAAGAATAAGCCGAGTAAAGATGGTATAATAAATTTTAAATACGTACTTGCTTTATGCATGATTAACCTCCAATAAATGATTTTAGTGTTATTATACGCATAAATGTTTAAAAAAGTACATAATTAAAAGGAGATTATAAATTGAAAATTATCGATACACATTGTGACGCACTATTGAAACTCCAGTCAGATAAAAGAAAGACGTACATGTTTAAAAAGCGTGAACTTAATTTTGCGAACAGCAGTGAAATTGATACGAACGCTGAGCGATTAAGAGCGGGTAACGTTAAAGTTCAATTTTTCGCGATATTTTTATCGCCGGCAATTCCTGATAACGAAAAATGGCAACATGCTTTAGAACAAGTAGACTGCTTTTATGATGAGATTTTAACACAGCCAAATATAGTACACATTAAGCATTTAAGTGAAATTAATGATTTAAAAGATGATGAAATCGGTGCGGTGTTAACGCTAGAAGGATCTGATGCATTCGGAAATGATTTGATGAAATTAAAAACTTTGTTTAGACTTGGTGTGTTGAGTCTTGGCTTAACATGGAATAATGCAAACCTCGTTGCTGATGGTGTTGGAGAAAAACGTTTAGCTGGACTCACTAACTTTGGATTTGATGTGATTGATTTATGTAATGAATACGGCGTGTTAGTCGATGTCAGTCATTTAAATGAAAATGGTTTTAATGATATTATCGATCGCGCGGACCGTGTATTCGCAAGTCACTCGAATTCACGTGCAGTAATGGATCATCTGCGTAATCTGACTGATTCTCAGATCACTCAGATCATTGAAAAGGGCGGCATGATTAACCTTGTTTTCAACCCACCATTTATAAAATCAGGAGATTGTGTGATTGAAGATTTATTCCCACATATTGATCGCATCATCGATTTAGGTGGTACGGATCATATCGGATTAGGATCAGATTTTGACGGTATCTTTGATTATGTAAAAGATCTCGGTCATGCAGGTGAGTATCCTAATTTTGTTGCTAAACTTGAAGAACGTTATGGGCATGTATTAGCAGAGAAAATCACACATTTGAATTTCCAAAATAATTTTTGCTAGTTAAAAACGGGAAAAAGAAACCCAGAACCACTTCACTTGGTTCGAGAGTAGGTAGAATATGAAATATATTTTGCAGTTAATTTTATATGCTGTACTCGCAGTAATTATTGTCGTTTTAATACAATACTATGAACTCTATCCGATAGAGTTGAATGCACTGAATGTGTTATATGTGTTTATTGCATTGCTTGTTTTAAGATTGCTTTTTTATATCTTTACAAAAGTCTTTAAGCTATTTATTTTCTTGTTTGTGTTTTTACCCCTCGTTGGTTTATTAGTTTACGTTGGATATATGTACTTCACTGGCCAGGAAATCAATTGGCTAAACCTCGATTGGTTATATAGCGGAATTAGATTTTTTCTCTAATTCTGCATTTTTCTTTTAAGCGATATCAATCTGATTATATGATAGGAGTCTTCTATGCATTTACCAACCTCACAGCAATCAAGAATAAATGAAATCGATGCGATTAGAGCCATTGCACTGTTTGGTATATTAATGATGAACATCATGTCGTTTGCAGGATCTTACATAGATATTTCAGAAGACACATCAATTTACTCAGGTGTCTGGAATGAACGTGCGCTATGGTTTATCAATTCGTTTGTAACATCGAGCTTTTTTACAATGTTTTCATTTCTATTTGGGCTGAGTTTTTATCTGTTCATATCTCGCGCTGAAAAAAAGGTAGACAATCCGAATAAATTATTCGTCAGACGTCTTGTCGTCTTGTTAATCATAGGCGTGCTTCATGGCGTATTCATTTGGTATGGGGACATTTTAACGCTATATGCAATCACGGGCTTTTGGTTAATACTTTTTGTCCGTGTAAAACCTATCGTTAACTTAATTGTTCCGATTGTTATTTTTAGTGCAGGCACATTATTAGTACTAGGGCTTGCTGTTTTAATGCGTGGCTTTGAAGTTGAAGAAGATAATGCCGGATTATTTAACTTTAACCTTACTGAGATCATGCATAATGGTAACTATATGGATTTAGTTGGTGCAAATGGTGTTTTATTCATGTGGGGTCTAGCAGGCATTGTCGTCATGATGCCAATCGTATTAGCAATGTTTTTACTTGGCTTGTATATCGGGCAAAGAAATTTACACAATACCTTTAAGTTACATATAAAGAAGATACTCGTTTTTGGTATCATTGCGCTCGCGATTGGTATACCAATTAAGCTGTATACAGGTCATGCATTGACCTATTCAACGGATTTCGTGAGTGATACATTGAGCGGATTATCTTACACGATTGGTGGACCACTTGTTGCGCTTGGATATCTTTCAATATTTATAGTTGTCCTACATTATATACCCGCTCTAGTGCGCTTTTTACAACCAGCAGGACAGATGGCTTTGACGAACTATTTAATGCAAAGTATATTTATGGTTGCATTTTTTAAAGTAACGAATTTGTATGACCAAATGGATGCCGTTTACTTTGTTCCATTCAGTCTCGCATTCTTTATCGTGCAAGTGTTACTCAGCCATGTATGGATGAAGTACTTTAAATTTGGACCATTTGAGTGGATTTGGAGAATGTTAACGTACATGCAAGTTGTACCATTACGACGTCAAAATGAACGGTAGGTGATGATATTGGCTAAAATTTTAATCATAGAAGATGATGCGACATTATTTAACGAATTGAAAAATCGATTTGAAGAATGGGATTACACAATTGAAGGCATTGAAGACTTTTCAAATGTAATGCAAACATTTATTGCTGAGTCACCTGAACTCGTCATAATCGATATTACTTTACCAAAATATGATGGATTTTATTGGTGTCGAATGATTCGTGATGTTTCGAATATACCGATCATCTTCCTATCGTCGAGAGACCATCCTACAGACATGGTCATGGGGATGCAGCTCGGTGCGGATGACTATGTACAAAAACCATTTAATTTTGATGTGTTAAAAGCGAAAGTAGAAGCACTGATTCGCCGAACATATGAGTATCATCCACAAGCGTTAGATGTGTTTAAATTCAGGGATGCTATCTTTGATTTTAAGAAATTAAGAGTGACACATGGTGATGAAGAGATTGAGCTGACAAAAAATGAAGCATTTATATTATCCTTACTTTCTCAAAAGGTAAATCAAGTCGTTAGTCGAGATGAGATTATCGAAGCACTCTGGGATGATGCTAGATTCATTAGTGACAATACGCTTACAGTCAATGTAAATCGCTTAAGAAAAAGGTTAGAGCAAATCGGTTTAACGCAGGCGATTATGACAAAAACAGGCTATGGTTACTTGCTGAAAGAAGAATTATCATGAAGATGTATATCAAAGAATATTATCCATATTTTATACTACTCATTATCATTAATGTTTCTATTCTTTTTATCAGTTATATTGATCCATTAGTGCCTATGCATGCACTAATCTATATTGTTTTAATCAATTTGTTCATCACTGCGATTGCTGTAGGCATCGATTTCAACAGAAAAAAAGAATTTTATAGAAGTATAAGAAAACTTGAAAAACATGAGGAAATTGATTACTTACCAAGTGAACGTTCAGCATTTCAGCAGGACTACTTTGATGTATTAAGAGGATTGAAGCAAGAATATAATAAAATGGTTGAAATAGAATCTAACCGTACGAAAGAAAACCTAGATGAGATGACGCGTTTCATCCATGATTTAAAAATGCCACTGACGACGATGCAGCTGATGATTAATGATTTAAAAGAAGAGGATCGTTCTAAAATTTTAACCGAATGGCAGCGTCTTGATCAGAAACTCAACGAGATACTATACTTAAAACGTCTACCAAATATTGAAAATGATTTACATTTTGAAATGATAAAAATTCCGGACATCGTCAATCAGTCCATTCGTAAATTACGGACCATCTGCTTACATAAAGGTATTGGATTCGACATCCATTTTAATGTAACTGAAGTGGTGAGTGATGTGAAGTGGGTGACATTCGTCATAGATCAACTGATTTCAAATGCTGTGAAGTACTCTGAGAATAATGATATTGAAATAAGAACAACGATGGCTGATGGCTATGTTATATTTTCAATTAAAGATTATGGCCGAGGTATTAAAGAAGCGGACATCAAACGAATTTTTGACGCAGGCTTTACCTCAACATCCGATAAAAATGACAACCAATCGACGGGTATGGGGTTGTACTTAGCAGCGCAAGCATCAAATGCACTAGAGATTGAAATTGATGTAGAATCGGTATACGGAGCGCATACAATCTTTGTTCTTACATTTCCAAAACTGAACCATATGACAGAAATTAGAACGATGTGACACAATTGTCATATCGTTTTTTTCTATGTAATAAAAATCAAACGCGAACGTTTTTAAGACGTACTATACTTAGGTTAATCATAAGAAATGGAGATGACTCGAATGCTAACAGCAAAAAATATAGTTAAGACATATGGTACACGTCAGAACAAAACGGAAGTATTAAAAGGCATTGATTTAAAGATTGAAGCGGGTGAGTTCGTGTCAATCATGGGTGCATCTGGTTCAGGGAAAACAACATTATTAAATGTACTCAGTTCGATCGATCAACCTTCTAGCGGAGAAATTATCATTGATAACCAAAACATCGAACAGTTAAGTAACCGTCAGTTATCGGAGTTTAGAAAAAATGATCTTGGTTTCATTTTCCAAGAATATAACTTACTCGATACATTGACAGTTAAAGAAAATATTTTATTACCGATGTCCATTCGTGACGTTTCAAAAGGTGAGACGAATACGCTTGTTGATACTTTAGTAAAAGAGTTGGGTATTGAAGAATCTGTAGATAAATATCCGTATCAAATTTCAGGTGGTCAAAAGCAGAGAACATCAGCAGCTCGTGCATTTATTCATGAACCAAAGATGATCTTTGCAGATGAACCAACTGGGGCACTTGACTCTAAAAGTGCGACGGATTTATTACAAAAGTTAAGAGATTTACAACAGAAAAATCAGGCGACAATCATGATGGTCACTCACGATCCCACAGCAGCGAGTTATTCTGATCGTATTATTTTCTTAAAAGATGGACAAGTTTACTCAACGCTCGTTCGTGGTGAGAAGATGCAGGATACGTACTACAGAGAAATTTTAGATACTCAGCGCGTGCTTGGCGGTGTGAGACATGACGTTTAATCAAATTATTTTAAAAAACTTCTTTAAAAACTTTAGTCGCTATGTCTTATACTTCTTCTCATTAATATTTAGTGTGACACTGTTCTATTCATTCATCTTACTTGCGACGAATGAGATGACACTTGTGCAAGTGGGAGAACAAGATGGTGGACTCGATGCATTGCTCGCAGGGGCAGTTGTTATACTCGTTATCATCGTGACGTTTACGATGTTTGCGAATTCACTGTTCATAAAGCGGAGAAATAAAGAATTCGCACTGTATAAACTGATCGGTATGACAGACAACAAAATTTTACGCATATTATTTATTGAAAATGTCATCATCTATTTCGGTAGTGTCGTTACAGGTATACTCGTAGGTTTACTATTTTCTAGATTATTAAACATGATTCTATTTCGATTGATGGGAATAGAATCAGTCGTAGATTTCCAGTTTAGTGCAACATCATTATTGTATACATTTTTACTCTTTGTCTTCATTTTTGTTATTTTAACGATTCAAAACGTGTACTTTATTAAAAGAACAAAACTGATTACATTGATGAACTTAGAAGGCATTACAGAAACGAAGTATAAGCGTCCGAATATTTTTACGTATATTTTAGGTATTGTCGGATTCGTTATGATCATAGCAGGTTACTTTTTAAGTGAAAACTTATATGATATCGGGTTTGAATATCCAGTTATATTGTTACCACTTATGTTGATCATACTGTTCTTAACAATCGTTGGTGCGTATTTTATCTTTAAATTTACTGTAGCACTCATTTTAAATATGTATAGAAAGTCAAAAAAAGGCCATGTGAATGTGAATGATGTTGTCGCAACATCGACAATCATGTTTAAAATGAAATCAAACGCATTTCTATTGACGTTAATCACAACGATCACAGCCATTAGTTTAACGGCAATGTCACTGGCGTATATTTCTTACTACTCGGCAGAGCGTATGGTCGAATCAAACAATCCTTATGATTACTCTTTAAATGCACAGGAAGAAGTACCGCTTGATGAAATTAGCGAAGCACTAGAAGAAACAGGCTATTCGCATGAAGTTATTACGTTTGACTTCGCATCAATTGAAGCAGAGCAAGAAGATGAATCACTCAATGAAGAGTATGGTAATTTCATGAATTATGTAAATATCGTGTCTGATAGTCAGGTGGAAGGATTTGATTTAGAAGGCAATGATGGCGTAATGACTGGTACTGGAAATCAAATTGAGGAAGTTCTGAACTTGACTGAATATAATGAATTCACTTTTACAAACGGTGAATTCAGTAAAACGATTAATATTACAGAACGCCTAGAAGATTCTGTCATACCACCGATGTATGCATTCGGTGCAAATACAGTCGTTGTAGACGATGTATTGTATGAAGAACTAGTTGCAGAAATGGACGATAAAGTCCTCTCAATACAAGCGGTGAATAGCATAAATGTTGAGAACAATGATATGGACGCTCATGCAATCGTAGCAGAACACATGACTTCTGACGATGAAGATGTGTGGTATGGCTATACGAGCAAGATCGAAGATTCCATTTACATGATGCAGATCATGGGTCTAACCGTGTTCATTATGGGGTTCATCGGACTCGCATTCCTAGTCGCTTCAGGTTGTATACTTTACTTTAAACAAATTGCAGAAGGTGACGATGAGTCGGGGAACTTTACAATTCTACGCAAGCTCGGATTTACAGAATCAGAGTTACTGCGTGGTGTTGCACTGAAGATGCTATTCTCATTTGGTATACCACTGTTAATCGGTATACTGCACTCAATATTTGCAGTGCGTGCCGGCTGGTTTATATTTGGTACCGAGCTTATCGTTCCTACAATTACAGTAATCGTTATTTACACATTCCTTTACTCAGTTTTCGGAATGCTCTCACTGCTATATTATAGAAAAATAATTAAGGAGAGCTTATAAGGCAATTATAAAAGCTTTGAAATCTAGAGATTGATCTAGATTTCAAAGCTTTTTCTAATGCGCCATACCTTGATTTTTATTTTTCTCATCGTTTGTCATTGTCAGCGTGTTCATCTCTAACACTTTTCCCTGTTCTCCATCATATGAAATGCGGCTGACACTGCAGTTTTCTAGTGGTGATGTTTTAATACATACACTATCATCAAAGTGGTTTAAGATCGCTTTTATCGTACGCGAATGTGCCGTTAACAAGATGTGTTTGCCAGGTCCTTCTGCTTCGTATATTGTATCGATTGCAACTTTCACACGCGCCGATAAACTCTCCAAACTTTCAATATGTTCATCGATACCATTTGGATAATTTTGAATAAGATCTTGAATATCGGCACCTTCAAAATCATAGAAATTTTGTTCTTTTAAGTTATCAATTGTTTGAATTTCAAGATCGAAGTGTTTGTTAATTGCTTCTGCAGTTTTTACTGCACGTGAAAGTGGGGAAGAATAAATCGAATCAAACGTTTCATCTTTAAGAAATTTACTTGCATATTCTGCTTGATCTAAACCGATGCTATTGAGTGGAATATCTAAAAATCCTTGAACTTTACCATGTAAGTTATAATCCGTTAAACCATGTCTGACTAACGTCACTTGCATTCAATCATTCCCTTTCAGCTATTCTCATGTATAATTTTAACATGGACACAAAAAAAATACGCTAAATAGAGTTCATTTAGCGCTTTCTGAGATAATTGATTTTGAATTGTGTATAGATTTCAGTATGATTGGGGTAAATTAATTTTAAAATCTTATTAGTATCGTCTGATGTATCATTACAAAAATACATGTTGAAGATGTTATTTAAAGTTTCTTTTTCCAATTGATGAGATTCTATCACTTCAAAATCTATCATTTGATTAGATGTGTCACTTACCTTAAGTAAAATCGGCATTAGATATCATCTCCTCACCTTCTACTCCTATATACCTTTTTATAAAGAATCTAAACATGAGATGATAATTCAATGAAGGTTGTGTGAAAATATGGTAATTCAATACATAAATGTGAAAAATCTGTCAGATGTTGTTACATTACAAAAGATAGTCTATAGTTATTTAGACAAAAAAGAGCTGCTTGAAACATTATCTGAGAATGAATTTGAAATATTGTTAAACAGCAATTTTGCAGTTGGTATTTTTGATGATGAACAGCTCATTGCATTCCGTGCTTTTCTCGACCCGAGTCATGGTGTGGATGATCATTTGGCAGATGATATTGGAATAGATAAGGAAGGAACAATTTATTCCGAAGTGTCACTCGTTCACCCAGAATATCGTGGCCAACAGCTACAGACGAAAATGGGGAAGTATTTAATCGATGATCTGAAACAATCTGGTAATTTCAAATATATATTAGCCACAGTGGCTCCAGATAACATCCCGAGTTTAAAAGATAAATTTAAGTTGGGATTTCGGATTTTAAAAACGAAGTACAAATATGGAAATAAACTACGCCACATTATGATGCTAGACCTACATGGTCAATCAAAATATGAATTTGAAAAAGCAATTCGCGTATCGTATCAAGATATCGACTGGATGATAGAAAACGGTCATCATTACATCGGAACGCATTTAGAGAATGGAGAGATTCACTATTACAAAAGATGAGAATAACTTCACTTTTTTACAAGAAGACATTACTTCAGCCATTGAATTCAGACGTTTACTACATCAGTATCCAGAGTTAAGTGGGGAAGAGTACCAGACAACATTGCGTATTAAAGAAGAGTTAGAGGCACACCAGATTCCCTTTGAATCTGTATTAGACACAGGTGTGACAGCAATTATAGAAGGCGAACGACCAGGTGCGACAATTGCTTTAAGAGCAGATATTGACGCATTGCCAATTACTGAACAAAATGATGTATCCTATAAGTCGAAACACGAAGGTGTCATGCATGCATGTGGTCATGATGCGCATACTGCGATGATGCTTGCAGTGTGTAAAATTTTGAAACGACATCAACATTTGATTAATGGTCGTGTTATCATAGTATTTCAACCAAGTGAGGAAGATGCACCGATTGGTGGTGCAGGTCCGATGTTGGATGCAGGCGTGTTCGATACGTACAAACCAGAGGCAATTTTCGCACAACATGTGTGGCCAGGGCTAGAACTAGGGAAGTTTGGGGTCATGGCAGGACCGATAATGGGTAACTCTGATCGCTTTAAAATTACTGTAAAAGGTAAAGGTGGCCACGCGGCACAACCGCATACGACCGTTGACCCGGTCATTGTGACGAATCAAATCATCACTGCGATTCAATCGATAGTCAGTCGTAACGTCGATCCGTTTGATCCTGCGGTCATTACAATTGGTCAAATCAATGGTGGATTTGCACCTAACGTCATTCCAGATAATGTTGAGATAAAAGGATCGATGCGTTCTCTATCTGATACTTCACGCCAGTTAATGAAAACACGACTACTGAATGTTTCAAATGAAATTGCTGATGCACACGGTGCGGAAGTCGATGTTGAAATAAAAACCGGATATCCTGCAACAGAAAATGATCCAGAGTGGGCGAGTGTCGTTAGGAATGTGATTCAGGAAACGTATGGTGATGCCTCAGTTCCAACACTTCGACCGAGCTTAGCGGGTGAAGATTTCAGCAGATTTTTACTAGAATATCCCGGTGTTTATTATTGGTTAGGTATCGATGCGGATGAGCCGTCGTATCCCTTACATCACCCTAAATTTGATGTAAATGAAAAAGCATTTGAATATGGTATCGATATTCTATTAAAATTAACTGTAAGTGCACTGAATCAGTTAAATAATTAAGAAAAGGATAAAGTTCATGAAATTTTTTGTAAGTATTATTATGTTTAGCACATTGCTTAGCAGCTGTACACTTGACTTTACTTTTTTAAATAATGAGCCGAGTGAAATTAATGATGACACGATTATAGAGAGTGGATATGTCAATTATCGAGGCATCATGGTTAATGATAGCGACATGCTGACGACAGTTCCTTTAAAGGTAGATCCGTCAACCACATATGAAGTGACACGTTCAAGTTACATTTCATATTATGATGGGTTTTCATTTATAGAAACAGAACTGTTTACCGGCGGCGAATTTCCAAAAGTTGTTGACATACCAGAAGAGGCAACGCATATTCGAGTTAGCTTTAACACCGGAAATAAAGAGGCAATAGCGTTCAGAAAAGTAGAAGAGTAGGGGTACGTAAAAAAGCTAGAATCCAATTTTGGATTCTAGCTTTTTGTTTACATTAATTTAAATTCAAATTATCTCTCATAATAGAGCGTGCATTTTCTAAAGATGAATCATATGGAATGTAGTACCAAAGTCCATCACCTTGGATACCACCTTCACCATCAAGCTCAATTTGCTCAAGTGAATTTGCTGCATCTTGATATTTTGATATTAAATCATAGATTTCTGAGAACTGAACATTTGTGCTTACATTTTCACCAAGTACGTCTAGAATGCTGTTGAAATTCGTCACTGTGTTTAACCCGACAATTTCATTACCCATCGCTTGAACGACTTGTTGTTGTCTCGCTTGACGTCCGAAGTCACCACCAGATCCTGCAGTTTTACGTGCTCTTGAATACATCAGTGCTTCTTCACCAGACATTGTATACGTTTGGTTTGCTTGGAAATTATAGTTCTCTATGCTGAATGTATCGTTGCTTGTTACGGTCACGCCACCAAGCTCATCCACGATATTCATAAAACCATCCATATCTACTGATACGAAATAGTCAATCGGTACTTCTAAGAAACCTTCAACAGTATCACGTGCCATCGTCGGTCCGCCGTACGAGTGGGCATGGTTAATTTTTTCCACACTACCAATACCGGCAATTGTCGTCTGTGTATCACGTGGGATACTCATGATCGTGCCTGTATCTGTTTCAGGATTTAACGTGACGATAATGATCGTATCTGAGCGATCACCACGTAGCTGTAACTCACGGTCCGCATCGCTGTCTGTACCAAAGATAGCAACAGAAATAGGGTCACCATCAGATAGATTTACTTCAACATCACGGTATTCACTCGTAATTGAATCAAATGAGGAATCATACATCTGTCCTGCTGTGTTTTGTAGCTGGAAAAATATATATGCACCTGCTGCAATCACGACGATTAAACCGATAATGAGAATTGCAATGAACAGTTTAATTGCGAGTGACATCGCACTATTTTTAGCTCTAGCCATTTTTTCTTACTCCTTTAATTATGCATGAAGTCATTATAAGATAGATTTATAAGAGAGTTCAAACAATTGTATAATTAATCTTCATTGTCTGCATCTGACGGTGCAGCATTTTCTTCTTCAAGAGATTCTTGATACTCAAGTAAAAATTCATCGACTTGCTCTTGAATATCCTGGTTCATATCAAATTCAAAAGTTTCACCTGCGAATTCAAACAACATCGTTTCATTTTCATAGTCTACTGAAAAACTTGGTCCAGTGATGTAGGCAACCACGATACTTGCAATCGTTAAGACAAAGAATACGATTGTAAGTATCCCAACGACTTTAATGCGCTTTTTCATAATTGCTAAAATAATGAGTATGATGAGTGAGATAAGAAATAATGCGCCCATTCCAAAGATGGATAGGAAGCTAAGCGTGAAAAGTAACACTTCAAGTTGCATATGCTGCACTCCTTTTTATTTATTTAATGAAAAAGTCTTGCAGCGTGAATGCTGCAAGACTTTGTAACAAATTATCTTGAGTAGTACTCAACGATTAACTGTTCGTTGATTTCTGCAGATAACTCTGAACGTTCTGGTTGACGTACGAATGTACCTTCTAACTTTTCTTCATCGAAAGTTAAGTACTCAGGAACATAGTTGTTATACTCGATTGCTTCTTTAACGATATCAAGGTTACGGCTTTTCTCACGAAGTGAGATCACCTGACCAGCTTTTAATGTGTAAGATGGGATATCTACACGTCCACCGTCTACTAAAACGTGACCGTGGTTAACTAACTGGCGTGCTTGACGACGTGTTCTCGCTAAACCTAATTCATAAACAACGGCATCTAAACGAGATGCGAGTAAGATCATGAAGTTTTCACCGTGAACACCCTTAATTTTACCAGCGCGGTCATAGATTGTACGGAATTGACGTTCGTTAATACCATACATGTAACGTAAACGCTGTTTCTCTTGTAATTGTAAACCATACTCAGATAATTTTTTACGCTGAGTTGGACCGTGATCACCTGGTACGTAAGGACGTCTTTCGAGTTCTTTACCTGTACCTGTTAACGAAATACCTAAACGACGAGATTTTTTCCAAATGGAACCTCTGTAACGAGCCATAATGACTCCTCCTTAATATTTGTTTTATGGAAACAAACATCATAAGGTGTTTACCACTTATCAGCGTATATGTTCTAAAGTGCCTTCGCCTTATAGCTTCGGTTACACAGCACACCAACTCTTTATATATATGGGGAACACATACTCACTCATAATGATCAACTGCTACTTACTCTGTTTATTAACACAATATAGAATTATAAGCTTTTTATCTGTTAAAGTCAAGGTGTGAAGTGATTAAAGATATTTAAGTAAAATATCGACAAACTTGACAAGTCCGATACGGTCTTCTTCAGTGAATCGATCATAAATCGGGGAATCGATATCGAGCACACCGATGCCCTTACCATCTTTGTAAATAGGAACGACAATTTCAGATTTACTATTTGCATCGCATGCGATGTGACCAGGAAATGCGTTCACATCATCAACGATAAACACATCATTACCACGATATGCTGTACCACAGACACCTTTGCCAATCGCAATAGTCGTGCATGCAGGCAACCCTTGGAATGGTCCAAGTTCGAGTTGATCTGTCTCTTCGTTATACAAATAGAAACCAACCCAGTTAATATCTTTTAAAAAATAGTTCAGTAAACTTGATGCATTTGCTAATATAGAAGTCTGATTATGTTCATCTTTTGACAATGCATCGAACATTTGATGTAACTGCTCATAATTTTTTATCTCTGTCGCTGTAAACAATGCGTCACCTCATTTAAATATTTAACAAATTATACATTTTAATGTTTAGAGTTTCAATATTTTAGTTTATACTTAAGTATGTTAGGAGGAATCTGACCATGTGGGTATATATTCTAATTGGAATAATTGTCGTCTTAATCATTGCTGTCGGCATATTATTATACATAAGAAATATGAAGAAAAACGAAGTAGAGAACTTAATATCAGAATTAGAACGTGTTAGACTCCTGCCATTTGATCAGTCAATTGCGAAAATGAAGCAATTCAATATGCACGGAGAGGCAGAACAAAAAACAAATGAATGGATCGATGGTTGGCATCATTCACTGGACGTGAACGGTAATTCAGCCGAAGAAAAATTAGAGCAATCTAAACTTTCGTTAGAACAGTTTAAATTTAATGACGCAAAAGAGAACATGCAAGTGGCTGAAGGTGAAATTAAAACGGTTCAGGAGAATTTTGATTCAATGGTCGATGGTATCGATAATCTATCGAATCTGCACAAGCAATCAGAGCGCTTATATGCAGAATCGGATAAGCTCTTCCGTGAGGCCAAGCGCGATGTGCTCGCGAACGGCCACCAATATGGTGAATCAGAACGACCGTTAGAACGTCTCATTTTATCGTTTGAACCAGAGTTAAAAGAATACAAAAAACAAACGAACGATGGAAACTACTATACTGCAAATCAACATGTAAATGATATTAAAGAAGATTTGGAAAGCTTGAGAGAAAATATGTTGGCGATTCCAAATATGATTCGTGTCGTACAAAAAGAGCTACCAAATCAATTCCAGGATATTCGCTTTGGGTGTCGTGAATTAAAGTCTCAGGGGTATGATTTAGAACATGTTCAAGTAGAAAATACACTCTCTGACTTAAAGTTCAAACTCAATGAAATAGAACCGCTCATTACACAGTTAGAACTTGAAGAAGCGCAGGAGAAAATTGATGATATCAATGGCGCGATGGACGAGATGTTAGAACTTGTCGAACATGAAGTAAAAGCAAAAGCGACGGTTGAGGAGTATCAGAAGGAAATTTCAGATAAGCTATTCAAAGCGAAAGATACGAACTACGTCTTAAGAACTGAAATAGACTATATTAAAGATCAATTTTATGTCAATGAAGCCGATGTGCATAGCGTTCATAAATTTGAGAATGAAATAGAAAACCTTATCGATATATATGATGATATCGTAACTGAAACAAAGAAAAACATTACACGTTATAGCCGACTTGTCGATAATGTTGAACACATTAAAGTAAATATTGATGAGATTAATGACGAACAAGAAGCGATTCAAGATTATTTTGTGACGTTGCGTGAAGATGAACAAGAGGCAACGGAGAATAGTGCATATATTGAGAAGCGTAAAGACCAAATATATCGTGATTTATCGATGGCGAATTTAACGAGTGTTCCAGAGCGTTTCGTTGTCATGAAGCATGAACTTGACGTAAACCTTGCTGAGATAGTAAAATACTTTGAACGTCGACCGATGAACATCAAGTTAATCAAAGACAAAGTGAATCATGTCATGATAGATTTAAATAAATTCGAGCAAGAAGTATACGAAGTACTTTATGAAGCAGGTTTAACAGAACTTATGATTCAATATGGAAATAGATACCGTACGAGTGACGAAGCATTTAACAGTCGTCTAGAAGAAGCAGAGCGTCTGTTCAGTGATAACCGTTATAAGCGTGCGTTAGAAATTGTTCAAGATGCGTTAGAGAAAGTTGAACCTGGCGCAGTAAATAAAATTATCAACGCATTTGAGAATGAAAATAACTAGACTTAGGGCCAAACTCCTAAGTCTTTCTTATGTTTAGGAGTGAAACGATGCACTATTTTGATAACGCTGCAACGACACAAATATGTCAGCCGGCATTAGATACTTGGGTGAAAACGAATGAAAAATATTATTATAATACTGCGAGCATTCACGATGGAGGAAAAGAATCCACACGACTATTAGATACAGCACGCCGTCAATTGACAAACATGCTTGGTGTACCGACTTATGAATCTGTCTTTACATCCGGTGCAACAGAAGGTAACAACTTGGTAATTAAAAGCATGTTGACTAAAAAAGAAGTTTCAGGTAATACTGTGCTGGTCAGTCCATTTGAACATCCGAGCGTCATCGACACATTGAAGACATTTAAGCATTACAATTTAAAATATATTCGAGCGACTGATCAAGGACATATAGATATGGAAAATTTTAAAACGTTAATGAATGATGATGTCGTCTTTGTTTCCGTGATGGCCGTGAACAACATCATCGGCACCGTTCAACCAATTAAAGAAATCGCCTCGATTGTAAGTCAGTATCCAAAAGCATACTTTCATGTCGATGCAACACAAGCAATTGGTAAAGTAAATATCAATTATCAAGGTGTTGATGCACTGAGCATTAGCAGTCATAAATTTTACGGTCCTAAAGGTGTCGGTGCTGTGCTTTTCAAACAAAAGAATATTCTACGACCATTGTTACATGGTGGTGGACATGAAGACGGACTACGCAGTGGGACAGTAAATCTACCGAGTGTTGCCGCGATGGTGCGGGCACTTCGAGAAACACTAGAATCTAAGGATGCTGTACAACAGAGATTAGAAGGTTTTAAATCAAAGGTTTTAGATGCGTTTAGAAATCATCATTCGATTCGATTGCAACCATCAGATATCCCGCACGTTATCAACATGAGTTTTATCGGTGTAAAAGGGGAAGTTATCGTAAATATATTAAGTGACAAGAATGTAGCGGTTTCAACTACATCTGCATGTCATTCCAATCATGCCAAACCGAATGAAACGTTGTTAGCAATTGGTACGGAACAAATTGCAATCGATGGTAGTGTTCGAATATCGATGGGCATGCACAACACTGAGACGGATGTCGATGCTTTGATCGACGCAATTAATTATGCACTAAGAGAAGTGAGTGAGGTATTACAATGAAATATGATCATGTACTCGTAAGATATGGAGAAATTACGTTAAAAACAAGAAATAGAAATATGTTCATCAATGTATTAAAGAAAAATATAAAAAATGCATTAGCTGGAACGGATGCTGAAATTAAAACAGATTATAGCTCTGCTCTGATTGATTTAAATGGTGAATCATATGAGTCTGTCTTAGAGCGTATCCGTTACATCAGTGGCATATTAAGCGTCTCTCCAGTTTTGAAAATTGAACGGGATATTGAAGTTATTAAAAAGACAGCATCTAATATGGCATCATCGTTTCCGAGTGGTAAGAGCTTCAAAATTGAAGTGAAGCGACAGGATAAAAAATTTGAATTTAATACTGGAGAAATTCAACAGATGGTCGGTTCATATGTTCAGAAAAATAATGAACACTTACATGTGAATGTAAAAGCACCCGATCATACGATTATGATTCAAGTTAAGACGGACCGCGTATATGTTTATTGTGAGCATGAATATCTTCAAGGTGGTCTGCCTTATGGAACAGGTGGTAAAGCGTTGCTCTTATTATCAGGCGGGATAGATTCGCCTGTTGCAGGCTTGGAAGTTGCAAAAAAAGGTGTAGAAATTGAAGCAATCCATTTCCATTCACCACCGTATACATCGAAAGAAGCGACAGATAAAGTAAAGCGTCTCGTCGATATTATGTCCGAACGTATCGGTGCAAAGATAAAACTGCACATATATCCGTTTACTGATATTCAAACGACGATATATAAAAATGTACCCGATAACTATTCGATGACTACTACACGTCGATTGATGTTAAGAATTGCTGAGCAACTGGCTGTTAAAACAGAAGCACAGGCGATTGTAAATGGAGAGAATCTCGGACAAGTTGCATCGCAAACATTGAGTAGCATGCACGTGATTAATGAAGTGACAAATTATCCGATTCTTCGTCCGCTATTATCCCATGAAAAAATGGAAATTGTTGAATTAGCGAATAAATATGGAACATTTGAAACGTCGATTCTCCCATATGAAGATTGCTGTACGATTTTTAAGCCGAAAAATCCAAAAATCAATCCGAGATTAGATAAGACACTACATTTTGAAGAAAAAATAGATTTTGAACCATTGATCGAAGAAGGATTTAAAAACATCATCGTCTACGAGTCACACGAAAAAGAAGAAGAAACATTTGAAGATTTACTTTAAAAAGACTTCCTACAGTTACTGTAGGAAGTTTCTTTTTGTCTTATGCCAAAATGTATTGTTCTCAAGTCTGAGCGTTCGGATAAACTTATCACTCACTTTAATTTCAATCTTATCTGTATTTGTTACACCGAGCGCTTCATTATCAAGTGCAAGTATCGGATAATAGTCAACGCTCTTATCAATGAGCAATGTGAGCGGTCGTTCTTTTTGTAATAAGAAACTTGTACCGAGAGTACGGTGTGTATTTGAGTTCACGCTCGCCAGTTCAGTGACTTGAATGGCATGAATCAATGGATCGACGACTGCGCCGCCAAGTGATTTATTATACCCCGTCGAGCCAGTCGGTGTGGATACGACGATGCCATCGCCCATAAATTGTTCAAATAGAAAATCATTGATATAAATGTCCATGCGAATTGTCTTTATAATACTTGAGCGAATGGTGAATTCATTTAAACAGTAGACCGGTTGGTTGTCGTTGACACGTACTTCAATAATTGGATAGCGTCTTGGGTCAAAATTATCTTTTAAAAATGCATCCTCTAACTCATTGAGATGATTGACATGAAAATCTGCGTAGAAGTGTGTCTTGTTTGCTGTGGCTATGCCGAGATAAACACAGTCATCTCTGAAGTTAACATCCCTGACAGCTTTAAGAAAGGCACCATCTCCACCGATCGATGCTACGATATCTGCAGATTTTTTATCGTCTACGATTTCAATGTTTAGACGATTAAACAACGTCTCGAGTTCCGGCTTTACTGCTTCGCGTTCTTTTGCGTGGGGTGCATATATATAAACAGTATTAAAATTTGACATGCACATTTCTCCTTTTTTATCGTGTGTGAAGCATCTCATTACATGAGTATTAATCAAGTAATATGTTATCATAAATCAAATGAAAATATAGAATTGGAGTGGGTTTTCGCAATGAAAAGAATTGTCGCATTGATTATTGCAGCAACGTTATTTTTCGTCGGAATTGGATTTTCATTCATGAATATGATGTTATCCGCTGACATTGATCGATTTATGCAAACTGATTTTATAGATGAGGTACCAAAAAGCACATATGAAATGGGTGCGCCGACAAACAAAGTCGCCATCGTAAATGTTGAAGGTGCAATAATGAATCAACCGGCATCTACATTTGGGGCTGTAGGATATAATCATGAATTGACGCTTGAAGCACTGAAAGAGATTAGAGATGATGCTTCAATTAGTGCGGTATTACTTCATGTCGACTCACCAGGTGGTGGGGTTTATGAAAGTGCCGAATTACATAAGTTACTTGTAGAAATTAAAGAACAAGATAAAACGATTTATTCAACGATGGGCAACATGGCTGCATCAGGCGGATATTATATCTCTGCTCCAGCGGATAAGATCTTTGCATCTAGAGAAACACTGACGGGCTCTATCGGCGTGATTATGAGTGGTTTTAACGCTTCAGAGCTGATGGATAACTTAGGTATCGAAGAGACGACATGGGCAAGTGGTGACATGAAAAATATGGGCTCAATGTTTACACCGATGACTGAAGAAGAAGATGAATATTTTCAGTATTTAACAGATAGCATGCATGATGATTTCGTACAGGTCATTGTTGAAGGTCGTGATATGGATGAATCAGATGTACGCGACCTAGCAGACGGTCGTATTTACTTGGCGGAAGATGCGATTGAGAACGGTCTTGTTGATGAAATTGGTAACTTTGATGATGCACTAGCAGCACTTAAAGAAGAGGTCGGCGAGAACGCTCAAGTGATTGAATATGGCATGCCAGAAGCGAACCCTCTTTTCGGTATACCGATTCCAGGCATCAAACAAACGCTCGGCAGCTTACTGTTTGAAGATCATGCGTCTCAACTAGATTACATTCAATATTTGAATGTCCACCCAAGACCGATGTATTTATACAATGAATAAGAGGTGAACGAAATGACAACTGAAACACATACTCACGATGAAAAAATGGTGATTATGTCGACGGCAAATTTTGCCACGCGTGTCGTGAGTTATTTAATAGATATCGCAGTGATCTGGGGTTTATCTCAAATCGTCGTCTACCCATTTTTAAATGCACTGAATCTATCTGAGGGCTATTTGTTCGTGCCATACTTATCGACTGAAAATATTGTCTCAGCAGTACTGATGGTTATCTATTTCGTTTTGATGACATACTATTTGAATCAGACACTTGGCAAGATGGTCACAGGCATTAAAGTGAAATCAGAAACGGGCGGTAAACTGACGTGGTCTCAAGTGATTTACCGTGAAATCATTGGACGTTTTATTAATAACTCATTATTCTATTTGCCTTATTTGGCTGTTCTTTTTACAGAAAGAAGAACGGGAATCCATGACTATTTTGCCGATACTTTCGTCGTAAATGAAAAATTTGATACGTATCGTGAAGAAATATCGAAAGAAATTTCTTCGTCTGAAGAAAAGTTAGATAACTTGAAAATTTCACAAGAATCTAGTACAACAAATATATAAGCGTTTAAAATTGAGGGGGATTCAAATGACAGAAATAACATTTAAAGGCAATCCTATTAAGCTTGAAGGCACAGCATTATCAGTTGGTGATAAAGCGCCAGAGTTTACTGCTGTTGCGAATGACTTATCTGAAGTTTCATCGAATGACTATGCAGGTAAAAAACGTTTGATCAGTGTTGTACCATCGCTCGATACAGGTGTATGTAGCACACAGACAAAAAAGTTTAACGAAGCAGCTGGCGAAAACAACGTGACGGTATTAACAGTTTCTAACGATTTACCATTCGCTCAAAAGAGATGGTGTGGTGCTGAAGGTGTAGATAACGTTGTCACATTAAGCGACCATAAACTGTTAGATTTCGCTAATAAATACGGCGTATTAATGCCAAATTTACGCTTGCTTGCACGCAGTGTGTTCGTCATTGATGAGAACGATACAGTACAATATATTGAATATGTATCTGAAGGTACAAACGAACCAGACTATGAAAAAGCATTAGACGTTTTAAACGGACTATAAAAATTAGAAATATTTCATGGCTGTCCAAGGCTTGGACAGCCATTTATTATTTAAGGTGATCATATGGAACAATCTAAATTAGAAATTTTATACCAAATTATTATTAATGAAGTGGATAGATTGGCGGAAAGTATGCCAGAGTCTCGCCTAGATGCACTTGGAGAAGCTCTTTATGAAGTAGATGCAAGTGATACCACGTATACTGACATGCGCAAAGCGTTTCAGTTTGCTTATTTAAAACAGTCGAAAGAGGAAAAAATCCAAGCGAATCATCAGTTGACACCCGATTCAATCGGATACTTAATCAGTCATATTCTCGGACTATATAATAGAGAATCATTTAACTTACTCGATATCGGGAGTGGCTCTGGCCATCTATCGATGACGGTCAAAGAGCAACTGAATGAGGTCAACTTACATGGGGTTGAAATTGATCCATCATTAGCACAGCTCAATGTCGCACTTTGTGAATACTTGAAAACGAAGATGGAAATTTATCCGCAGAATGCACTTGAAGACATGTTCATCGATGACATGGATGCTGTCATTGGTGATTTACCGATTGGCTATTACCCGGTAGAAGTAGAAGGTTATGTTACCGCATTTGAAGAGGGGATGAGCTATGCACATTTACTCTTACTTGAACGCGGTATGCAACTGGTGAAACCTGGCGGTGTCGGCGTATTCATCGTGCCATCAAATATATTAGAATCGCACAGCGACACGATAAAAACATATATTAAAGAACATGTTTCACTCAAGATGTTTTTAACACTTCCAGAAACAATTTTTAAATCGAAGGACAGTGGGAAATCTATTATGGTGTTAGAAAATGTGAAACCATCTGAGGATAATCGAGACGTATTGCTCTTAAAAGTACCAGATTTTAAAAATGCGAACGCTATAAAAACATTTCTAAACGATCTAAATAATTGGTATGATAATGGTGAAAATGAAACCAAGTAATGGAATGCGAGGATTAAATTATGTCTATCATAATGGCGATTAATGCTGGAAGCTCTTCTTTTAAATTTAAATTATTCGACATGCCAAAAGAGCGTGTGATTGCATCCGGTTTAGCAGAACGTATCGGTATGGACAATGGCGTCTTCACGATGCACTATAATGGTGAAAAAGAAGTGTTAGAGACACGATTCAGTGACCATAAAGAAGCGGTAGAGGTCATGTTGACTGAGCTGAAACGCTTTAACGTTATAAAAGATATCAATGATATTGAAGGGACCGGTCACCGCGTCGTACATGGTGGAGAAATCTATGATGATTCCGTCATTATTGATGATGAAACAATTCGCAACATAGATGAACTCAGCGAACTTGCACCACTGCATAATCCGCCGAATTTAATGGGCATTAAAGCATTCCGCAAGCTGTTACCAAACGTGCCACACATCGCTGTATTTGATACATCATTCCACCAAACGATGCCAGAAAAATCTTATTTATACAGTTTGCCATATCATTACTATAAGGAATTTGGCATACGGAAATATGGTTTTCATGGGACGAGTCATAAATATGTGACGAACCGTGCCGCAGAGCTGCTCGGTCGACCGCTTAAAGAATTGCGATTGATCAGCTGTCACCTTGGAAATGGTGCGAGTATTGCAGCCGTTAAAGGCGGCGAATCCATAGATACTTCGATGGGGTTTACACCACTCGCAGGTGTGACGATGGGGACGCGATCTGGTAACTTAGATCCTGCACTCATTCCATATATCATGAATAAAACAAATCGAACGGCAGTTGAAGTGCTCGATGTACTCAATAAAGAATCTGGATTGCTTGGGGTCAGCGGATTTTCAAGTGATTTAAGAGACATCGAACAAGAGGCACACAAAGGAAACAAGCGTGCAATTTTAGCACTTGATGTGTTCGGTAGTCGTATTCATAAATATATGGGTTCTTATGCAACTGCAATGGGTGGACTCGATGCAATTATATTTACTGCAGGTGTTGGAGAGAACTCTGACATCGTCAGAGAGAAAGTCGTCAGCGGTCTTGAATTTATGGGGGTTTACTTTGATCCTTCAATGAATAAAGTGCGTGGGGAAGAAGTCTTCTTAAATCATCCATACAGTCCGGTAAAAATTATAATTATACCGACAGAGGAAGAGCTGATGATTGCTAGAGATGTTGTTAGATTGACACAAGGATAAAAATAAAAAAGCAGCGCGTCGAGTAGTTTTTACTCAATGCGCTGCTTTTTACGTACGATGTTATTCTACTTCAGGCTCTAACTTTTCAGGTTGTGCAACGACTGGCTCGAATGATTGTGGGATTTTCTCTGTTCTTACAACAAGAACATCGACTTCTGAGTTACGAACGACCGCTTCAGATACTGAACCGATGATGAAGCGTTCCACTGCGTTTAAACCAGTTGAACCACAGACAACGAGATCTGCACCAGTTTTCTCTACAGCTTTTCTCGGTAAAATAGCTTTTGGAGAACCGAAATCAATAATTTTAGATACTTCACCAATACCCGCTTCTTTTGCAATTTTTTCGTAACCATCGAGAAGGTTTTCTGAAAACTCTCTAGACTTATCCGCAACGTTTCTGTCATATTGCTCTAATGCTGCAAATGAACGCGTATCAATGATGTTGATAATTGATAGCTTTGCATCATTTTGTGTAGCAAGTTCAACTGCTTTGTTAAATGCCCACTCTGCTTCACGAGAACCATCGACTGCAATCATAATATTGTTGTACTTTTCCACGAAAAATTCCTCCTTTTGAATTTATATTCATCCTATTTCTTATACTTATATTATAACATATATTCATGCTTTTTTATGCATAAAATAAGGATACATTATCTATATTTTCTATGATACAATCATTAAAAAGGAGAGTATGCCAAATGTTAATCGGAGTACCAAGAGAAATTAAAAACAACGAGAATCGAGTGGGTTTAACACCAGGTGGGGTACATGCATATGTGCTCGCTGGACATAAAGTATTAGTGGAATCTGGCGCCGGTGAAGGTTCTAACTTTACTGATGAAGATTTTAGAGCGCAAGGTGCAGAAATTGTAGAATCTGCAGCACAAGCGTGGGATGTTGACATGGTGGTTAAAGTTAAAGAGCCACTTAAATCTGAATATGATTACTTCAAAGAAGGATTAATATTATTTACATATCTACACCTCGCACCTGAGGAAGCACTCACTCAAGCATTACTTGAGAAAAAAGTTGTTTCCATTGCATATGAAACAATCCAGTTGCCGGACAGAAGCCTACCACTACTTACACCAATGAGTGAAGTTGCAGGAAGAATGGCAGCGCAAATCGGTGCAGAATACTTACAAAAAATTAAAGGTGGTAAAGGTATTCTACTCGGTGGTGTACCAGGCGTTAAAAAAGCGAAAGTCACAATAATCGGCGGTGGTGTTGCCGGAACAAATGCCGCAAAAATTCTTGTCGGTTTAGGTGCAGATGTAACAATTATTGACTTAAGTCCTGCACGTTTAAGAGAGTTGGATGACTTGTTTGGATCAAGTATTCAAACGATGATGTCGAGCCCATTGAACATTGCTGATGAAGTAAAATCAAGTGATCTTGTTGTCGGTGCTGTACTTATTCCAGGTGCACGTGCACCGCGTTTAGTTACAGAAGAAATGATTAAATCAATGGATCCAGGTTCAGTTATCATTGATATTGCAATTGACCAAGGTGGTATTTTTGAAACGACGGATAAGATTACAACGCATGATGATCCGACATATGTAAAACATGACGTGGTGCATTACGCTGTGGCGAACATGCCTGGTGCTGTGCCAAGAACATCTACAGTCGCACTAAACAATGCGACGATGCTGTATGGGTTACAGATTGCTTCTAAAGGTTATAAACAAGCTGCATTAGACAACGGTCCAATTGCTTTAGGTATTAACACGTTAGATGGTAAAGTGACATTTAAAGCAGTTGCAGAAGCACAAGGATTAGAATACGAAGACGTGTATGAAGTGCTTGCGCGTGTTTAATTAAATATGTATACAAAAAGTACACCAATTCGGTGTACTTTTTTAAATTCTATTCTTCTATAGCAATGACGTTGACAGGCAGTATTTTACCAAGCGTGTCAGCGTCTTCTTTCGTTTTAACAAGCGGTATGATAGATGTTCGCTTCTTCACATGCATGAGTAATTTTGCTAAAGGTTGTAATGCAGCGTAATCTTCCATGTCATTTTTTCGTACATCGTACATCACACCTGAAACATCAAAATTAATCAATTCTTCGATTAACTTACTTTGTAAAAATGATGGCACTTGACTAAACGTCGGGCCGATTATTAAATGTTTTTGACCGACTGACATGCTCAATTCCTTTAAAAACCTATCATTCAATCCATGATGATCGTTAGTAAAGACTTCATCAACAACGACACCATCTGTATGTTCAAGAATTTTTGATGTTGCAGCAAGCATCAGTTGCTCATTTAAAAATTGTTGTGATTCTCGTATGTAATTAATGGATGCAAACAGTTCGATATTTGGGTGCATCTCTTTCTTTGCTTCTATTAACACCAAGTTTGCTAATTCTAAGTCATTTTCACTAAATATTTGACTCGATGCAGAACTCGATAGTGTTTGACTTAAGTTAATGTATTTCATCTGTGTCACCTCATGTATAATTTTATCATGTTAAGGGTACTAGGATACTGATAAACAGCTTGAAAAGGAGAGTAAATCAAAATGAAAATTACGTATTATGGTCATTCAGTCGTATACTTTGAGAGCAATGGTAAGAAAGTGATTATTGATCCATTTATCAGTGATAACGGACAATGCAATATTAGCGTGGAAGATGTTGAAGTAGATTATATTATTTTAACGCATGGACATAACGACCACGTGGGTGATACTGTCGAACTTGCAAAGAAACATAATGCACCAGTAATCGCCGTAAATGAATTGGCGAATCTTATGGCAACGCTTGATTGTGAAGTGGTTAATATGGGAATCGGTGGACAGAAATCATTTGAATTTGGCACAGTTAAATTTGTTCATGCGTTCCACAGCTCAAGTTACGAAATGGAAGACGGTACTGTGCATTATACGGGTATGCCAGCAGGTGTAATTGTCTCGAATGATGACGCTAAATTTTATCATATGGGTGATACGGGGTTATTCGGTGATATTAAATTGATTTCTGATATGTATGGTCCATTCGATGCTACATTTGTACCGATCGGTGATAATTTTACGATGGGCATTGATGATGCTGCGTATGCAGTCAACGAAATGTTAAACACCGATCTTGCAATACCTATTCATTACAATACTTTCCCACCAATTGAAGTGGACACGGATCAATTTGTTAACAAAGTCGATAAAAAGGTTAATGTCTTAAAGTCAGGCGATTCTATAGATATTTAAAGATGGGTATAATGGATGTAAAAGTAGGTGATTCGCTTGAGTAAACACGAACGCATTATGGAGTATTTATATAGCCTTGAAGAAGGTGCTAAAATATCGGTCCGTCAAATCTCTTCACATCTAGACGTGTCTGAAGGGACCTCTTATCGTTCGATTAAACAAGCAGAAAAAGAGGGCATTGTAAAAACAATTCCACGTGTAGGATCCATTCGAGTTACGAAGCGGGAAGTTGAGAATGTTAAAGAGTTAACATTCGAACAGATTAAACAGATCACGAACGGTCAGTTGATATCGGGTTCAGAACAGCTTGAGAAAACAGTCGGCCGTATTATCATCGGTGCGATGGAACTGGGTGCATTAAAAGCGTACTTAGAACCAGGTGCGCTACTGATCATTGGAAACCGGGAAGATGTTCAAAGAGCAGCATTAAAAACGAATACGGGGCTACTCATCACCGGTGGGTTTGGTATGTCCTCTGATATTTTAAAAGAAGCACAAGCATTAAAATTACCAGTTATCTCGACACCATATGACACGTTTACTGTCGCAACGACAATTCAACGTGAAATATACAGCATGTCTCTCAGTAACGAAATGATACGTGCAGCGGACTTCGTAATGAAAGAACAATCCTATGTTTTAGACATCTATAAGTCAAATAGACTCACTTACATCCCAAACGATAAAATTACAATACTTGTCGATAAAAACCGCTACCTCGGGACAGTGAAATCATCAGAACTGCATATTGTGGACGAACATAACTATAAAAATTTTATTATTGATGATATCGAGCTCGCGCCAAAAACAACATTAAAGCGTATGCGACAATTGATGACGTGGGAGCAACTTAATATTTTACCGGTCGTTGAAGATGGTCAGTTTGTTGGTGTCGTGCATCGAAGAGATGTCTTTAAGGAAATGGTACCTGAGAAATTGTTCGGTGAAGACTTAAATGAAAATGTCATAGAAAGACGAATCGATTTATCTGATAACAAGCTAACTGTAGAAGTGTTACCCATGATGACGGATGAGTTTGGGAGTTTAAAAGAAAGCAGCTTTATGTCACTTGTTGAAAAACTCGTCCGGACAGTGCTTTCATCATATAATATTTATAGCTATCATATTGATACGTATCACGTGACTCAAATGAAGGTCATACAACTCCAACAAGAAATTACGCTCAGCGGTGTCGTCATTGATATTGGGCATCAGTTTTTACGCCTTGAAGTGGAGGCAGAGAGTCACAACGTCATATATTCAAAAGCATTATTACAAGTACAAATATATGAACAAAATAAAAACGCGTGAAATTACACGCGTTTTTTTGATAACACTTTTGTCGAAGAATGCTTAAAAGAAGCATCTTTGTTTTGGCTTTCATACCATTCATTGATCTCTCGATCCTCATCGGGGATAACGCTCTTAAAGTGTTTGCGTCTGCGGTTGAACGATAATATATTCAATAATCCGAAGAATATAAACACAGCACCAATTATGTATGCAACACCTGTTTGGAACTGTACGATCGTACTCGTACCAAATATGATGAGAAACGCTCCAAACCATATCCTCGATAAAGAATTATAATATTGTCTACGGCCACCTCGAAATTGTTCCGTTCGCACTTGTTTCACTTTATAAAAAATAAATAGAGCAAACGCAATAAATGCGAGTGTGATGAGAATGGAAACGACAAGTGTATAGATTGTTTCTATGTCCATAAATACAACTCCAATCAATTATATAGTATAATTTAAAGACGTATTTTAGTAAATGTTAAAGGGATGAATTAACCTTGATTTTAAACGAGATTCATAAATTAGACGCACTTAAAGCAAATTTTAAACCATTATTAAACTTAATTAATCGATATGACAACATCATTATTTTAAGACATCAACGACCAGATCCTGATGCGCTTGGCGCACAGCTCGGTCTGAAAAAAATCCTAGAAAATATATTTCCATCCAAAAAAATTCGTGCATTCGGTGAGGACGAACCATCACTAGCAAATGTTTTGGGATATATGGATGCATATGAAACACTTGATGAGCCGCTAGCTATCGTTGTAGATACAGCAAATGTAGAACGCATTGATGGTGACTTAACGAATGTCAAAGAAATTGTTAAGATCGACCATCATCCGAATCTCGATGAATTTGGTTCAATCAATATCGTTGAGACAAGCGTATCGTCGACAAGTGAACTGATCTACTTACTTGCAAATTGCTGGGGATACGAGAATGATTATCTTGATTCGGAGTCAGCACGTCTTTTATATGCGGGTATAGTCGGTGATACTGGCAGGTTTTTATATGACAACACAAGTAAAACAACACTCCGCGTAGCAAGTGAACTCAGATCGTTTGATTTTGATGCAACAGCCATGCAGAATGAATTGTCGAAGACTTCATACAATTCGTTTAAGTTTACTGGTTATCTCATTGATAACGCAGTGCTCAATGAACATGGACTACTATATACCGTTGTCTCTAAGGAAGCATTAGAGAAGTATGATGTAACATCGAGTGAAGCAAGTTTACTTGTTAATGTTTTTAGAGATATTGAAGATGTTAAAGTTTGGTTTCTTGCGATTGAAGAAGACGATTTTTATCGGGTGAGATTACGCTCGAAAAAAGTCGTTATTAACGATGTTGCGGATTATTACGGCGGTGGTGGGCATCCGCTTGCTAGCGGTGTTCGTGCAAGTAGCATGAAGCGCATTGAAGCAATTATTGATGCGCTGAACACAAAGCTGAAGAACGATTAATTCAACGTTAGGTGATATGATGATTAACTTGAATGTACGCAGTGGTTATGATTTTTTGTCAAGTGCAATACGACTAGATGACCTCGTAGAAAAAGTATCTCGAGACAATCAATCGGCAGTTGCAATTACCGATCGCAATCGCCTACACGGTGTATATCCGTTTATAAAATTAGCGCGCAAACATAATGTGGTACCGATCGTTGGTATGGAAGTTGCTGTGTCGTACGGTGAGACGACTTACACAATTATTACGTATGCAAAAAATGAAACAGGATTTCGTGCGCTAATACGTATTTCTGCATACTTCACGTTCAAACAAACGGAAACTATTCCAGCTGAAACGCTAGCGACAATGATGGATGAATGTCTCATCGTCTTCTTACGTGAAGAGAGTCTCACACTTAAGTCAGTGCTGAATATTCCGAGCGATGATATGTATCAATCACATCTGATGAATGAACCTGATTTAACTCAACTCTTCATAAAGCCAAGTTACTATTTAAATGCTAAAGATGAATCGGTACTCACAGTCGTTGAAGCAATTCGTGATAATACACGCGTTGATGCACATGACTTAGTTCATACAGAAGGCGATCATTACGTTCGATTAATGAGTGATTTAACCGAGCAAGAACGCAGTTTATTGAATAATCACCGTGAACTAGTAGAGAAGTGCCGTGTGAATTTACCGCGTGTAGAACGCACATTACCATCGTTTAAACACAACACGAATTTAAGTGCGAAAGATTATTTATGGCAACTGCTAATAACAGCTCTACCAGATAAAACACCAGCGACAAAAGAGTATCATGAACGACTAAAGTATGAGTATGATGTCATATGTAATATGTCATACGAGTCATACTTTTTAATTGT
Organism: Aliicoccus persicus; assembly: GCA_020741755.1. Classification (GTDB taxonomy): domain Bacteria; phylum Bacillota; class Bacilli; order Staphylococcales; family Salinicoccaceae; genus Aliicoccus; species Aliicoccus persicus_A. The sequence continues at coordinate 18,481 of DYYI01000071.1, read as the reverse complement.
TCATGATGCAGTAAGTTTTGCTAAACGGAGTGGTATATTAGTTGGCCCTGGCCGTGGATCCTCCAGTGCAAGTTTAGTCGCGTATCTACTTAACATTACAGAGATTGATCCTTTAAAATATGACTTGGTTTTCGAACGGTTTCTAAACCCAGAACGCGTGACGATGCCAGATATCGATATTGATTTTGATGACGTGAGACGCAATGAAGTGATCGATTACTTAATTGATACATATGGAGAAATGCATGTGGCACACATTGCGAATATTAGCCGCCTATCGCTTCGTGCTGCAACGCGTGCAATTGGACGGGTGTTGGACTTTTCAACAGAGGAGCTAAATTACATCTCGAGTATTCTTAGATCGGCGAATGATTCTCCTGATGTGTTTAACTCAAAAGCATTTCAAGACCTCCGTGATGTCGATGAGAAATATATCGTACTCGAACAACTTGTACAAAAAATTATAAATTTACCAAACCACACTGTCACACATGCATCAGGTGTCTTAATTTCGGATGCACCGATCAATAAAAGCATTCCAGTGACGTTTGAGTATGATGGTCAAAGGCGTTTCTTAATGTCACAATGGCCGATGGAACAGGTCGAAGCAGTAGGACTGTTGAAGATCGATATATTAATTATTAAGACGCTGACACATATTAAATATATGATTCAAAACATCAAGCGTGTAAACCCGTCATTTCAATTGTCTGATATTGACATTGAATCACATGACCCACGTATTTTTAACTTATTTTCTTCTGGATTAACGACTGGTATTTTCCAATTTGAATCACAAGGTATACGTGAGGCACTCCGACGAGTGAAACCATCAAACTTTAATGAACTCGTGGCGATGGTATCTCTATACAGACCAGGTCCGATGGAAAGTATCCCTACTTTTATTGAAGGGAAGAGAAATCCAGAGAATATTAAGTACCTTCATCCTGATTTAGAACATATTTTAAAAAGTACATATGGTGTCATTATTTACCAAGAACAAATTATGCAAATCGTCGTGTCGTTTGGTGGATTTACATACGGCGAAGCTGATATTTTACGTCGTGCGATGAGTAAAAAAGATCATGATGCACTGTCATCCATGCGTTCGAAGTTTATTGCCGGTGCCTTAAATAAGGGCTATGATCAATCCGTTGCTGAAGAAATATATAACTACATTCAAAAGTTTGAATCGTATGGTTTTGTAAAATCTCACGCGGTTGCTTACTCTAAGATTTCTTATTGGATGGCTTATATTAAACTGTACTACCGTCATATATTCTTCCAGACGATGCTGATGGACAATCGTAGTGATGCGACGAAATTGAATGATTTAATTAAAGAGATGGATGTCTATAAGATTAAAGTTGAACCGCCGTGTATCAACGAATCACAAGTGTTTAATACAACAAATGAAAACATTCGGCTCGGATTAGCATTTATTAAAGGAATCAATGTAGAACTCGCAAAACGCATCGTAGCAGAACGCAACGAAAACGGTGCATTTAAAGATCTCTTCGAGTTAAATAGTAGAATTGATGATAAATCACTCAATAAAAATGCCATTCAAGCACTCATAAAAAGCGGTGCGCTAGATAGCTTTGGTTATTCAAGAAAGCAGTTGTTGCAAATGGTGTCTGGCGTGTCTGTTGCAGATGAAAATTATGCGCATCAATCTGTATTAAGCGAGATGGGTTTCCATTTTAAAGCCGAACATATTGAAGAAATGCCAGTGTTGGATAAGCTGAATTTTGAAAAAGAAGTCCTTGGTTTTTTTATCAGTGATCATCCGATAATCGAAGAGCGAAAGGCACTGGAATTCGCGCGACCTGCACGATTGAGTGATAAAGAGAATGTGGGCGATTATCTCGTCTATTTAACGGACATACGCAAGATAAAAACAAAGCGTAATCAAGACATGGCATTTCTCACTGTGAGCGATGGGCAAATTGAAATGGATGCAGTCATATTTCCTTCAACTTATGGAGACGTATTTCATTTAATTAAAGAACAGACAGTCGTTGCAAATGGGGCAATAAAAAAACGTGATGGGAAAGATCAACTCGTCATTAATAACTTAATGACAATTGATGAATATACGGATTTCAAAATTAAAAACACGAAATTAATTTATATTCGGAACATTAATCAGTATAATGTAATCAATCAACTTGATTCAATGGGAATTCCTGTCATTGATTTTGAGCAAAAAACACCACTCGGATACATCACACGAGAACATATACCAATATTACTTGAAGCAATTGCCCCTGTAGATATTCGGTTAACTGAGTGAAAACAGTTGGAGGCTATTTTAAATGATGTTAAAAGATTTGTTTAGTAAGTTAAATAAACGTGCAATTGAGATACAAAATAAAGATACTTCTGATCAAAACGAAGCAATTATGACCAAATGTTCGAACTGTAAAAAAATATTATTTACTAAAGACTTAAAGAAGCGTTTAAACGTCTGTGGGAATTGTAATCATCATATGCCGTTTACTGCTCCCGACCGCTTAGATGCGCTCATGGATAACAGTGAATACGAGTTACTCTTCAACGGAATAGTATCGGTGAATCCACTTGATTTTCCGGACTATGAGTCAAAATTAGAAGGGGACATGAAAAAGACGGGGTTAAATGAAGCAGTGCTTACAGCTCGCGGCATGATATACGGTAATGAAGCCGTCGTGTGTGTCATGGATTCTCGATTTAGAATGGGGAGTATGGGAAGTGCCGTTGGTGAAAAGCTAGCGCGCAGCTTTACATATGCGACTGAAAATCGCTTGCCCATCATTATTTTCACCGCTTCAGGTGGTGCTCGAATGCAAGAGGGTATCATTTCATTGATGCAGATGGCAAAGGTGAGTGTTGCGGCAAAGCGCCACGATGAAGCAGGGCTACTTTATATTGCATATATGACGAATCCAACAACAGGCGGTGTGTCAGCAAGCTTTGCATCTGTCGGCGATATTAACTTGGCTGAGACGGGCGCACTGATTGGGTTTGCTGGGCGACGTGTTATTGAAGAGACAATAAAAGAAAAGTTGCCAGATGACTTCCAGACAGCGGAATTTCTTGTGAAACATGGTCAGCTTGATCGTGTTGTTAATCGCACAGACATGAAGCGGACATTGTCGAAAATATTAAGCATACACAAGGAGGTATAACCGATGGCATTTTCTTTTGAACGACCACTCGTTGAACTCGATGAAAAAATTAAAGAATTACAAAAATATGCGACAAAAAACAAACAGGATTTGACGCGAGAAATAGAGTTTCTTGAACGCAAACTTGTTGATAAGCAAGAGGAAATTTATAATCATTTAAAACCATGGCAACGTGTTGAAATTGCACGGTTTATTGAACGTCCGACATCAAAGCAATATATTGACGCATTATTTGAAGATTATATCGAATTTTACGGCGACCGTGTCTACAGTGACGACAAAGCAGTAATCGGTGGTATTGCAACGTATAAGGGCAAGCCTGTTACAGTAATTGGCCATCAGCGTGGTGAAAACACGAAAGACAATATTACACGTAACTTCGGTATGGCACATCCAGATGGATACCGCAAAGCACTTCGCCTAATGAAACAAGCTGATAAATTCAATCGTCCGATCATCTGTTTCGTCGATACGAAAGGTGCGTACCCAGGTAAAGCTGCCGAAGAACGTGGTCAGAGTGAATCAATCGCACGAAACTTAGTTGAGATGGCCGGCTTAAAAGTGCCTGTGATCAGTATTGTTATCGGTGAAGGTGGTTCAGGTGGCGCACTCGCACTTGGCGTATGTAATCGACTGCTTATGCTCGAAAATGCTACTTACTCAGTCATATCTCCAGAAGGCGCTGCGAGTATATTATTTAAAGACGCTGCACTTAAGGAAATAGCAGCAGAATCGCTCAAGATTACAGCGAATGATTTATTCGAACTAAAAATCGCCGATGATATTATCAAAGAACCACTCGGTGGTGCACATAAAGATAAACCAGCGATGTTCTCGAGTGTTGATGAAATGATTGAAAAACATTTAAAAGAGTTAAAAGCACTCGATGGTGACGCATTAAAAGAGGACCGATTTGAAAAGTATATGAACATCGGTCAGTTTGAAGAAATTGAAGAATAAAAACTAATAAGAAACTGGGGCATTTGCCTCAGTTTTTTTGAATCGTGTCAATTCAATTGTAATGATTGTGCAAATTGGGTTAAAAGTTCTTAATCATCCTTTAATTAGTATAGAATAGGGTATATATAATATGGTATTTTTAAGAAGTGAATTTATAGATTTTGGAGGCACTTTCAAATGAAAATTGCGGTTTTAACAAGCGGTGGAGATTCACCTGGAATGAATGCAGCAATCCGCGCCGTCGTCAGAAAAAGTATTTTCAATGGTATAGAGGTCTATGGCGTCTATCAAGGTTTTCAAGGCTTGATGACAGGCAACATTAAAAAGCTAGAACTTGGTGATGTTGGTGACATTATCCAACGCGGTGGTACTGTACTGTATTCCGCACGCTGTCCTGAATTTAAAAATAAAGAAGCACGTAAACAAGCAATTGAACATTTAAAGAATCATGGTATTGATAAACTGATTGTAATCGGTGGTGACGGATCATTTCATGGTGCACAGCGTTTGCATGAAGAAGGCATTGCAACAATTGGTGTCCCTGGAACGATTGATAATGATATCTATGGAACTAACTTTACAATTGGTTTTGATACAGCACTCAATACGATTATCGACTCAGTCGATAAAATCAGAGACACTGCGACGAGTCATGAACGTACGTTTATCATTGAAGTTATGGGTCGTCATGCAGGGGATTTGGCATTATGGGCAGGCGTTGCCGGTGGTGCGGAGACAATTCTTATCCCTGAGTCGCCGATGGATATTAAAGAAGTTGCAGAACGTATCCAAATGGGTATGGATCGTGGTAAAAAGCATTCGATTATCATCGTCGCTGAAGGCGTGATGTCAGCTGCGGAATGCGGGAAGGAACTACGACACTACATCAACGTCGATACAAGAGAAAGTGTACTCGGACATATTCAACGAGGTGGTAAACCATCTGGGCGCGACCGTGTGCTCGCATCGAGGCTAGCCGCATACGCAGTAGAATTATTAACGGCTGGAGAAAGTGGTTATGCCGTTGGGATGATGAACAACGAACTAAACAAAACTGAATTTCATCAAGTATTTAAAGAAGCACAACCATACGATGAAAAACTATATAAATTATCGAAAGAGCTATCTATTTAGGAGGATATCAATGCGTAAAACAAAAATCGTCTGTACGATCGGTCCGGCATCTGAATCACCAGAAATGTTAGAAAAACTAATTTTAGCAGGAATGAATGTTGCTAGACTTAACTTCTCACACGGAGACCACGAGGAGCATAAAGCGAGAATTGACAACATAAGAATGATTGCAAGAAAATTGGATAAGACGGTCGCAATTTTACTCGACACGAAAGGGCCTGAAATCCGCACACACAATATGGAAAATGATCAAGTCGAGTTAGAGAGAGGACAAACGATCGACATTTCAATGACTGAAGTACTCGGAAATAATGAACGATTCTCTGTTACTTATGATCAATTAATTGAAGATATTTCAGAGTCAGATACCATTTTGCTAGATGATGGACTGGTTGAATTGATCGTAGAATCCATCGATAAAGCCAATGGGACAATCACTTGTAAAGTAATGAACAACGGTCTGTTGAAAAATAAAAAAGGTGTGAACGTACCTGGCGTATCGCTGAAACTACCTGGATTAACGGAGAAAGACAAAGCTGATATTTTATTTGGTATTGAAGAAAAAGTAGATTTTATTGCTGCATCATTTATCAGAAGCAATAGCGATGTATTGGAAATTAGAGAACTGTTAGAAAATAATGATGCGAATTACATTAACATCATTCCAAAGATTGAAAACCAAGAGGGTATTGATAACATCCATGAAATCCTTGAAGTATCAGAAGGATTGATGGTTGCACGCGGTGACATGGGTGTTGAAATTCCACCGGAGAGCGTGCCGATGGTTCAAAAGGACCTGATTCGCATCTGTAATGAACTTGGTAAACCGGTCATTACGGCAACGCAAATGTTAGATTCAATGCAACATAATCCACGCTGTACACGTGCAGAAGCAAGTGACGTTGCAAATGCAATCTACGATGGCAGCGATGCGGTAATGTTAAGTGGTGAGACAGCTGCAGGAGATTATCCTGAAGAAGCGGTAAGCACGATGGCAAAGATCGCAGTAAGAGCAGAAGAAGCACAAGACTATAAAAAAATGTTATCGTATCGTACGAAACAACAAGAAACGAATCTTGTCACTGCGATTGGTGTATCGGTAGCACATACTGCACTTAACCTTGATTCAAAAGCAATTGTTGCCTCAACTGAATCGGGTCACACTGCACGCATGATCTCAAAATATCGTCCGAAATCGAATATCATTGCTGTTACTCCGCACGAATATGTTGCGAGACAATTGCAACTTGTGTGGGGGGTTACACCGATTGTTACGGATGGCATATATGATACAGATGGTGTGTTAAACACATCTGTCTCTGTGACGATTGAAAAAGGGTATGCCTCAACAGGGGATTTATTAATCATCACTGCTGGTGTACCGACTGGTGAAGCGGGTACGACGAACTTAATGAAACTGCACATCGTTGGTGATGTGTTGATTCGAGCACAAGGGATCGGACGTAAAAGTGCGGTTGGCCAAGTATTAATTGTGCATACCATTGAGGATTTATCAGAGACACAACTTGCAAACAAAGTCGTTGTTGTTCAGTCAGTCACTCAAGAGATGACACCGTATTTGAAAGAAGCAGCAGCACTGGTAACGGTTGAAGGTGGACTGACTTCTACCGGTGCAATCGTCGGATTAAACTTAGAATTACCAACGATAGTCGGTGCAAAAGAAGCATTGACAATCTTGAAAAATGATATGACCGTAACCGTGGATTCAGAACAGAACAATGTCTTTAACGGTCACGCGAAAGTATTATAACCTTACGGAGTTAGGAGTGTTTGTATGAAGAAGATTTTATTAGCAACAGGCGTTGTACTATTACTTGCTGCCTGTGGTAACGATGAACCTGAAGAAGAACCAGAAGAAGAAGTGGATACAGAAGAGGAAAGTACAGACGAAGAGGAATCAGAAGAGACAAGTGAAGAAACAAGCGAAGAAACGATCGATACCGCAGCAGCTGTAATCGAAGAAGCTCAATCACTTCATGGTGATGTCATCAGTCACGAAGTCGTGTTGACGACTCAGATGACGATTGAAGAAGATATCACAGATAGTACTTCGTCGACAATGATAGATGAAGATGGGAATTTACAGCTTCAGTTTTTAGATAGTGATGGTAATACAGTCACGCATTATTATTTACAAGATGGCAACAGCTTCACACATAGAAATGAAGAGTTTACTGACCTAGAGGCAGACATCACAAATGAAGGGGCCACTTATGGTGATTTGCTAGAAACACTGGATAAGTTTAGCGAAGCTGAATTAACAAACTCGACGGATGGCTATACAATCATTAGTGAGATTAATGAATTGAGTGATTTAACACCATTCCTTGATGAAAATGATTTAGCATTGTTTGAAGAACGTGCAGAAGATGTGAGCGGTGAAGTAGAAATTAATTTTAATAGCGATTTTGTTTACACGGATGCAAACTTAAATATTACGATTACAACGACAGATTCCGATATCGGTATCCAAACAGATATTGAAGTATTGAATGTCGGCAACATTGATTTTATCGTGTTACCTGATGGTGCACCATCAGAATTATCTTCACCAGAAGGCGCATCTGAAGGTAATGATGAAGTGACAGAGGAAGAGGCAGAAGAGAATGTCGATTCGTTTGAATCAGATGAAGAAGCTGAAACTGATGAAACAGAAGTAGAAGGTACAGATAATGAGGATGCTGAGTAACAAAAACTTATCATTATAAATAAGTACTATAAATGTTTCTTATATTGAGAAGTTCATTCAAATACTTTAAAATTATATATAAGGATACAAAAATGTCTTACCCTGACATTGATAAAATCTACAAAGGAGAATGAATATGGCAGAAAAGAAAGGTCTCGAAGGTATCGTTGCGGCTGAGACGAAAATTAGCTCGATTATCGGAACGCAATTGACATATAGTGGTTATGAAATTGACGACTTAACAGAGAATGCTCAGTTTGAAGAAGTCGTTTATCTTATTTGGAATCAAAAGTTGCCTAACAAAGCAGAACTTGCTGATTTCAAAGCAAAACTAAATTCATACATGAGCTTAGAAGATGGTATGAAAGCACATCTTAAATCTTATGATTTAACGAAGGTGCATCCGATGGCAGCACTGCGTACATCGATTTCTATGTTGGCTCATTTTGATGAAGATGCAGATGATATGAGTGAAGAAAAGAACAAGGAAAAAGCAATTCGCATTCAAGCGAAAGTCGCTTCACTTGTTGCGGGAATAGCACGTGTTAGAAATAACAAAGATATTATAGAACCAAATTCTGACCTTTCATTCGCAGCAAATTTCTTATATATGTTAAATGGTGAGTTACCAAGTGATGTTGAAGAAGAAGCAATCAATAAAGCGTTGATTCTTCATGCAGATCATGAGTTAAATGCTTCTACATTTACTGCACGTGTATGTGTGGCGACATTATCAGATATATATTCAGGTGTCGTTGCTGCAGCAGGTGCTTTAAAAGGACCACTTCATGGTGGTGCAAATGAAGCAGTAATGAAAATGTTAGGTGAAATTGGTTCACTTGATAACGTGGATGCGTACATTCACAGTAAACTTGAAAATAAAGAAAAAATTATGGGTATGGGACACCGCGTGTATAAAGAAGGTGACCCACGTGCGAAGTACTTAAAAGAGATGTCTAAGTTGTTAACTGAACAACAAGGCGAACCTGAACTTCATGAAATGTCATCTCGCATTGCTGAAATTGTGAAGAATGAAAAAGGTTTATTGCCAAACGTAGACTTCTACAGTGCGACAGTCTATCACTCACTGGGTATCGATCATGATTTATTTACTCCGATCTTCACATTGAGTCGTGTGTCAGGTTGGTTAGCGCATATTCTTGAGCAATATGCTGACAACCGTCTGATTCGACCACGTGCGGAGTATGTCGGCCCAGATGTAAGAAAATATACATCAATTGATGAGAGAAATTAATATAATTTTAGGAGGATATACATGGCTGGAGAAAAAGTATCAACAACGAACGGTGTATTAAATGTACCAAATAATCCGATTATTCCATTCATCGAAGGTGATGGAACAGGTCCAGATATATGGAGCGCAGCAGTAAAAGTATTAGATGCAGCGGTTGAAAAAGCGTATAATGGCGAGAAAAAAATTGAGTGGAAAGAAGTGCTTGCAGGTAAAAAAGCATTTGACCAAACGGGCGAATGGTTACCACAAGAAACACTCGATACGATCGATGAGTATTTAATTGCAATTAAAGGACCATTGACGACACCAATCGGTGGCGGATTCCGTTCATTGAACGTTGCACTTCGTCAGGAGCTAGACTTATTTGCTTGCTTAAGACCTGTTCGATACTTCACAGGTGTACCTTCACCAGTTAAACGTCCAGAAGATACAGATATGGTCATCTTCCGCGAAAATACTGAAGACATCTATGCAGGAATTGAATTTAAAGAAGGTTCTGATGATGTACAGAAAGTCGTTAAATTCTTAACTGAAGAAATGGGTCAGAAAAATATTCGTTTCCCTGAGACATCGGGTATCGGTATTAAGCCTGTATCTAAAGAGGGTACGGAACGTTTAGTACGCTCCGCAATCCAGTATGCACTCGATAATAACAGAAAAAATGTTACACTCGTTCACAAAGGTAACATCATGAAGTTTACTGAAGGTGCGTTTAAATCATGGGGCTATGATTTAGCGGAAAGAGAATTCGGTGACAAAGTATTCACTTGGAACGAATACGATAAGATTGTTGAAGCAGAAGGTCGTGAAGCTGCCGATAAAGCACAAGGTGAAGCTGAAGCAGCAGGTAAATTAATCGTTAAAGATGCAATTGCAGATATCTTCTTACAACAAATCTTAACGCGTCCAAGAGATTTTGATGTTGTCGCAACAATGAACTTAAATGGTGACTATATTTCAGATGCACTCGCTGCACAAGTGGGTGGTATCGGTATTGCACCAGGTGCGAACATTAACTATGAAACTGGTCACGCAATTTTTGAAGCAACACACGGAACAGCACCAAAATATGCAGGACTTGATAAGGTAAACCCTTCATCTGTTATTCTAAGCGGTGTGTTAATGCTAGAGCATTTAGGATGGCAGGAAGCTGCTGACCTAATTACACAGTCTATGGAAAAAACGATTGCTTCCAAAGTAGTGACATATGACTTTGCACGTCTGATGGACGGTGCGACAGAAGTTAAATGTTCTGAGTTTGGTGAAGAACTCGTTAAAAATATGTAATGATTGTTATCGCCACCTTGATCGGTTCCCTTATGGAATCACAAGGTGGCTTTTTAATGTGTGTCATATTACATAGAAATCATGTAATGATTTAAAGATAGTAGAGAAAACGGTATAATTTAAGATAATAAATATTTACAAAGTAGGTAACATGATGAAAAAACTTATTTTGATTGATGGAAATAGTATTGCGTTCCGTGCATTTTACGGATTACCATTATTGAGTAACAAAAGTGGTCTTCATACAAATGCAATTTTTGGTTATGCAAGATTGTTAGAACGCCTTATAGAAGATGAGCAGCCCACGCACATGTTGGTCGCTTTCGACGCAGGTAAATCAACCTTTAGACATAAGGAATATACGGAATATAAAGGTGGTAGACAAAAAACACCACCTGAACTAGGAGAGCAATTCGCGCCAATCCGTCGTCTGATTGATGCATATGGTATCAAGCGATACGAAGCAGAAGAATACGAAGCGGATGACATCATCGGTTCACTATCTAAACAAGCTGACAAAGAAAAAGTAAAGACGATCATCGTCACAGGTGATAGAGACTTGACTCAACTTGCTAGTGAGAATACGACTGTATATTTTACTAAAAAAGGTATCTCAGAAGTTGACCAGATTACACCTGAAGTCATTCGTGAAGAAATGGATATTACACCAGAACAAGTCATCGATCTAAAAGGTTTAATGGGTGACAAGTCAGACAACATTCCAGGTGTACCAGGTGTCGGTGAGAAGACTGCGTTAAGACTGTTACACACGTACGGTTCTGTCGAATCTGTTTTAGAAAACTTATCTGAAATCAGCGGTAAAAAGCTCAATGAAAATTTAACAAATTTTCAAGAGCAAGCGATACTTTCAAAACGTTTAGCGACGATATATACAGAAGTGCCAATGGAATTTACGATTGATGATCTGGAATTCACTACAGACAATGAAGAGAAATACGAAATATTTAAAGAGTTTGAATTTAATTCATTACTTCAAAATGTAGAAGCAAAAGAAGTCGAAGAAAAGATTGAGTTTAATACGACTCTAGTCGATAATTTTAAGAATCTTGGTCCATCGGTTTCGTTCTATGTTGAAGCAAACGGTGAGAACTATTTAAAAGCTACTCCGACACATATCGTTATCACAGATGGAGGATCTACATTCGTAAGTAAAGTAGAAGATGTTGATAACGAACAATTAGCGGAGTTTTTATCAGCTAGAGATGCCATCTACACATACGACATAAAACGCAATATATGCTTACTCGACAAAATTGGTATTCAATTTAAAGATTTCGATGAAGACATGATGTTAGCTGCATTTTTAATAGACCCATCCATTAAAATTATCGGCGTTGCTGAAGTGGTTGAGCCGTTCGGTGTCAACATTAACAGCGATGAGTTTTTCTATGGCAAAGGTCGTAATAAGAAAAATCCTGCTGATGAAGATTTTGTAGACTTCTTACAAGATAAAGTTCAGGCAATCCATCATGTACGTAATAAGCTGAATGAGACGATTGAGTCATATGAGATGCACGATTTGCTGTATGATTTAGAGATTCCTTTGACGAAAATACTTGCAGAAATGGAACTCCGTGGGGTCAACGTTGACATTAGTCAATTAAAAGACATGGAAACAAAAATTCAAGTACGTCTGGACGATATCGAATCGAATATCCACGAGTTAGCTGGAGAAACGTTTAATATTAACTCGACAAAGCAGCTCGGCGTCATTCTATTTGAAAAACTGAATTTACCAGTCATCAAGAAAACCAAAACAGGTTATTCAACAGCTGTTGATGTTTTAGAAGCACTTGAAGGTAAACACGACATTATTAAATACTTACTTCAATATCGTACGCTATCTAAGTTGCAATCAACATATGTCATTGGATTACAAGGTGAAGTGAGCGATGAGGGGAAGATTCATACCCGTTTTAACCAGACACTTGCCCAAACAGGACGTCTGTCTTCACTTGAGCCAAACCTTCAAAACATTCCTATTCGTATCGAAGAAGGTCGAGAAATCCGTCGTGCATTTGTACCGAGTGGGGAAGATTACGTGTTTGTTGCACTCGATTACTCACAGATTGAACTGCGCGTACTTGCACATATTACTGGTGATGAATCGATGCAGGATGCATTTAATACAAATGTCGATATCCATACGAAAACAGCGATGGAAGTTTTTAACGTATCAAAAGAAGATGTGGATAGTGAGATGCGTCGTAATGCGAAAGCGGTAAACTTCGGTATTGTCTACGGCATCAGTGATTATGGTTTGAGTCAAAGTCTGCATATCACGCGTAAAGATGCAAAAGCATTTATAGATAACTATTTGGCATCATTTCCGAAAGTCGATGCATTCATGAAATCAATCGTGCAAGATGCAAGACGCGATGGTTATGTGTCAACGATTATGAAACGACGCAGATATATACCAGACATAAATAGCAAAAACTTCAACCAAAGAAGTTTTGCAGAGCGCACAGCATTGAACTCACCAATCCAAGGCAGTGCAGCGGATATCATTAAAAAAGCAATGGTCGACTTTGAAAACCATCCAGAGTCTAAAAACTTTGATGCAACGATGATACTGCAAATTCATGATGAACTGATCTTTGAGGTCAATAAAAAAGATGTCGAGCAGTTTATCCCGCATATCCAACACATTATGGAACATACGGTTGAGCTTGACGTTGACTTACAAGTGGATTATGGCCAGGGTAACAACTGGTATGAAGTGAAGTAGGTGGAAATGTGCCAGAATTACCAGAAGTAGAAATAGTAAAAAGAGAATTACAGCCACACGTTCAAGGGCGTACCATTGAATCTGTCAAAGTATCCGATAAAGTAATCGTCGGTCACGAGACGGGCAAGCGAACGATCGTTAAAAATGATCTAGATGAGTTTCTTGAACAAGTGACGGGGAGTCAGATCATCACAGTTTCACGACGTGGTAAGTATTTAAACTTTGCGTTAATGCGCGAGAATCATTACTTTAATCTCGTTTCTCATTTAGGAATGAGCGGCGCATATTTTGTCGTGGACGCGCCAGAGATGGTTACTGAACCCAATTATCGAACACACACGCATGTCACATTTAAACTATCGACAGGTAAGTATCTTGTCTATTCGGACATCAGGCGTTTTGGCGAGATGAGAATTGTACCGAAAATCAGTGAATTTCAACCATTTAAAGAGATGGCACCAGAATATAATGATGCGCAAAGTTTGGCGTCGTTTTTAGATCGCGCGTCACATGAGCGATATAAACAGATGACGATTAAACAAGCCATTATGGATGCACGGGTTATTCCAGGTGTTGGCAACATCTATGCCAATGAAGCATTGTTTAGAAGTGGTATATCACCTGTAAGGAAGACGTCACGTGTTTCTATAGAGCGATTGACACGACTGCATGCAGAAATCATTGATATTTTAGATGAGGCAATAAAGCGTGGTGGATCGACAATTTCAGATTACCGTAACACGAGTGGAGAATCTGGAACGATGCAAGATAGATTTTTGATCTATCAAAAGAAAGTGTGTCCAAACTGTCAGGGCGAAGTGCAAACGAAAGTGATTAATACGAGAAATTCATTTTATTGCAGACGGTGTCAGAGGTGAAGTATGGGTAAATTAATTGGTTTAACAGGCGGCATTGCAAGTGGAAAATCAACGACAAGCAACTACTTAAAAGATAAAGGCTACATCGTGCTTGATGCAGATGTCTATGCAAAAAAAATTATGGAACCGGGACAAGTGGCTTACGAAAATATCGTTAATTATTTCGGGCCAGAAATCGTCAATGAAGACCGTACAATTAATCGTAAAGCACTAGGTAATCTTGTGTTTAATAACAAAGATAAACTCAAACAACTCAATCAGTTCACACATCCAGAAGTGAAGCGATTGATGCGAGAGGATCAAGAAAAGTATTTACCCGAAAATCATGTATTCCTTGATATCCCACTTCTTTTTGAAAACAATCGACATGAGATGTGTGACTTTGTCATCACGGTGTATGTGACATATGACAATCAACTAGAGCGTTTGATGACACGTAATGGATTTTCTGAAGAAGAAGCAAAGAGTAGAATAGCGAGTCAAATGAACTTGGATGAAAAGAAAAGGCGCAGCGATGTCGTGTTTGATAACAATACGACGAAAGAAGCGCTTTATCAACAGATTGATGGATTTTTATCTAAACTGAATAACGAAGAAATATAGCTTGTATCTATGTTATAATTATTAAAAATAATGAGATTAAGTGAGGGAATTCTAGAATGAAAAAAGTTGCAATTAATGGTTTAGGAAGAATCGGGCGTATGGTGTTTAGAATCGTTGTGGAATCAGATGAATTAGAGCTTGTTGCGGTGAACGCAAGCTATGATGCTAAAACACTCGCACACTTAATAAACTATGATACGACTCATGGAAAATTCGGTAAAATTGTAGAACCAGCAGGTGACAAACTTATCGTTGATGGACGTGAGATTTTAATTACATCAGAGCGTAATCCTGAACAATTACCTTGGGATGAGTTAGGCGTAGATCTCGTATTAGAAGCAACTGGCGCATTTAATGAAGGTGCAAAAGCGAAAGCACATATTAAAGCCGGCGCTAAAAAGGTCATTTTAACAGCACCAGGTAAAGGTGACGACGTACAGACGATTGTCCTTGGTGTAAATGATGACAAACTAGATCTTGATATGTACGATGTTGTGTCAAATGCATCATGTACGACAAACTGTCTTGCACCAGTGGCAAAAGTGTTGAATGACGCGTTCGGAATCAAGAACGGTTTAATGACGACTGTACATGCGTACACAAATGACCAAAATAACATAGATAACCCACACAAAGATTTAAGACGTGCACGTTCAAGTGCTGAGAACATCATCCCGACATCAACAGGTGCAGCAAAAGCGCTGAGCTTAGTGTTACCAGAACTAGATGGTAAACTACATGGTATGGCACTGCGTGTACCAGTATCAAACGTGTCACTCGTTGACCTAGTTGTTGATCTTGAACAAGAAGTAACTGTAGACCAAGTGAATGATGCATTCATTAAACAATCAGAAGGCGACATGAAAGATATTCTTGGTGTGTCATTTGAACCACTTGTATCTTCAGATTACAAAACAGACCCTCGCAGCTCTATTATCGATGGTAGTACGACAATGGTGATGGATGGTACAAAAGTGAAAGTACTTTCTTGGTATGACAACGAATGGGGTTACTCAACACGCGTTGTGGAACTTGCTGAAAAAGTAGCGAAAGAGATTTAGTTGATTTAGATTTAAGATAAAATGAGGAGTGCGCCAAAAATTGGTGTGCTTCTTTTTTGTTTATGTGGGGGAATGTTGTTAAACTATTATTGTTAGATTAATCGAGCGAGGAGAATTCATCATGGCATGGTTTCAGTTATTTATGATGCGATTTTTATGGTTTTCATTCCTACATGGTGGACTGACAGTATTATTCTTTGAATTTGAACCGGCAGTTACATTTCTATTCAGTGTAATATTTGCATTGATATCGACTTACTTCTACCACAGTATGGCAAAGCGAATTGAAGATGAAAATGAAAAAGATCAAAATAAACAAGAATAATAGTTTTGGCAGTTTTGACGATGCACCCTAAGTTGAACGATTTAGTTTAGCTAAGGGTGTTTTTTGTTTTGTGTATTTTGTTGGCTGGATCTTGAAAGGAACAGCAAGAGTCGTTGACCAAAAATGTTCCACAGTGGAGGATTTTATCTCCTGAGGAACAGTTAGTAATGACCAAAGGTGTTCCACAGCACCATGATTTTAACTCATGAGGAACAGTAAATGACCAAAAGTGTTCCACAGCACCATGATTTTAACTCGTGAGGAACAGTAACTGACCAAAAGTGTTCCACAGCACAAGATTTTATCTCGTGAGGAACAGTAACTGATCTAAAGTGTTCCACAGCACATTGTTTTTACCTCGGGAGTCCCATTTCACTACACTTAGTGGGACTCAGCATATCGATTTCACCTCGGGAGTTCCATTTCACTATCCTCAGTGGGACTCAGCACAATGTTTTCACTTCGAGAGTAATATTTTACAAAGCTAGCTGTGCGTCAGCCAATATTTTTCGGTTCTGTCGCACACTTTGGAACTCTATCTGTGCGTCAGCCAAGATTTTTCGGTTCTGCCGCACACTTGGGAACTCTATCTGTGCGTCAGCCAATATTTTTTGGTTCTGACGCACACTTGGGAACTCTAGCTGTGCGACAGCCAATATTTTTCGGTTCTGCCGCACACTTGGGAACTCTATCTGTGCGTCAGCTCAAGATTTTTCGGTTCTGCCGCACACATTACATCTCCAGCTATGTGATATCTTTAGATTTTTTATCCTACGTAATACAAATCCCATATATTTAAGTTATTACCAATTCTGTACGATTTCTGTAACAAGAATGACAAAGCCATGCAGGTTTAAATCGATATTTGTTTGCTAAAATTTAAGTATTAATAATAATCGGGAGGAATTAGAATGCAGTTAAGAAGTACAGAAGGTACGGTTACTCAACTAAATATTCATGACACGAAGGTGGACTTCAAAGATGAGACATACGACATTGTCATTCATGATGGAGATATCAGTCAGTCTGGTCATATCTCGACAAATAATCTTGTCGCAAAACCGGAGCACGTCGATACTTTGGTGGAAAGATTTGCGAACAGAAAAGGGAATGTCGACAAGTATGATGGTTTTACAGGATTTATGTTAATCAAGTCTGAAAATAAATTCTCAGTGTTAACAGGATGGAAGTCTACGGAGGACTTTAATGCATGGGTGAACTCTGAAGCGTTCCAAAACTCACATGTGAAAAAGGAAGAGCGTGTAAAAGAGCAAGGTAGTGACTTCCTGGAAGAAATGCCAATTAGAGAAAACTATTCTGTTGAGGTATAGATCAAAAAAAACAGGTGTTGGATATTTGACCTGCTATCGTTAAAGTTTACAGTGGAATAAAATAAATTTTATCTGAGATTCGAAGTGTTCGAATCTCAGTTTTTTATGCCGCAATACTTCTCAATTCATATGGTGTTAAGCCTGATAACACATCTTGTGGACGTTCATGATTATAAAACTGGATGTATTCGTTCAAATCTTGTACAAGCAGTTCATAAGTCTGGTATCCACTCTGCTTTCTTACAAGATGATATCGTTCTGCTTTAAGCTTACCAAAAAATGATTCCATCGGGCCATTGTCAATACACTTACCGACACGAGACATACTCTGTGTCATGCCATGAGCTTTTAAAATCTTTCTAAAACCATATGATGTGAACTGAAATCCACGATCGCTATGAATCATTGGTGATGCACCTGGATTACTTGCGAGCGCAGCTTCTAATGTCTCAAATACAAGCTTGTTGTTATTCGTGTAACTAAATTGATGGGCTACAATACTGTTATCAAATAGGTCCATAATGGCACACATGAATACACGACGACCATTCTTCAATTTATATTCGGTCACATCTGTTAACCACTTCTCATTCTTAAATTCCGAGATGAATTGTCTGCCCAGACTATTCTCCGCAATACACAGGCCAGCCTTCATTGTACGTGATATCCTCTTTTTTCGGGTCACAGATTTAATTCCCATGATGCGCATGATTCTTAAAATACGTCCCTTACCATAAGATGTGTTGAGTTGACGATTCACTAAGTGGCGCATCGTACGATAGCCCGGTACACCATTATATTTTACATATAAGGTTGCGATAGTTGCGCCAATCGTCTCGATCTCTATTTCATATAATGGTTTCTTTCTTTTTCGATACTGATAATATGCTTGACGCGTGATGTTAGCGACTTCACACAGTTCTGAGATAGAGTAGCCTGCTCTGTGTAATTCTGTAATCGCATCATGAATACGTCGTCCTCGAACTCGGCTTACTTGCGTCTCCTCTCGAGCTCT
>DYYI01000070.1:0-10964 GCA_020741755.1 Aliicoccus persicus | reverse complement strand
GAAAAAGATTTATTTTTTCTTCCTGAAGACGGTTTAAGTGAAATTGATCTTTCAGGAGTAATAATAATGCCTACAGATGAATTTTTTAATCATAGTACGTATAAGCAAATAAATTATGTTAATAGTTATCTGTATTGGAATATAAAAAATGCACATTATGTGATTATTGCTGAAAAGAATTGGATTGAAAGAATTTCTGCCGAGGAACGAAAATTAATTTTTAGTTATCAAATAAACAGTAAAAGAGGTCTGGTAGTTCCAATTACATTTGTAGATGAAATTGATAAAATCCCATCGGACTATATAATAAATCAAAATATTATTATTCAAAGTGCAATGTGGGAGAAACTTGAGCGTTCTGTGAAAGAACAATTACTTTCAAAAATGGTTTTTGAATGGTGGGATGATGGAGATTGTAAACCCTTACCTAACTCAATGTACAGTTTTTTAAATCCATATGCTAATACGTTTAGTAACAAACAGGGTGCAAACTGCTTAGCAGCTGTATTATTTGCAATATCAGGCGGGAAGCAAGAGTGGTTTATACATGAATGGATATATCAAAAGTCTTTTATTGAGACATTAAAGCAATACAAATACTATGAGTTTACAGGTGATTGTATTAAAAAAGATGACGTTGTAGTTTGGCAAGATAAAAATCAAGTGATCCAACATGCTGCTTATTATATTGGAGATGGTCTATTCTTCAACAAAGACGGACAAACAATTTTTAATCCATGGAAAATCATTAAAGAAGAACACTTGTATAAATACTGGGAACATCTTACACCGATTATATATCGAATTAAATAGCTTGTTATATTTGAGAGAAAGTTATCGGGAAAAAATGACTTTTGATAAGCTATTTTCCAGATATCTTTTAGTAATAAATTACAATTCTATTAGAAGGAATATTGCATAAAACTGAGAGTTCTCAAGTTTATGAGAAAGCCGATTGCGTAAAGCTGTGGCTCTCAAGTTTATAGTAGCGGTCATTGCGTAAAGCTGTGGGCTCTCAAGTTTATTGTAGACCCTCTAGCGTAAAGTTGTGAAACCACAAGTTTATAGTAAGCCCTCTAACATAAAATTGTGAAACCACAAGTTTATAGTAAGCCCTCTAGCGTAAAGTTGTGAAACCACAAGTTTATAGTAGACCCTCTAACATAAAGTTGTGAAGCCACAAGTTTATAGTAGACTCAACGAAAACCAAAAAATCGGGCACCCACCCCACCAAGGGTCGGCACCCGATCAACTATCAACAAATTATCCTCGAATAATCGCTTGATCATCCTCTACTTCTTTCAATTGCTTCACAACATCATAAGATTCGAGTCCGCTGCGACTCTTGAATTCTTTAAATAGTGTTTTCTCCTCAGATTTTCCCGGAACGACACGCTTAAACGCTTGATAGCGCGCAGCCAATTCGCCGCGACGTACACCATCACCCTCGAACGCCTGCTCAACCGCCACGAAAAACTCGGTCACGTCAACAATCTCGTCTGTCGACCAATCCAAATCTAGCGGATACGAATACTCTTTTTCACTCATTATCAATTCACCTCAACATCTATCAAAGATAAAACCCTCACTAAAACAATAATAAAATCCGCATACAAACAAAAACAGCGGCGCCCGATATACAATCAATCAGACGCCGCCTCAATATTAATTTTTAAATGATTACATCGAGTGGATTGGACGTCCTAATACCACTTCGGCTGCTTCCATTGGAATCTCGCCTAATGTTGGGTGCGCATGGATTGTGAGCGCAATGTCTTCAGCTGTCATACCAGTCTCAACCGCAAGGCCGAGCTCACCGATAATGTCTGAAGCACCGACACCTGCAACTTGTGCACCAAGTACTAATCCGTCTTCTTCACGTGTTACTAACTTCACGAATCCGTCTGTTTGGTTTAACCCTAACGCACGGCCGTTTGCTGCAAATGGGAATTTTCCACTTTTCACTTTGAAGCCTTCTTCTTTTGCCTGTGCTTCTGTTAAACCAACTGATGCTAATTCTGGCTCTGTGAAACATACAGCAGGGATTGATAAGTAATCCACTTCTGATTTCTCACCAGAAATTGCTTCAGCAGCAATTTTCGCTTCGTAACTTGCTTTGTGCGCAAGTTGTAAACCTGGCACGATGTCACCAATCGCGAAGATGTTATCTATTGACGTACGTGATTGTTTATCGACTTCGATAATTCCACGATCTGTCATTTTGATACCCATTTCTTCTAATCCAAGTTCATCCGTGTTCGGACGGCGACCGACTGTTACTAAAACGTAATCCGCTTCAACTTCATGCGTTTCACCTTTCGCTTCGTAAGTCACTTTTACGCCGTTTTCTGTTTCTTCAGCGCTCTTCGCCATCGCTTCAGTCACGATCGATACGCCTTTTTTCTTCAAGTTTTTCTTAACAGGGTGAGTCATTTGTTTTTCAAATCCGCCTAAGATATCTTTCGTACCTTCTAAAATCGTTACTTCAGAACCGAAGTTCGCGTACGCTGTACCAAGCTCAGTACCGATGTAACCACCACCGATTACAACGAGTTTACCTGGTACTTCTTTAAGCGATAAAGCACCAGTAGAATCAATGATGCGCTCGCCAAATTTAAATCCTGGGATTTCGATTGGACGGCTACCTGTTGCAATGATCGCATGTTTGAACTCATATGTTTGTGAGTTCTTTTCATCCATTACTTTTAATTTATTTGCATCTACGAAGTAAGCTTCACCGCGCACGATGTCGACTTTATTTCCTTTTAATAGGCTTTCGACACCACCTGTTAAACGTTTAACAACACCATTCTTGAAGTCTTGAACTTTAGAAAAGTCTAATTTAACGCCTTCTGTTGTTACACCGAAGTCTTCAGAGTGCTGTGCATCGTGGTACTTATGTGATGACGCGATCATTGCTTTAGACGGGATACATCCAACGTTTAAGCACACGCCACCTAATTCTGATTTTTCAACAATCGTTACTTTTTGTCCTAACTGTGCTGCGCGGATTGCCGCAACATATCCACCAGGACCTGCACCGATGACAATCGTGTCTGTTTCTACTGCGAAATCTCCAACTACCATAAGATTAACCCTCCATTAATAATAAGTCTGGATTAGCGATTAAACGCTTAAAGTGATTTAATGCATTTTGTGCTGTCATGCCGTCGATTTGACGGTGGTCATATGATAATGATAACGCAAGTACGCGACGTGCAACAACTTCGCCGTCTACAACGACTGCTTTTTCTTCAATACGACCGATACCTAAAATTGCAACTTCAGGGTGGTTAATCACTGGTGTAAAGTGTGCACCGCCTGCCGAACCTAAGTTTGAGATCGACATTGAGCCACCTTTCATTTCATCACCTGTTAATTTACCATCACGTGCTTTACCTGCAAGTTCATTAATTTCATTAGAAATTTCAAACATAGACTTACGGTCTGCATGCTTGATGACTGGAACAACTAAGCCACGTTCAGTATCTGCTGCAATACCGATATTGTAGTAATGTTTCTCGATGACTTCCATCGTTTCATCATCAATTGACGTGTTCAAATCAGGGAACTTCTTCAATGTAGAAACGAGCGCTTTCACGACATATGGTAAGAACGTCAATTTCACATCTTGTTCTGCTGCAATTTCTTTGAATCGTTTTCTGTGATCCCAAAGGTCGTTAACAATCACTTCATCTAGGTGCGTTACGTGTGGCGCTGTCTGCTTAGAGTTCACCATCGCTTTTGCGATTGCTTTACGCATACCAGTCATTGGACGGCGTGTCTCACTCACACCTTCATCAACAGATGGTTGTGCCGCTTTAGATGTTTCTTCATCATCCGCTTTCGCATCATCTGCAACTGCTGCATCCGCCTCCGCAGGTGCTTGGTCTCCACTTAAGAATGCTTCAACGTCTTCTTTTAGTACGCGACCGTTTTTACCGCTACCTGATACTTCAGCGATATTCACATCATTGTCACGTGCGAATTTACGTACAGATGGCATCGCGATGACACGCTCACCTGATACTTCTTTTTTCTCAGGTTGTTTATCTTCTGAGTTCTTTTCAGATTTATCTTCTGATTTCTTTTCAGATTTTTCTTCTGATTGCTTTTCAGACTTCTCTTCAGCTGCTGGTTTTTTATCTTCAGCTTTTTCTTCTGTCTTCTCTTCTGATGCACCAGCATCACCGCTGTCTTCAGAACCATCATCAATAACGATGATTGTTTGGCCGACAATTGCAACTTCGCCTTCTTCTACATCTAAAGATTTTACAACACCATCGACTGGTGATGGAATTTCAACAAGTGCCTTATCGTTTTGGACTTCGCATAATACGTCGTCTTCTTTTATTTCGTCACCGACAGCGACCATCCACTTTGCAATTTCACCTTCGTGGATACCCTCACCGATATCCGGCAATTTAAATTCGAATGCCATTACGTCTCCTCCTTTTCAATTCTCTAATTAAAAGTTCATAACTTCTTTCGCTCGTTCGATAATGTCATCTTTGTTTGGTAACCATACGCTCTCTGCTTGTGTGAATGGATATACTGTATCCGGCGCAGTTACACGCATAATCGGTGCTTCTAAACTTAAGATGACGCGCTCAGATAATTCAGAGATCACTTGGCCAGCAACGCCTGCTTGACGCTGTGCTTCTTGAATCATCACTGCACGGTTTGTTTTCTCAACCGATTTCACCAATGTTTCGTAATCCACCGGCGACACTGTACGCAAGTCAATCACCTCAGCAGAAATGCCTTCTTCTTCTAATGCTTCTGCTGCTTTAAGTGATTCTTGTACCATTGCACCGTATGCGATTAACGTCACGTCAGTACCTTCGCGTTTCACTTTCGCTTTACCGATTTCTACTGTGTAATCTTCATCCGGTACATCTTCACGGAATGAACGATAAAGTTTCATATGCTCAAGGAAAATTACCGGGTCATTTGAACGGATTGCTTCTATTAAAAGACCTTTCGCATCAACTGGGTTTGATGGAATAACAACTTTAAGACCAGGTGTTTGTGCCATCAATCCTTCTAAAGAGTCTGCGTGTAATTCTGGCGTGTGTACAC
Source organism: Aliicoccus persicus (assembly GCA_020741755.1). Classification (GTDB taxonomy): domain Bacteria; phylum Bacillota; class Bacilli; order Staphylococcales; family Salinicoccaceae; genus Aliicoccus; species Aliicoccus persicus_A. The sequence goes on along the minus strand of DYYI01000070.1, from coordinate 5,882 downwards.
CACCACCGAATGGCGCGCGTACAACGAGTGGCATTTGTTTAGATGCACCGCTTCTGAAACGTCCGCGTGCAATCTGACCAGCAATTCCGTCCATCGCTTCAAATAAGAAACCGAAGAACTGAATTTCAACTACTGGGCGGTAACCTTCTAATGTTAAACCAAAACCTAAAGATACGAGTCCACTTTCAGCAAGTGGTGTATCGAATACACGGTCAACACCGAATTCTTTTTGTAAGTCTTCAGTCGCACGGAATACCCCACCGTTGACCCCAACGTCTTCACCGAATACAAGAACATTTTCATCGTTTTTGAGTTCAGTTCTCATCGCTTCCGTAATTGCTTGAATCATCGTCATTTCAGCCATAATTACTTAGACTCCTTTTCCTTGTATACTTCATACTGCTCTTTTAAGTTACTTGGCATGTCCGCATACATAATTTCCATTAACTGAGTGACAGATTGTTTCTCTGTACCGTCAGTTTCTTTAATTGCTTTCTTAATATCTTCTTTCGCTTGTTCAATGACTTCATCTTCTTGCTCTTTCGTCCAAAGTTTTTTACCTTCAAGATACGTTCTGAAACGAACAAGCGGATCTTTTTTCTCCCACTCAGAGTCTTCATCAGAAGTTCTGTAACGCGTTGGGTCATCCCCTGCCATCGTATGTGGTCCGTAACGATACGTTAACATCTCAATCAACGTCGGTCCTTCACCTGCTACAGCACGGTCGCGTGCGTCGCGCACAACTTTGTATACTGCAAGTGGGTCCATACCGTCAACAACGACACTTGGAATACCTGCTGCGATACCTTTTTGACCTAAAGTTTTTGCTTTAGATTGTAATTCACGTGGTGTTGAAATCGCATAGTTGTTATTTTGAATAACGAAAATAGCTGGTGCGTTAAATGCCCCTGCGAAGTTGATACCTTCGTAGAAGTCACCTTGTGAACTACCGCCGTCACCTGTGTATGTGATGACAACTGAGTCTTTGCCACGTTTCTTCAAACCGAGTGCAACACCTGCAGTTTGCACGTACTGTGCACCGATGATGATCTGTGGTGGCAATGCATTGATCTCGTCATACTGGTTTCCTTTAAAGTGACCACGAGAGAATAAAAATGCTTGTGTCAGCGGTAAACCGTGCCAGATTAACTGAGGCACATCACGGTAACCTGGTAAAATATAATCATCTTTTTCTAACGCATACTGTGAACCGAGCTGTGATGCTTCCTGACCTGCTGTTGGCGCGTAGAATCCTAGGCGTCCTTGGCGGTTAAGTGAAATTGAACGCGCATCTAATACACGTGTCCATACCATACGTTTCATGAGCTCAACCAATTGGTCGTCAGATAGTTCCGGCATTTCACTTTCGTTTACAATCTTTCCTTCTTCGTCCAAGATTTGAAACATCTCAAACTTTTCTTCAATCGTATTGAGTGTTTCAACTGGATCAAAATTGTTTGGTGTCATTTACCTTTCACCATACCTTTCAAATTTTTATATCATTTATATTTTATCATACGCTGTTACAACAGTAAACGGAATCATAATAAAACAGAAACCCACAAACGTTGATATAACAACGTTCATGGGTTGTAACAGAAATATCTGTTGTAGTACAATGCATATTAGTTCATAAATTCGTATAGACTTTCTAACGTTTCATTTAACGCGTCCGATTTTTCACCGAGTTCATCGCTAAGCGCACCAACTTCTATGTATGCATCACTCACAGCTGACGACTGTTCATCGATGTCTTCTTGCGTCGATTCATCACTTGCGAACAATTCGTATAGCGCGCGTTCTCGTTCAACGATTTCATATTTGCCATCTAAAATTGCGCGCTGTGCTTCGAGTCGTTCAGTAGCGACTTCCATCAGTTCATCACCTTGCGTACTGTAGCCGCGCGTCATCACGGTATCGAGCGTCTCCTGTGCGTCTTTAAACATACGTTCGATTTCATCGAATACCGCACCTTCATCATCCAATGTTTCCTCACGTGCATCCGCAATCGATAAAAGTTCATCGGCCGCATCAGCGAGTTCCTCATCGGTCACATCAACCAGTCCGTCTTGAATCTCGCGTTTCTCTTCCTCTAGTTCATCAAAACGCGTGTAAATATCACCAAGTTCAAGTTCCTCACCAAGCGCATCTTGCATCTCATTATAAAAATCTACGAAGTTATCATAAGCTGCACCATGTGGACTAAAGCTTTGTGCGTTTTCACTAAGCGTATTATTCGTCGATTCTGGACGCTCTGAGCACGCAGCAATAAATACAAGCATCACGCTGAACAATAAGACTAATTTCTTCATACAATTCCCCTAGTTGTTAATCGTATCCAATATTTCTGAACGCTTTTCATTCACAGCAGCCGTCGATTCGTGATATGAATCACTCGTCTCGTTCACATTGGCATAAAGTTCGGATAGCTCATCTAGCAGTGCGTCGATTTGATCTTGTGCTAAATCATCATTGCCATACGTCGTAAATAATTCGAGTTCTTTCTCTAACATTTCTTCAGTCGCATCCATCATTTCGCCGTGTGCAGTATAGCGTGCTTCCATCAATTCGATCAATGCGTCCGCATCTGTTTGATAATCTTCCACTGGAATATCAGCAGCTAACTCTCTAAGCGTATCTAAACTACTTGCCGATTCTTCCATTATTGCACGCTCATCATCAACGAGGCTCGCACGGTTTTCAGTGTTCTCAAGTAGCGTTGCACTAAGCTCCGTTAAACGTTCACGGTCCGCCGTGTTCACTTCTTCTTGGTGTGATCTTTTATCGGCTTCTAATGCGTCATATTCACTTGAAATGTCTTGAATGTCTGATTCGACATTAATCGGTGTCTCTAATTCTGTATAAAACGCTCGGTATTCTTCCTTGTTATCACCACATGCGGCAAGGACGAGCGTCATCATCGCGATTAAAAAAACAATTTTTTTCATAATTTCCTCCAACACTTTTTTATTCAATATTAATATACACTAGTTTTTGATATAATGTAATCTCAGAGTAAGTATATAGAGGTGTAATAATGATAACAATGAAAGACATCGTCCGTGATGGTAATCCAATCTTAAGAAAAAAAGTCGCTGAGATTGAGACGATCGACGAACAAACAATTAATGAATTAAAAGCAATGCGTGAATATTTACATCATTCACAAATCGAAGAAACACGAGAAAAATATAAATTACGTCCGGGTGTTGGACTCGCCGCACCACAAGTGGGCATCGATAAGAAGATGACAGCAATTCTAATTTTAGATGATGAAGATGAAATCGTGCATGACTACATGCTCATTAATCCAAAGATAAAAAGCCACTCTGTCGCAATGACATACTTGCCACAAGGCGAAGGTTGCCTTAGCGTTGATAAAGAGATTCCTGGACTCGTGCATCGCTACAAACGCATCAAAGTCGAAGCACAAAATATCGAAGGTGAAACAATCGAAATTAAAGCGAGCGGTATTTTAGCGATTGTCATGCAACATGAAATCGACCATTTAAATGGCGTCATGTTCTATGACCACATCGACAAAGATTTTCCGATGGACCCAAAACTCGGTGCAACACCGTATGAATCATAATTCACTGTTAAAAGATTCGTTTATCGTGTAAAATGAGAACGATATGTAAAATGTCGGCTGGTGCCGAATTCGTAAAGTGCGCATGTGTGACGCATTTTATCAATGAAATGAATAAGGAGCATATTTATGGCAATTTTTAAAGTATTTTTTCAAGAAGTAAACAACAAAAGAATTATTAGAGAAACGACGCGTACGCGTTATTTCGAAGCGAACAGCGAATCAGAAGTGAGAGTCGCGTTAAAAGGCGAAGACTACAATATTGAATTCGTACAAGAACTAAGTCCCGAACATCTTCAATATGAAGAAGAAAACAATCCAGATTACAAAGTTGAGAATGTGTAATGACTTTAGCGCAAAATGAAGTCGGTGTTTTCGCCCTCGGGGGACTCGGGGAAATCGGAAAAAACACCTACGCAATTGAATATCAGGACGACATCATCATCATCGATGCTGGTGTTAAGTTCCCGACAGACGATCAACTCGGCGTAGATTACGTCATTCCTGACTATACGTATTTTGTTGAAAACCAGGACCGCATTCGTGCGTTAGTGGTCACACATGGACATGAAGACCATATCGGTGGGATCCCGTTCCTGTTAAAACAACTGCAAGTTCCTATCTATTCAGGTCCACTTGCGCTCGGATTAATCCGCAATAAGTTGGACGAACATGGATTGTTACGCTCAACGACGTTAAATGAAATTACAGAGGACTCAGTGTTAGAGTTCGGCAAATTAAAAGTTGAATTCTTCTTAGTCACCCACTCTATTCCAGAAGCATATGGTGTCGTCGTTAGGACGCCGGAAGGAAACATCGTCCATACCGGTGACTTTAAGTTTGACTTCACACCCGTTGGTGAACCGGCAAACTTAGCAAAGATGGCCGCTTATGGTGAAGAAGGCGTCCTGTTGTTACTGTCGGATTCGACGAATGCGACAGTGCCGAATTTTACGATCAGTGAAAAAGCAGTCGGTCAAAACGTGGAAGATATTTTCCGTAGATGTAGTGGCCGTATTATATTTGCGACGTTCGCATCAAATATATATCGCGTACAACAAGCGATTGAAGCTGCTGTGAAGCTCGACCGTAAAATCTGTGTGTTTGGACGCAGTATGGAAAAGAACATTAAACTCGGTGTGGAGCTTGGCTATATTAAAGCACCGCCAGAATCATTCATTGAACCGAGACAGATCAATCGCCATGAAAAGCATAAAGTTTTAATTTTATGTACCGGATCACAAGGTGAACCGATGGCTGCATTGTCACGTATCGCGAACGGAACGCACAAGCAGATCAGCATTATTCCAGAAGATACTGTTGTGTTTAGTTCGTCACCAATTCCTGGTAACACATTGAGTGTCAATCGCACGATCAATGCGTTATATAAAGCCGGTGCAGATGTTATCCACGGTAAGTTATCAAACATCCATACATCTGGACACGGATCACAAGAAGAGCAAAAGTTAATGCTTCGCTTGATTCAACCGAAGTACTTCATGCCGATCCACGGTGAATACCGCATGCTCAGCTTGCACAAAGAGTTAGGTGTGTCGACAGGCATACCGGAAGAAAATATCTTTTTATGTGAAATTGGAGATGTCGTTGCCGTGACGCGAGATAGCGCACGAAAGAGTCACAAAGTACAAGCCGGCACAGTATTTGTAGACGGTAGCGGTATTGGAGATATCGGTAATATCGTATTGCGCGATCGTAAGATTTTATCAGAAGAAGGTTTGGCGATTGTTGCTGTTTCAATTGATTTTGAAGCACAAGAATTGCTGAGTGGCCCAGACTTAATTTCTCGCGGATTCGTCTATATGCGCGAATCTTATGGCTTGATACGCAGTGCCGAGAAAAAAGTGAAAGCAGATATTAACAAATTGCTTGCTGGTGACGATCATGTGGAGTGGTACCAAGTGAAGCAGCTGATCGTTGACGAGCTCAGCCAGTACTTGTACAACAAAACAGCCCGCCGCCCGATGATCTTACCGATGATCATGCGGATTAATGATTAATTTGAATTGAAGATGAAGCCCACGCGCCGATTGCGCGTGGGTTTTTTGTGTAGTTAGGAGTTTTGTACACTTGATCGCTCACAGCTTTACGAAATCGACTCTCTCATAAACTTGACAGCTCACAGCTTTATGCAATCGACTCTCTCATAAACTTGACAGCTCACAGCTTTATGCAATCGACTCTCTCATAAACTTGACAACTCACAGCTTTATGCAATCGACTCTCTCATAAACTTGACAGCTCACAGCTTTACGAAATCGACTCTCTCATAAAC
>DYYI01000069.1:0-30942 GCA_020741755.1 Aliicoccus persicus | reverse complement strand
ACGCAAATCAATCTGCGCGTCTGTGAGCGACTCTCATTGGAACGCAAATCAATCTGCGTGTCTGTGAGCAAGTTTCATTGGAACGCAAATCAATCTGCGGGTCTGTGAGCGACTCTCATTGGAACGCAGATCAATCTGCGTGTCAGTGAGTGAGTTTCATTGGAACGCAAATCCTCTTGCACTAGATGAGACACCTTAACTGTTCCTCAAGGACCACTTTTAATGTCCTAAACAATCATTAGTGGGACTCAGCACATCGCTTTCACCTCAGAAGTACCACTTCAATGAAAAAAGTGTGCGGTAGCCCACAAAATCTGGACCTTCCGCACACCCAATAACATAAGTCAGTCATCCACTTTCGTAATCAACAATGGGCCATCTTTAGTAACGATAATCGTGTGTTCTTTTTGTGCCACGATGCTGCCATCATTCGTTTCGTATGCCCATTCATTTTTTCCTTCACGCACAATCGTCGCTTTTGTAGAAATAAACGGCTCGACCGCAATTACCATGCCTTCTTTCAACAGCTCGCTATTTCCTGGCTCGTAATAATTCATGATGTGCTGTGGTACATCATGCAACGTTTTCCCAATACCATGACCGGTCAAGTTCTTAATCACGGTCATGCCATTTTTACGTGCAACATTATTAACTGCGCGCCCAATTTGGCTCACTTTCGTGCCCGGCTTAATTTTCTTCATCGCTTCTTCGAATGCCATTTCACATACATCGATTACTTTTTGTTTTCTCTCGTCTTCTACTTCACCGACAATAAAAGACAATCCCGTATCAGCGAACAGTCCATTTTTCTTTGCACTGACATCGATGTTAACAACATCTCCACTATTCAGAACGCGACTTCCTGGAATGCCATGTGCCACTTCTTCATTGACACTAATACATGTAAATCCTGGAAAGTCATACTCTGAAATAGGCGCACTCTCTGCATCATATTTTTTAAGTAATTCTCCACCAAATTCATCGATTTCTTTCGTCGTCATGCCTGGTTTCGTATATGCGACCATCTCTTTTAATACACGACCACAAATCTCACCGATCTCTTTAATTTGCTGAAGCTCTTCTTCTGTTTTAATAATCATAAGTTATTTAGCTCCCTTGTCATAATCCATGATTTATTATAACAAAGTTATAGGAAATCAAAAATCGTTAAATTACGATACTGCCTTTTTTCTAAACTAGATGTCGTCACGCCAATCAGCCGGATATATTGATCGGCATCTTTTAATTCATGATACAAATGATATGCATACTGAAAAAGTTCCTCTTTTGTCATCACTGGATTGTCTGTCACCATCTGCTTCGTATGCGTAACGTACTGATCCGTCTTCATTTTGACAGTTACAGTTTTTGCAGCAACGTCTTTTAAATCTAACCGTCTCACGACTTCTCCACATAACCGTTCGAGTACATCCAATATTTCTTCATCATTGTTTATGTCATAATCAAAGGTTTTCTCTTTACCGATTGATTTTCTCTCTCGCGATACCGTTAGTTCATTTGTACCAATACCTCGTGCTTTATTGTAAAAGCTACGTCCGCGTTTGCCGTAAATTTCAACGAGTTCATCTACCGAAAGGTCATATAAATCTCGCCCCGTTTTAATACCCCGACGTATCATTTTTTCGCGCGTAACCTTACCTACACCTGGAAATCCTCCAATATCTAGCTTCCATAAAATTTCTTGAAAATTGCCGTAATGAATCACAGTCGTGCCGGATGGTTTGTTCATCCCAGACGCCATCTTCGCTAAATATTTGTTATATGAAACGCCAGCAGAAGATGTTAATCCAACTTTGTCATATATTTCACGTTGGATTTCTAATGCTATTTTTCGTGCGGGTCTATCTCGATTCACGAGTTGAGTAATATCCAAGTAGGCTTCATCAAGTGAAAGTGGTTCAATCAATGACGTATATGTACCAAAGATCTCATGTATTTCTTCCGAGATAGATTTGTAAACGTCAAAACGTGGCCGGACGTATATACCGTCAGGACATAGTTGGTGGGCAATTCGCGTCGGCATTGCTGAGTGCACGCCGAATTTCCTCGCTTCATAACTCGCTGTCGCGACGACGCCTCTTGAGGCTGTACGTCCGCCGACAATGACGGGTTTACCACGATATTCCGGGTGATCTCGCTGTTCAACTTGCGCAAAAAATGCATCCATATCAATATGAATTATTCTTCTTTCCATATGCATCACCATTGAACTTAATACATATATTTTAACACACCGAACACACGTTCGCTACTATGTACGTGGATCAGACTCATACATGCTCATGCCGGTATCGGTATCCATGCAATATTTTAGATGTGGATGTTTTATCACAAGGTAAACATAGTAAAAGTCACCGATACATGCAGCGGTATGCCCAACGAGTAAATACTTATAACTGCCGTGTGGCAACACAAACATCCCAATGATTAAGAGTGTCGTGATCACGACAAAAGGTGCCAATATGATAACGGTAAACTGCATACGTGAAAATACTGAGCCCGGACTTGTCGCATAAGCCATGCCTGATTTAAATCCAAATTTCACACGTTTGTTAGGTGCAAACATTTTGAAGAATATGCCGTGAATGGCTTCGTGCACCACAATGATGACAATAAATAAAGCAATAACTGCTAGTACATTTACAAATATACTGAAACCACCTAAAGATGCACTTACAGATTCCGGTAGCAATAATGCTGAAGCCCCAGCAGATGGTGAAAAAATGTTAATTGCGAAAAATGGTATAATTGATAGTAGCATTAAGATGATTGACCATTTAGATATTTTCTTTTGAGCGGATAAATCATTTAATAGGTCGAGTTCGAATTTCTGCATTTATATTCCTCATTCTTTTTTACTTTATGGTATCAAACAATAATTCCGTTTGACAATTGGAGTGTTACGATGAAAAAATACACAATCGTTGGCGGTGGCATTATCGGTGCTGCCGTCGCTTATCATTTACAAAAATATGGTGCCGATGTGACCGTGTACGATCGGGTCGACGCAGGTAAAGCGAGTCGTGCATCCGCCGGTATCATTGCCCCGTGGATTTCTCAGCGTAGAAACCAAAAATGGTATCGACTCGCAAAAGCTGGTGCAGCATATTATCCATCATTTATTGAAGCTTTAGAACGTGACACAAAGTTAGACACAGGGTATCAACAAAAAGGAGTACTCAGTTTGTTCCGAGACGATAAAGTCTTGCAAAAAGGCTACAAGCGGATCTCTAGTAAAATGGAAGATGCACCTGAAATGCAGCACGTAGAAATCATAGAACGTGATAAAATCCGAACACTCCACCCGACTTTTGTCGAACATTTTCCAGCAGTATTTACCCGTGGTGGTGCACAAGTAAATGGTGCAAAGCTCAACCATGCGATTAAAGAGAGTATCATTCACAATGGGGGTACATGGAAAAATGAGAACTTTAAAGATGAACAGATTGATGGAGAAATCATTTATACGACCGGTGCTTGGGGTATTGAACAAGGTTTCGAGCCGAAAGTCAGTCACCAACGTGCTGAAGTTTATCATTTTGAAGTGGAAAGCGACTTTATAACAGAACATAACCCTGTTGTCATGGCCCTCGGACCAATTTATATTGTCGAGATGGGATCGAATCAGTTCGCTATCGGCACGACACATGAAGATACGACGAGTTTCTCAACAACGCCTTCGCATGAAAATTATAAATATTTAAAGAGCTTGGCTGAAGAATATTTCAGAGGATTTAATATAAGGGATATCGGCATGAATGTTGGTCTAAGGCCGCATACGAGAGACTTTTTACCTTTCATCGGTCGTGTGGCAGACAATAAATTTGTCATCAACGGAATGGGATCAACTGGTCTGACTGCGGGACCAATCGTCGGAGCGGAAGTTGCTCGACTGTTAAACAATGAGGAGACATTACTCGACTTATCTGACTATAGCTACATCAATTAAATGGAGGTTGCATGAATGAAACAATCAAATTTTCAGTTCTATATCTTCTATTCAGTCATGTTAATTTCTTATGTAATATTCTATTTTACTGATATAGAGATTTTCGGTCATATCGCTTCAATTTTCGTTCTCATATCGATTTTTATATCTTGGTTTATTGCTTCAAGAACGTTTAAAATAATCAGTGTCATATTTTTTGCTGTCGCATTTATATTTGTATGGACGAGTGACCAATCACTTTTCGATTTGTATACATACACCTTATCAAATGTACCACTCATTTTATTTTTTAGTATGATGCCGTGGATTAGTACTATTTTCCAAATCGGCGGTATAAAAGATAGTTTGACCCAGACAATACAAGATAAAAATAACTATTTGCCAAATATTTATATGAAATCATTTATGAATGCAGGGTTCTTATCGATTTTCTTAAATATTTCAGGTGTTTTCATTGTTCAGCAAATTTTGATTAAGTTATTTTCTAATAATAATATTCATACGAGAAATGATATGATCATGGCGGCAACTGCACGTGCATTTGCAATCGTCATGATGGCAACACCACTCGAGTTAATCGTTGTTGTTTCTATCGATTACTCTGGTATCGGCTATCTCACGTTGTTACCTTGGTTGTTCATTGTGTCGTTCATCATGTTCCTAATAGAAATCGTATCGAGCAGAAAAAAATTTGGCAATGTGAAAATAGACTTGCCATATACGGAAATTAACAATAGAAAATTAATCAAATCACTTGCACAAATGCTCGTTATACTCATAGTTTTCATAACAACTGTTGTGCTGCTTAATAACTATACAGATCTCAGTTTTATCTTAGCGATTGGACTCACGCTGCTACCGTTTAGTTTTATCGTGTCGCTCGTCCTACGATTTCCGCGACAGTTTATACAAGAAGGATTTACATCATGGCAACATCATAATAACAATTTACAAAACTTTGTCGTGTTATTTTTACCGCTTGGTATTTTTTCAAGTAGTTTTTCAAATAGCCCCGTTCCTGCTTGGATATCATCGAAGTTTGGCGAGATAGAAATCTATACGATTCTTATATTTTTAATCGCTGCAGCATTCATAACGGTCACATCCCTAATCGGAATTCATGCGGTTGCTGGCGTTGCTATTTTGCTTGATATATTGATGCCCGTCGTTGATGAAGCAGCCCTGCTGAGTTTAATGGTTGTCATCATTGCGTCGGGTCTCGCGACAACGGCTTACTCACCATACAGCACTGTCACGAACGTAACGATTCAAAACATAAAAGTATCTCCGTCGACAATACTACGGAGAAATAAATGGTTTGCACTTCAGATGATGACGATTGCCATCATTGTTGCGTCTCTGATGTTGTTGATTTAGTTGCTTAACCGAGCTGTATATAAACAAGGTCAAACAGCATTCTTAAAATGAAAAATAATATCGCACCATTAATAATACTGGCGAAAAGTAAAATTACTTTTTGCCAGTTTTCTAATTTACCGAACATTAGAAATACACGGTAGATGACGACAAGGAGTAATCCTAAGATGATCAAACTGCTAAACACACGGGTTAACTCTACATTGTCCGTATTTACAAACAGCCAAGTGAACGTGAGTATCGCAATGATAAAATACGCGAAAATTCCTATTCTAATATTTTTATGTATTGGTTTGGTTGCAAAAAAAACAGCGACAAAAACAAATAAGAGCAATAGCATCTGGGCAACAATTAACATAACGTTCTCCTAAACTTATTTTTATAGTGAGTCACGCCTAATTAAAATCAACGCGGTAATCCAATATATGATCTAATTCGGAGGACTGTCTTAAATATTGTTTGAACATAAAATACATCAACACACACACTGCAAAGAGTTTTGAACCTTCTTCTATATCTTCATGCATATCAATGAAAGCACCAGACTTACCATGACGCTCTTCTATCAAGCAAATCGTCTGCTTATCGAGTAACAGTTTTAAATGACCATCATTCGTCTCTTTGGCCACAAAACGCTCGCCATCGATTTTACCCTCTGCTCTAAACAGAATTAAATTTTGACCTGGTGTTTCTTTAATCATTTCAGTCGAATCATCTGTAATCACATAGTATTTACCAACATTTAGATCCCAAAATCTTAACGTCTTAAGGGCGAGGATGATTTGGTCTTCATCGTTATTTTTAAAAGAATAGGTGTTTCTTTTATCACATTTGTCAACTTCTGCATTATTGACTATGCCCACAAGCTTGCCATTCTCATCTTCAAGGACAACTTGTCTATCATTGTATGCAGTACGAATTTTTAGTCGGTAGTGTGCCATGTTATCCTCCCCTTTTCTTTATTTGCTTAAATGTATTATATATGTTTTAGCATGGTATTTAAAGAATCAGGATATGATTCAATTCGTTCCTATCATGTTAAAATTAATGAAAGAAAGTTAAAAGGAGTACAATCATGTCAGATAAAAATCAGTTAGAGCAAGAAGTAGAACGCCTGTTAACACGTCAAGAAAATTTTTATAAATCACAGGCGACACGCAGTTTTGCATTTAGAATGAAACAATTAGAACGTTTAAAAATGTCAATTATGCACCATGAACAGTCAGTGATTGATGCACTGAAACAAGACTTGGGTAAACATGAGACAGAATCTATGCTAATGGAGATTGGAATCATCTATCAGACAATTGGAAAGATGGTCAAAAATTTAAAAAAATGGTCACAGCCGAAGCGCGTTAAAACACCGATATTTATGTGGCCAGGTAAAAGTCATATATTAAATGACCCATACGGGAAAGTGCTGATAATCGGTCCATTCAACTATCCATTCCAACTGATCATGGACCCACTTGTCGGTGCAATCAGTGCTGGTAATACTGCTGTTGTTAAACCGTCAGAGCTTACACCAAATGTGTCAAAAGTCATCGAGACGATTATCACTGAGGCATTCGATGAAGAATATGTGTCCGTGAAGCTCGGTGATGTTGAAACGAACGAAGCACTAATTGCTGGTGACTTTGATTATATCTTCTTTACGGGGAGTACGAATGTCGGAAAAATTATAGCTGAATCTGCATCTAAACGATTGATTCCACATACCCTCGAGCTCGGTGGTAAAAGTCCAGCAATCGTCGATACGACAGTCAACATAAGAAATGTTGCGAGAAAAATCGTATGGGGAAAACTGATCAATGCAGGTCAAACATGTATCGCACCGGATTACTTACTCGTTCATGAAGATATTAAAGATGAATTGGTTAGTGAAATGAAACATGCCATCAATGTCTACTACGGCATTAACATTTCAGAAAATGACCAATACGGAAAAATAGTAAATAAACGTCATCACAACAGATTATCTCAACTGATTGATGAACATCAGGATCACATCATCGCAGGTGGTGCATACGATGAAGATTCCCGTTTCATTGAACCGACACTGGTTTATTTAAAAGATGACGAATATAAAACATCTTCACTCATGAAAGAAGAAATCTTCGGTCCAATTTTACCGATAATCACATATCAAACACTCGATGAAGCGATTGATATTACACAGGATAATCCGAATCCACTCGCACTCTATATTTTCTCAAACGATGATATCAACAAAGATATTTTGTTAACACACATTCCATCTGGAGATGTATCCATCAACAATGTGTTGTTGCATGTTGCAAATTCCAACTTACCGTTTGGTGGACTAAGAAACTCTGGTGTTGGTAACTATAAAGGAAAGTTCAGCATCGAGACGTTTACCCATCAACGCGGCCTGTACGAATCACCAAACTGGTTTGACATGAGCATCCACCGCGCACCATACACAGCGTCATTCACAAATATGATTAAAAAGGTTTTAACGTAAAAAAATAGACCAAACAATGATTCCATGCATTGTTTGGTCTTTCATTATTTTACGCGACTGTTTTCAATTTCCATGCGTTTTCTATACGCCATAAAGCGTGCGATTAAACCAAGTGCAACAACTGCACCGTAAATTTTTAAGAACGTTTCATGCATTGCCAGACCAGTTTCAATATTTAATGTGATGCTTAAAATCAGTGTGATCAATCCAAGCCCCACGATAATCAATGCGAATAAAATTGATGTCCAACGAAATAAATACTTCCCACCCGATTCTACAAATCTAGAAAATAACTGTTCCGCATCGAAGTTCACATACCATGACTTTAAATGACTGCTGAGCAGCATCCCAACTAAAATCGCAATCAATAGAATCAATATAAGCATCTGTATGAATGCTTCTGGCCCCTCAATCGCAGTCTCAAAGCCTAATATAATCATCGATGAATTTAATACGGTCACACATGTGAACACCATTGCTATAATCGGCAGTGGCGAGACGATACTATCCTTGCCTCTCGCTCGTTTCTTACGAATGGATTTGTGCACTTTTTTTACTAAATATCTGTAAAGTACGTCACCGACCATTATAATCAAAAATATGATTATCATATATGGAACGATCGCTAAAAAGTGTTCCGCTTCAATATAACCAGTATCTCTCGCAATTAATAAAAGCACCACACCAATGCCTGTTGAGATCACAAATAACTTCAGGTATCTCCAAAGCTCCTTTAAAATTATATATTTCATTATTAAGAAGCCTCCTAAATCAACAAATTAATTCTCTATTATTTCTTCAAGTCGATCCATATCTAATATTTGGATATGTCGTCTGGTACGTGTAATAATCTGAGCAGTTTCTAGCCGCTTCAATTCACGAGACAACGTTTCAGGTGAAGTGCCTAAATAATTCGCAATATCCTTCATTTGCATCGGCAGTTCAAATGCTTCCAAATCGAGTTCATAAGACAAGTTAGAAAGATAAAAAGCAATGCGCTGCTCGATTTTCTCCATCCATAATAATTGGGTTTGAAGTTCACTCTGTGCTGATTTTTGAGCATTTATCGTCAATAATTTTAAACTTAAATCCGGATATTCTTTGAGCAAAGCCTGAAAGTCAGATTGTCTTAGAAAACATACTTCTGTTTTTTCTAATGCCTCAGCAAACATATTATCATTTGTTACACCAAAAAGACTCGACTCACCATCATAATCACCAGGTTCAGCAACCCGCAATAAGCGTTCTTTACCATTTTCACTCAGCCGATAAATTTTCATACGACCACGTGAAACAATTGTCAATTGGTCATCACTTTCTGGTGAAAAAACCACTTCACCCTTATCGTAGTGTTTAGAAATGACACGTTCTTTTATGCGCTTCTGATCAGAAAAATCTAAGTGATTAAATAGTGGTACGATTGAAACACAAATGTGCTCGTGCGTGGTCATACAAATCACTCCTTGTTCTATAAATTATACTATAAATTTCAGCAAAAAAGGGGGTGGACGCACGTCTATCACATACTAAAAGCACACTTGCTTTCCTGGGGCGGCACGTGAGCCTGTAGTCTCACGCTGTCGCTATTCCCTAGGAGTCAAGTGTGCTTTTTATGTTATATCCAGTCCCTCTTATAAATCTAAAATTCCTATGCAGATTTGACTCTAGAACGGATGACACCATAACCTAACTTCACGATTGAATTTTCAATCGCCTCGATGTTTACATCTGCATCGTTAAAATCAACTTTAACTCTCGATGCATTGAACATCACTTTTACGCTATCTTTATCGACACCATCTAAAGCTTTTACTGCATTCTCAATCTTCTGCATACAACTTGGGCAACCTAGCGTTTCTAACTGAATAACTGCGTGACTCATAAAATATCTTCTCCTTTTGAATTATAATAATTTTCTATTTTTAAATCTTAATAACCGCATACCGTTTAAAATAACAACCAATATACTGAGTTCGTGTACGAGCATGCCGATCGTCATATTCATCCAATCACTCAAGAATACCGACATCAGTAATACGACGACGACACCAACTGCGATGACAATGTTTTGAACCATGTTTCTCACTGTTGCTTGCGTCAATCCAAGCGCATGTGGCAAGCGACTCATTTCTGAGTTCATCAATACGACATCTGATGTTTCAATCGCTACATTTGTCCCACTACCCATCGCAATTCCGATATCTGCATGTGCCAGTGATGGACTATCATTTACACCATCTCCGACAAATGCGACGATGCGACCTTCACGCTGTAGTTGTTGAACAAATTCTGACTTATCTTCAGGCAGTAAATTACCGTGTGCTTCAGTCAGTCCGAGCTCTCGAGCAACTAAATCTACTGTACCCTGGTTATCACCAGATAACACAATCAGGTTTTCTACACCAAGTGACTTCAAGTGTTTCAAATCCTCTTTAACACCTTCTCGTATCGCATCACGGATTCCCATCATCATCTCAAGGACACCATCGACAGCGATCATAACAATCGAGTTTCCATTTGCTTCAAAACGCTCTAAATCATCTAACATGTCATGACTAAATGACACCTGCTCTTTATCCATCAATACTTTGTTACCAACTGCGACACGGTGACCATCGAGCTGTGCAACGATACCCCCTCCTTTGACAACATCTGTGTCATCTACAACACGTCTTTCTGCACCGTCTAAATATTCAACAATTGCTTTGGCAAGTGGATGATCTGACTCATATTCCACACTATACAAGTAGTTTGGAACTTCCGGGTTATCGCTGTAAGTCACTTGATCAACGACTTCAGGTTTACCACTCGTTAATGTACCCGTCTTATCAAAGAAAATCGTATCGACTTTACTGAAGTTTTGCATTACTTCAGAACCTTTGAATAGCACACCCTGTCTCGCACCATTCCCAATACCAGAAACGTTGGATACAGGAACACCGATAACAAGAGCACCAGGACAACCGAGTACAAGAATCGTAATTGCGAGCTCAATGTTACTAGAGAACAGATAAACGACAACAGCTAACAATAGTACTGCTGGTGTATACCATTTTGAGAAACGGTCAATAAAACGCTCCGTACTCGATTTAGAATCCTGTGCCTCTTCAACCATTTCGATAATCTTACCAAAAGTAGTATCCTCTCCCACTTTGTCTGCTTCAATCTGAATCGTACCATTATCTAAAAGAGTTCCTGCAAAAACTTCACTGCCAGTCTTCTTTCCGACAAGATACGCTTCACCAGTAATACTCGCCTCATTGACGTGACCCTCACCGGAAATGACCGTACCATCAACAGGCACCTTACCTCCCGTTCGCACTTGCAAGATGTCGCCTTCATCAACATCCCAAATATCCACCGATTCAAATGAACCATCATCCATTTGTTTTAACGCAACTTCCGGTGCCATCTCTGTTAATTCTTTAATTGCAGAGCGTGTCGAGTTAAGTGTCCTTGATTCAAGCCATCCACCAAATAAGAATAGGAATGTAACAATTGCGGATTCTTCAAAGTTTTGAATCAAGAAAGCACCGATGACTGCAATCGTCACGAGTACATCTATGCTTACGACTTTCACCCTTAATGCTTGATATGCTTGTATTGCGATAGGAACAATCCCTATAACCGATGCGATGATTAAGTTCCATTCAAAAATCATCATCTGATCAAATACAAATCTCGCAATAAAAGCAGTGACAATTAAAATACCAGAGATCAACGTGATTAAATTCTTATGCTTAAATATAAAGCGCTGCATTGACCTCAACCCTCTCTTTTTCTGTTGTATTTATCTTCACTTATTATGTTAAGGCATGATGCGTTTAAATAACTTGATGGTCATCAAGTATTGCAAAGAATTCATAAAAAAATCCCTACACAATTGTAGAGACTTGAAACTGTTCAAATGTTAAAGATCTAAATAAAAGTAAATATTCGATTTGTCCTCTTGAGGCGTACCCTTATACTCATGTGTGTTAAAGCCACCGATTTCGAAGTTGGATTTCACATAAAATAAGCATGCCGATAGATTGTTATCCTGACCGATTGTGAAGATTCCTTTGTAGTCATTCTCTGCAGCGATTTTTTGGCCTTCTTGTAATAATAAGGTTGCGATACCATTACCGCGTGCTGCTGCATTCACTTTTAAGTCTTCGAGGTATAAATACTTCATCCAATCATGCTTGTAAATCGCAAGACCGACACACTTTCCTTCTTTGTAGGCCCCGACAAAGTAAGAATCCTTTGAACGTTCCTTAAAATTGTAATCCTCATCTGGGAATGTCATTTCTGTTACTTGGTCTTTATCGAATTCCTTTGTCGTGTAGGACCATGAGCTGCCATCATATGTTGGTATCATTTGACCCCAAATTTTGAATGGCTCATTCGGAATGTTGATATCTTCTTTATTCGACGCATCGATTCTTTTTATCTCGATCATGATAAACATCCTTTGAAAATTAATTATACATGCATTATATACCCATGGAGTTTATATTTTCACCATAAGAAAGATTGAAAACTCTAAAGTTGCAACTTCAAGTGATTTTCTGGCTTGAGTTACCACGAAAGCTGGATCCGTGCTCACTCAGGACAATTTTCTTGCTTGAGTAAGCACGAAAGCTGGATCCGTGCTCACTCACGGAGATTTTTGGGCTTGAGTGAGCATGAGAGCTTAAACCGTGCTCACTCACGGTGATTTTTAAGCTTGAGTGAGCACGAGATAATTTTCCAAATGGCTTCTTGGTTCTTCTGCCAATTCGAACTCGAAAATCACTTTGAATTGGCAGCATTTCTATTTTCCTGCCAATTCGAGCTCGAAAAATGAAGCGAGATAGAAGGCAGATAAAAACAAGAAATGCCATTTTAGAAGCATGTAACCAACTGCTCGAAACTAAAAGTATTGAACAGATTACAATCAATGACATTGCAGATACAGCGAATATTAATCGCGGGACGTTTTATCTTCACTTTAAAGATAAGTATGAAATGATTACAAATTTTGAGGATAAAATGATCTCTCTCTTACATGAAACAATTCTTAAGCACGTACCAAATGAACAGTTTGAACAAGAATTTTTACCTTCACGTTACGATACGATTATTGAAGTGTTTAAATGTTTAGAAGATAACGAGCAACTGCTATCTTTTCTCATTAAACTAGATTTTAGTACGACGTTTAGAAAGAAATTGCGACAATCATTACTCACGATAATTGAAAATAGTGGGATTCATCACTATAAAGAACTTTTACATCCGATTCCAGTTGAGTTAGGCGTTAAAATAATGACAGACACGATTTTAAATGTTGCAGAGTATACACATGAAACAGAAAAACAATGGAATAAACAAGAAGTAGCAGAAACGATTTTCAAATCCATCATACAAGGTCCTGCCAAGACATTAGGTTTCATCAAATAACTTAAAAGACCCCTTGAGGTAGATTCGACGATCTAACTCAAAGGGTCTTTCTTTACATCCATTTTCCTTCAAACAACCAAGTATCAAATGTTTCAGGCACCTCTATTGTAAATAGATTTTTTAATGCCATTCCACACCAATCCACATCATCCGCTTCGAAATATATAAAATCATTTGATAAAAACATCTCACTAGCGACTGCATGTAAAAAACTCTCAAAAGTTGCTTCATCATTTGAGCAGACATAGGCAATTTCATTTTCTTCGATGAAAGCCACATGCTTGATGCCATTTTTGTCTTTATCGTAGAGAACATCATTTGGAATATCATCTATGAAAGATTCAAAAGAAGCTGATAGAGGGTTAATTGATTCATGTGTTTCCTTATAATATTTGAACAATAACTCACAGCATTGAATATATTCAAGTTCGCCTCGAGTCGTTTTCAATAGCTCACTACTTTGAGGAGATATATCATTTCTTAATTCATCTTTCATTACTTCCATCTCATGACAGACTCTGACTTTTTTGAATCCACCCTTAGATAAAAGTTTTATTTTCTTTCATGAGAATTTACCATTGCTTGCAGTGGACTTTTCTCTGTATCAGAAATAAGATCAAATATTTTAGTATTTATTTCTCCCCTCATGTCGTCCGGATCAAAATCAATATAACAATTGCGGATATGATTAGGATTCCGAGACGTTTGAATGTTCATTATATGTTTCTTGTTATTTTCTACTGTATAGCCTGTTTCATGACTAATAATTTTCATATGTTCACTCCTTGTGCCAACTCACGACAAATTTTAAGCTTGAGTTGGCATGAAACTGAATTCGTGCCAACTCACGACGATTTTCGGCCTTGAGTTGGCATGAAACTGAATCCGTATTAATCCGCAACCTTTTCCAACAACGACACCAACTCAACATGTGGTGTATGCGGGAATTGGTCGACAGGTTGTACGGTTTTCAATTCATAACCGAAGTCTTTCAACCATACGATGTCTTCTGCAAATGTCTCAGGGTTACACGAGACGTAAACAATTTTCTCAGTACCAATCCGACCGATGCGTCGCATGACTTTACCGCCTGCTCCACTTCGTGGTGGATCGAGTAGTAACAAGTCTGGCATGCCCCACTCCTCTTTGACATAGTCCATACCTTTTCTAGCATCACTCGTTAAGAAGTATGTATTATCAATACCATTGTCTTCCGCATTGCGTTTCGCTGATTCGATTGAACTCTCTACGATCTCTACGCCTGCAAGTGCTTTTGCACGCTCTGCAAACGGCAAGCTGAACGTACCGACGCCACAGAATAAATCCATCACTCTCATGTCTTCATTTACCTCAGACAATTCCAGTGCAAGCTTAATCATATGACATGCTTGTGTTGGGTTTGGTTGGAAAAATGTATCATACCAAAGTCGATATCTATACCCGTAAATCTCATCATGAATATAATCTCTTCCATGCAGTACTGTTGTCTCTTCTGATTGCGCACGGTCTGCGACATCTTCATTTTTCATCCATAAAATACTTTCGATATCGATATCTAAGTTGATCAGTTCTAACAACAATTCATTAACAATCTCTGTATATTGTTCTGGTGATTCTGTCGCAAATATTGCTACCATGTACTCACCTGTAACTTGTGAATGACGAATCATCAGGTGGCGAAGCAGCCCTTCGTGTGCCATTTTGTCATAACCAGACAATTCATGTGTGTGTTGCCACTTACTGACAACGTTGCGAATGACCATCGTGTCATTTGATGCGATTAAGCAGTCACTAATATCCACGACTTTTCTAAAATTCCCTTGCTCATGCATACCGAGCGTGCCATCTTTACCAAACGTGAATTCCATCTTATTGCGGTAATGGAACGGTTCACTCATGCCGATGACTGGTTTTACAACAGATGGATCAAAGTCATTGTTTGAAAGGTGTGTTTTAACTTCTTCAAATTTATGAGCTAATTGATTTTCATAAGATAGATGCTGCACGGCACATCCACCACAATATTCGAAGTGGATACAAGCCGGTTCAATTCTGTCTTTTGATGGCTCAATAATTTCGTCGTAACGTGCAAACGCACGTCTTCGAACACTCACTTTCACAACATCACCAGGCAGCGTATTCGGTATCGTCAACTTCACACGTTTTTGCTGCCCGACTTCTAAGTCTTCATGACGATGTATGACTTCGCCTTGGTATTTATCATTTAATCTATTGATTGTTACTGTTAATTCCTCTGTAGGAAATTCTTTTCTAGGCAATGGATTGCCTCCTTTAATCCGATATGTATTAGTTCATCATAGAAATAAAAAGCCATGTTAGTCAATACAAAATGACTAACATGGCATCTCAATTGTTATTGGTTTTGTTCTACCCAATCGTTATAGATTGCTTGTAAATCTGTATTATCTGTTCCAGTATAATGAATTTCTGATGCATCTTCCATCTGCTCTGTCACGAGGATTACAGGTGCATCATCGATGAGTGTCATAATATACGTGATGTCACGCATCATTGACTCCTCTTCAACTGTTGCCGAATAAACTGCAACAATCTCCGTGTTTCCTGATTCACTTAAGTTCACTGGAGTACCATCGATCACTGCATTTTCAAGCATCGTATCTAAATCAGTACCCGCATGTGAGAATTCTTCTTCATTGCCTGGATAGTAACGTTCATACGATTGGTCAAGCGTGTTACCCCACTCAATGACTGCTTCATCTAATGCTTCTATATTCGCATTCTCACCATCTTCACCTTGTGCTACTTGTACTAAATTCATATAAACATCTTGCTGATTTTCTTCAACATTACCTGCATAGTTTGGTTGCAACAGTTCAACACCATTTTCACCATCTACAATATAAAGTTCTGTGTTCGCATAATACGTGTCATCTTCAGGTACGAATTCTGCGATGATATTTGATTCAAAAGTTGTTGTCCCTTCATCTTCCGTGTTGAATGTTTCAATTTCAACTGGATCTACTTCTGAAACGTTCACTTCAAACACTTCATCTAAGCTTTCATCTTCACGGTCCCAGATGAATCTTACGACCGGTTCATCTGTATCTAGTCCTTCAAGTTTAGTTGCGATTGGACTGTTTGGATTTGACGTTGCATCTTCAGCGCCAACAAACGTAAATTCTACTTCACTGACGTTGTTTCTAACAATGTCATCTAGCCATACAACATCTTCATCAACTTCGTCTTCTTCAACTTCCTCTTCTTCCTCAACTACTACTTCATCTTCCGTAACTTCATCTTCTACTTCTTCCTCTTGAGCTTCTGCGAGATTCATATTGAATAAAGAACCACCTAGCACCATCATTGAAATCATGCTAATTGAAAATTTCTTTTTCATTTCTATCTCTCCTCCAAAGGCAGTAAAATAAATCCTTTCGAATAGTCCCCGTAAATTAGAACTTTAGTGCCTTTGTACTGAAGCCTATACCCCATGTACGCACACAAAAACGCATCGATTTGATCTTCTAGATGTTTGTGCAAATTCTTACTATATTTTAATTGTGAGTTAATCGCGAGTTCGTTTAACAATCCATTTTCTTCAAATAATGATGCCAAACGAATCAGTTCTTCACCTGCAAATTGAGTGTTGATTCCTTTTTTTATCTTGTATTTAAATGGCGCATGTTCTGGGAATAATCCTGCGATAATACCGGTCGGTAGTGTTTCAACGACACAATCTTCACCCTGAAAATAGCCGACTTTAAAGTTCATATCTGAAATCAGTCTTTGAGCAATCACTTCAGCTCGAATGCTGCCATAATGTTTTGTTAAATAGCTTCGACTACAATGAAACGCACGTATGCGATGGTTGTGAATGAGGTCACGGGCAAGTGCACTCTCTGCTGGACGCGATCCTGTTTCATTGGGCACGACAATAGGTGCATCAATCGCTACGAACGTTGGGTGCTGATAAAATTCTTGAATGATTTCGATTATCTCATCATTAGAATAGACTTCAGCAGATAGATGCAAGATATTTCCACCATCATCTAATACGCAAATCCCAGTTTCATTTTTTGTCGTCCAAGCTAAATCAATACCTATAAATCTCATCTAATTATAAGTCAAAATGACAGTTTTATATGCTTCCGCTTTGTGTGTTGTGAATTCAAAGAACAAGCCCAACTGTTTCTTTTCTCCGTTCACTTCATATTCACACAAACTTGACGCAGCTTTCCCGTGACTGATTGCTTGAAGAATCGTGATTTCTTTTACACCTTCTAAATTTGGAAATTCGATAGAATCAAATCCCGCTTCATAAAGATCATTCACGACATCTTTATCTTGTTTTAAAATTGCTTCAGTCATCTCTGCGACTTTTAAATTCTTCGGTGCGTTTTTGCAATTCGCTTCTTGATATACTTTCATATGAATCACTCCTATTGATTTGTACTGCTGATCTCTTTTATCACTTTGGCTGGATTACCGACCGCAATACTGTTATCTGGAATATCTTTAACGACGACACTACCACCACCGATGACAACATTGCTACCAATGGTAACACCAGGCATCACTTGAACACCTGCACCAATCCAGACGTCATCACCAACTTTTATCGGTTTCGTATATTCAATGCCGGCATTACGTTCGGTAGCATCGATTGCATGAGCCGCTGTATGGAATCCACAGCTCGGCGCGATAAAGACATTGTCACCAAAAGTCACTGTCCCACCATCTAGAATGACGAGTCCATGGTTCGCATAAAAATTCTCACCGACTTCAATCAAACTGCCATAATCACACCAAAAGTCTGGTTCTATCTGGACATTTTCACCAGTCTTACCGAGTATTTTCTTGATCAATTGTGTACGACCTTCCAAATCTTTAATTGGCAACTGATTATATTCTTGACACAATGTCTTACATTCAAGGCGTTCATTAATCAATGCCGCGTCATTGTTTGAATTATAAGGCTCATGTTTGAGCATCTTTTCACGTTCTGTCGTCATTTTATACCTCCAATAATCCATTCACTTTCATATGTTTGATTATACATCACTCTGGCATTACCTTATACTAGTGTTGATAAAACTCGGAGGTTATATCATGGAATATATTTATAGAAAGATGAATGCACAAGATGTAGATAGTGTGCTAGAAATGTTTAAAGGAATCAAGGAAGAAAAGATAGATATGTCATTTGCGAACATATCGACAAAAGAAGAAGTATTAAATTTTGTCGATAATCCTGCCGAATTGACTTATGTTGTTGTTGGAGATGACAAACCGAATCATGTCTTGAGTTTTCTAAGAGGAAAGCGCACAATGACACCAGAAAAACAACACGCAGCATTTTTAACAGCAGCAACACACCAAGACGTTCGTGGAAAAGGCTTCGTTGGGAAGCTCATTGAGTATGGTCTTGGAGAAATGAAAAAAGAAGGCGTAAATATCGCGAGAATTTATGTGTATAGCGATAACACTTCTTCAGTAAATGCTGTGAAAAAGATGAACTTTGAATCTGCAGGTGCTGTGTTACGTCATCATAAGAATGTTGAAACAGGCGAATATGTAGATGATTTAATTTTCCATAAGTTTTTGTAATACAAAGTGACTATGAGCTTGGCCCACGGACACGCAGATTGATTTGCGTGCCAATGAGAATCCCTCATAGTCACCTAGTTTTTCCTCGCTGATATAATCAACATCATCGGTCTACGCAGTTCATCTTTCATATTTGGTATATCCATCATATATTCTGGCGGTGTTGGTTCTATAACTCGTTGGATGTTAAATCCAGCATTAATCAACGTATTGATATATGTTGTCATAGTACGATGGTATTTCGTAACAGGCTCATCTAAAAATTGTGTTTCTCGCTGTCCTTCTTCAAAATAATTATCTACTGGAAAGTGTTCGATTTCTCCATCCTCGTTATAGATCCAATTTTGAGATCCATCTGCTGTAAATATCGGATGTTCCACAGTAAAAACAAATACACCATTTGATTTCAACATACGAAATACATTCTCCGCTAAACTGCTAAAATCCTCAACATAATGAAACGCAAGCGAGCTCATCACAACATCAAACGTTTCATCAGGAAAATCTACATCTTCCATTGCACCTACTTGATATTTAACATTCTTGAATGACGTTTTATCTCGTGCAATTTCAATCATTCTTTCTGATAAATCCACACCGATTACAAACTTTGCACCATTTCCTGCTGCATAGATGGAATGCCATCCATATCCACAACCTAAATCTAGAACTTGCTTATTTTTAAAGTCAGGTAATAAACGCTTCAGTGCTTCCCATTCACCTGCACCACTCAATCCTTCTTTTGAGCGTTTCATCTGTCCATATTTATTAAAAAATGTTTCATCATTACATTTGTTTTCCTTCATAATCATCCCTCTATTGTGTACAAATAATGAACTTATATTGTTTTAGTATAACACCAATATTTTCAGTGATTGAAGTCACATTGAAAACTCATATTCTGTGATAATTTTAATTTAACGTACAAATACGATATAAGAAGGTAATTCAAATGAGGCTTTACACGCAAATCACATTAGTATTGTTGTTCTTAACTGCAATCTCAGGTGTCTGGATGCGATGGTTTAGTTTATCTCCGTCAAGTGCTATCCCCTATGACAACGTTCTCCATGCGCACTCGCATGTCGCATTGATCGGATGGTTATTCACTGCGGTTTTTTTGATTTTCTTCTTTATATATCGAGATAAGCTGAAGGATAAACTTCAACCTAAACTCATTTTTATTTCGCTAATCAGTGTGTCCTTGCTCATGTTTGTAGCATTTTTGTACCAGGGCTATGCACTATTCTCTATCATCACTTCAACAGTACATATATTCGTAGAATATTGGGCTGTGATTTATATTTGGCTATTTATACGTAAAGAAAACATACCAAAGGTTGCGAAGTTGTTCATTGTCGGGGGTATTTTAGCTAATATTATTTCTTCAATTGGTCCATATACGCTTGCATTTTTATCTGCAAACAAGCTGACGGATCTTTCACTCTTCGATATGTCGATCTACTTCTATTTACACTTTCAGTACAACGGCTGGCTCATGCTTTCATTATTTGGATTGTTCCTAGTACTCTTAAATAAACGAAGTATTAAAATGAATGAAAAGTTAGCCACTCAAGCATTTTGGATATATTTTGTGGCATTATTCCCTGGCTTTTTAATTTCAGCACTTTGGGTCGGATTAGGACCTGTTGTTGAGACAATTGCAGCACTTGCCAGTATTGCACAATGGATCAGTATCATCATGCTGATTGTTGCACTTATTCCGGCAATCCAGCGAGTTTCTAAATTAGTCACGAGACTAACATCCAACTTACTGATTTTTTCAATCGTATTGCTAGTAATGAAAGGCACGATGGAACTTGGACTGATTTACCCACCACTGGCCGATCTTGTGAACAATACGAGAGATGTCATTATTGGCTACTTACACTTAACATTACTCGGATTTCTAACGATTTTTGTCTTCGTCCTGTTCCATATGCTGGGATTATTCAAAGAGAGCAAGTTTTCGATATATGGCTTTACTGGGTTTGTCACCGGATTCTTGTTAAACGAATTGCTACTATTCTTAAGAAGCCTAGGATTATGGACCGATTGGTATAGCATCCCGTTATATGCGGATGGGCTATTTGTAGCATCTATATTGCTATTAATTGGTGTAACAATGATTTTATTCAGTGTGAAACGACATAAAGAAACGCGTAAATTATTATAGAATTTAGTTAAGACTCATGATTGATTTTTGACATGAGTTGTTGGGTTAAGAGGAAAGAAGCGATAAAAATCAAAATCTGCCAATTCAACACTAATTTTCTGTCTGAGTTGGCAGGAAAAAAGAAAGTCTGCCAATTCAACACTCTTTTTTGGCTTGAGTTGGCAGGATAATTAAAAACCTGCTACTTCACCGAATTTTACCGGCATGAAGTAGCAGCTAACACCAATATTCAATTAATCTCCTGCAACATCTCGTCTGCCAAAGACCCACCACGCCAATACGATGAATACGACATAGTAAACAGCGAGTACTGTGATTGAGAATGGTAATGTCATGCCCTCTATGGCTACTCTACCGCCTTCTTCATACTGTCTCAAATTTAAATTGGCAAACAGTAAATATTTTGACCACTCATATCTTGATAAGATGAGTGTAATCGTGCTGCCTGACAACAATATAATAATCGATATACTGATTGCGAGCGTACTGTTTCTAAACACACTTGAAATCATAAACGCCAAGGTTGCCATCATGATGAGGCTGACCAATCCGTAGCCATAGTCAGTAAGCAGGGCTAAAACAACTGATTCATATCGGTGTGATCCATTTTCAAGAATGATTACCTGAGGATTAAATCCATCAAAGCCAAAGAATATTAATCCTACAATCCATCCGAGTACTGTGACATACAGTAAAGTAATAATCGCAAACGATAAAACACCGACATACTTCGCAAACAATATCATCCCTCTTGAATAAGGTCGAATGAGCAACAACTTAATTGTGCCCCACCTAAACTCATTCGCAACAATTCCACCTGCAATAATTACAGTTAGTAAACTCACAATTGAAATCATAAAGCTCGCGTCTGCAACAAACTGACCTGCACCATATGAAACTGGCTTTAAATCATTTTCTAAATAATAGTCATTCTCTGACATTCTTTCTATATTAAAGCCCAACATGAAGATATCTTCTTCTGCATTTGCACCTATTTCTTCATTTTCTTGCCGTAACTCCTCTTGCCAGCCTTCATCAGTATAATTCGCTGTGCGTTCATTCCCGGCAAAATACGCAAAGAATCCACTTGCTATTATAATTAATGTTAAGAATCCATATAACACCCACGTCGACTTACGGATAAAGATCTTCAGCAACTCGTTATATACTAAATTAAATATATTACTCAATGACATTCTCTCCAATCACATCAAAGAATTTATCTTCTAAACGCGTCTTAGAAGTTTCAACTTTGTATATTAGTAGATCTTTTTCCACAAGTGTTTGGATGATTAATGGAATTGTATCTTTGTTTATCTCAAATCTAACCAATCCATCAACAATGTCACCATCAATTTGATGTGCAACTTTAACAGATTCCACTGCAACTTCAGGCTGGTCCACTTCAATCGACACTTGACGAAGTTCAGTCGTATCTGTTGTAGTGTCATCTACGGACTGAACATCAATGAGCGCACCGTTTTTTACAATACCAATACGATCACACATCAACTCAATCTCAGCAAGAAAATGACTGGAAATAATAACAGCAACATTTTCATTTTTAGCAAGTGCTCGAATGTATTGTCGTATTTCACGAATCCCAGCAGGATCAAGTCCATTTGTCGGTTCATCTAGAATTAAAACAGAAGGCTTATGTAACAGTGCTTGTGCAATACCCAGTCGCTGACGCATACCGAGTGAGTATCTACCCGCCTTTTGATTGATTGCTTTCTCAAGACCAACGAGAGAAACAACTTCATCAATTCGTTCTTTAGTAATGCCAGGTATCATACGGCGGTAATACTTTAAGTTTTGCATCCCTGTTAAAAAAGGATAGACTTCAGGATTTTCAACAATTGCGCCGACGTGTCGAATCGCTTTAGAAAATTCTTTAGTGATGCTATGACCCATCACTGTGACGTCACCCTCACTGATACTCACCAAACCTGCAATCATACGAATCGTCGTCGTTTTACCGGCACCATTCGGTCCAATAAAACCAAACACCTCACCAGGTTCAACTTTAAAGTTTAAATCTTTAATGATTTGTTTGCCTTTTATCGTCTTGCTTAAGTTTGTCAATTCTATCGCTGGCATGATTTTCCTCCCATTCATTCACATGGATACGTTCATTATACATGAATACAAAAATACTCATGCAACTTAAAGGAAATCTCTAAGCGCATGAGTATTCGAAACTTGAAAATTACTTCCAATAGTTATTCGCTGCTGATACGGTTTGGAAATGAATCGCGATGACTTGAGAGGCAAACGTTAAGCTATCGGCGTCGTTGGCATAACCAGATCTCAGTGACTTGCGGACATTCTCATCCGGCTGTGTGTAACCCACACCTTTTCGTGCGAGTTTCACAGCGAGATCAAACCCGTCTTGAGGCGTATCAGTCTTTAGGGAAGGTAACCAAACTTCTGACATCTTACATTCCTCCATTCATTTCATTTAACAATTTAATCATATGACGCATGAATGAATTTTGCAAAATTTAAATATGTCAGTTATTACTGCTATTTTCTTTTACGTCGTTTGACATCATTGCGAATCACTTCAAATTGCGATTCGTCAACCATACCAGAAGAACGATAAGAAGCAACAGCATCAGCCATCGCACTATAGTTCAACTGGGTCCCTTCACTGTCCGCAATATAGTCAACAGCTCTGTCTGCTGAAATCCCGAACCGACCTGCCGTTTGAACAGAGTCAATATTGGCACCTAAGAAGATAAACTCCCAGCCTTCTTTTGATTTTTTATCCTCAACTAATGCCTTCACTTGAGCAGCAGAATATTCACGACTAGAATTCTCCTCCCCATCCGTTATGATGACGAACATCACTTTTTCAGCACGATAACCGTCCTTCGTATTTTTCTCTGCATTGCTAATTTTTTGAATCGTCATACCGATTGCATCAATCAATGCAGTTGCACCACCGACGTAATATTCTTCCTCAGTCATCGCCTCAACTGCATGAATATCAATGCGGTCATGAAGAAGTTCATATTCGTGATCGAATAGTGCCGTCGTTATTCTGCATTCCCCGTCGACTTCCAACTGTTTTTTCAACATTGAATTAAAACCGCCAATCGTGTCGGACTCAAGTCCACTCATTGACCCGCTTCTATCCAAAATAAATACAAGCTCTGTTAAACCTTTTTTCATAATAATTGCCTCCTAAATTTAAGTTAAGTTTAGGATAGCAACTGCCTATATAAAAAAGGTCGCTCTGTGAGCGACAAATTAACAACTATACTAACTACCCAACAACGGTTGGTCATATTTAAATAAAACTGCATTGATTTCAAACACATCATATATACCATTGATGATGAAATATTCTATAATGACATCAAATTTCACTGCGTGAGAAAGTGCATAGCCTGCCCATTCCAACAGCTCATCCGTTTCTTCTAACGATAATTCCAAAGCGATCGCCAGCGCAATGGCTGTCCGCTTACTCGGCATATAACCTTCAATCGACCTAATTTTAGAAAACAGCCTTCGATCAATGTTGGCACGTTTATAGACATCAACATCCGTCATCCCTTTAGCATCAATCAAACGCATGAACATTCGAGAAAATGGCTCATCTATATTACCAATTAAATCATCAAGTGAAGTACTTGCCAGTCTTTTCTCATCCACCCGTGACATATCGTGAAGTTCAACCGAACGTGCGCCACGACGAAAATCCCGGTGTGTATCTACATAATTATCATCTATATAACGCTCAACTGAATCCAGTCGCTCACTGCTTATTTCAAATGAAGCCTTATCAAACACGACAAGTGTGACTTCCATTTCATGATCTAATAGAAATTCTTGAATCGTCGAAGTTCCAACACTGAGTGCTTCGTCCTTTGGATATCCATAAATACCGCTTGAAATCAGTGGGAAAGCGATGCTCTCTAACCCATGTTCAGCAGCAATCTCCAGTGACGATAAATAAGCAGAACGGAGTAACCGTTCATTTTCTTCCTTACTCCATTCACGATAGATTGGACCTGCTGCATGAATAATGAACTTTGCATCCAGATCAAATCCAGGTGTAATTACCGCTTCACCTGTTTTAATTGGTGCAAGTGCATCACATGCTACCTGAAGTTGATCCGTACCAGCAGACTTAAAAATTGCACCACAAACACCACCACCCATCTTTAGCTCCGTGTTCGCAGCATTGACGATAGCATCGACTTTCATTTTAGTAATATCCTGACGAATAATTTTAAAAGGCATCGGTCACCCCTCCATTTGTAATATTTATCGTATCATAATTCATCAATTGCATAAGCAATAAATATTGCCAAGTTTATAATTAATGATAATGTTGTATATAATATCAAATAATAAAAGGATGATAAGCATGGATAGTAACTTACAACAAGATCTAACTCGAGTAAATAATGCCTTGGAAATCATTGTTGGTAAATGGAAACTAAACATATTATTATACTTATTCAACAGCGGTACGATGAGATTTAGTGAATTGAAGCGCGCCATTCCTGAAATCACTCAAAAAATGCTAACGAAAAATTTACGGGAATTAGAAAATGAAGATATCGTTAAACGTGTCGTTTACGCTGAAGTACCACCGAAAGTAGAATATTCACTTACCGAATACGGACGGAGTTTAGACAAAATTTTGATCGCCATGCATGAATGGGGTACGGAACATGCAATAAGAAAAACGGATAAAAAACAAAAAGAGACGAACAGTTAAGTTCGTCTCTTTTATGATCAATCAAAATAAAATTAATTTTAGTCTTTACTACTACCAATTATTGTAGAATCATTAAGATTTGATAGCGCATTAACAATAAATAAAATAACACCTAAACCAAATGCTCCACCACCTGCGTACGTAAAGATGTGAGCAACATCTAACATGCCAGAAACCTGTACTAAAAACGTACTGACTAAAAATACTGGAACACCTAGGTTGTGAAGCCAGAAATGCCATTGTCCTAGCGTATTCTTAGCTGCACCAGGATAAACGCTGTAGACCAAACCGAAAATTGCAGTTGTTGCGAAACCGACTAAATTCACGTGCGCGTGCGCTGAAGCCCAGTTAAGCTGTAGCGTCATTGACATAAAGAGACCAACACCAATACCAAAAACCAAATACAATACTGCTAACTTAATCCATCTTGCACCCATAGTATAATCCTCCTATATAATGGTAAATAAAAAGGATAGAAAATTAGATATTTGTCCATCCAAATATTGTATACATAATATTGTAAATGTTTTCATTATTTTGCATAAGTACGCACTTAAAAGTGGTATGGTTTACAAAAGGATACTGCTATAAATACGTCTATCCAGTCACAATGAAATCGTATAATTTAATATCTCACGATACAATGACACTTTAAATTGGTTTGAAGCGCATCTATTAAGGAAATATTCTAGTATAAAGATTGTAAATAAACGAATATGTGAGGCATTCAAAATGGAATTGCTATTTGAGTACAGCATTGGCCTGTTCCCTGGATTGTTATTAATCGCACTATTCTATGCATTGATTCCGAAAGAGTATCGCTTGTTCAAAGTAGTCATTCTAATATTTGGTTTCATTTTAATGCGAGATGCAATGACACCTATCGGACTATGGACGTTCGGTATAGAAGGTAATGTCATGTGGCTACGCTTTATTGAAGATGCTTTTATATTACTCACATTAGCGTTTACATCGCTCATTGTTGCACTCGTTATTACTCATTTCAACAAAACCCCAATGAAATGGTTTAAAGAAAAGGAAAAAACGAAATCAATACTCATGGGAGTAATGGCAGCTGTACTCGTCGCCATTCCGTTTATGATTCCCTATTTCTACGTTCCAGTAGAAGATAGAGGCGGATCATTTCCGCCATCGTTATGGATCGTATTGCTTATCTTTGCACTCTTTGGAAACTTTTTAGAAGAAGTACTTTTCAGAGGCGTATTCCAAGAATATGTGAAAGAGAAAGTAGGCGTCATTCGTTCGATTATGTTATCAGGATTATTCTTCGCAATCGGTCATACATTTTTAGCGATTACAGTGACAGATTTAGGTGTATTAATCCTCGTCTTCACACTCGTTGAAGGTATCGTGTGTGCCATCGTCTATGAAAGATATGGTCTGATTCCAGCGACTTTAACACATGGATTAACGATCTTTATCATTTCTGCTGGGTTTATTTAAACATTACCCTTTATTATCAAATAAGTCTCAGTGGAGAATACACTGAGACTTTTTAATATCTCTTTCTCAATCATCTATTATTGTGGATTTAAGCTTCTTCAACAACGACTGTAAAACGTGTATTGAGATGATCTTTATTTTCTAATTCATCTACGATAGCGATCGCAAAGTCTGCATAACTGATGTAACTATTTCCTTTAGAATTCACGAGCAAGTTATCTTTAACTAATTGATAACGACCAGTTCTAACGCCTTCTGCATCAAAGTTAGCTAATGGACTTACGAATATCCAAGTAATTCCTTCTGATTCTTTATGAGTGAAACTGCTCGTGTAACTTTCTTACTTCTTCTGCTAATTCAGGTACCGGTCCATCCACTTCCGCATCACGAATGACGTCTTGTATCGAAAGATTTCGAACACGTGATGGTGCGACACCTAATTCATCCAACCACTGCGTTAATTGTTCAGTTGAACTTGCAAACACAATTCTGCCTAAGCCAACCCAACCGTGCGCAGCCGAACACATCGGGCAATGCTCACCAGAAGTATAGACTGTTGCTTCGCTTCTTTCTTCAGGCGTCATATTATTTGCAGCCCATCTTGCCAACGCAAATTCCGGATGTTGCGTATGGTCACCACCAGCCACATGATTATGATCTTCCATCAGTACTTCACCATCCGCTGAAACAAGAACAGAACCAAATGGCTCATCATTATTTTCAAGCGCAGTTTTTGCTAGTTCAATACAACGTTTTAAGTATTTTTTATCAGTATCATTAATCATCTTTAGACACTCCTTAGTTGATCTTGAGTTATATTTCTTGAATCATTTCCACCCGATTACCAAATGGATCTCTAAACTCAAATCTATCATAGCCTGGTATAGGAACACCTTCAATTGGCTGGATACCATTTTTCTCTAACCATCTTTTCCAATAAGAAATATCATCAACCAAATAGGCTAAATGAGCTTTCGTCGTGTTTCTGTCAAATCCGTCTTCTGTACCGACATGAACATTTCTATCTCCAACTTCTAACCAAAAACCTCCACGTCCTTTGAGTGATTCCGGTTTTTCTACTTCTTTTAAGCCTAATATATCGCAGTAAAACTGTTTACCTTCTTCTTCCGCACCTTTTGGAATAGTGATTTGAGCATGATGCAAACCAAGTATCATATGAACCTCCACTTACTTATTTATTGTTTACTTTACATTATCGACACCATTTATTATAGCAATTGAAGTAATTGCTTGAAGAATTTATGTGGATGTTCAATATAAGATTTCTAAAAGAATACGCCCCCTTTAGTTTCCACTTTTATAAGTGTCTACTTAAGGGGGAGTGTATCATCGGATATTCTATTAAAAGTTATAAATAATATAAGACAGATCCTTTATAATCATTAAAAAATGATGCAATCATTCAATTCGTCGTTTCAGCTCTAAAATCAACTGCTCTTTGAGACTCATACTGATCCATTGGAGTACCGCTTATAAATGCCTTCAGGTCTTCGTATTTCTTCTTCGCATCCCTGTAACCCAACATGTATAATTCTTGAAGCTTAAACTTATCCTTTTCAACTCGGCTTGCGAGTAATGGCAGTTCTGGTTGGATGACGAAAATCTCTCCACATTCCTGAAGTTCATTGATCATCTCCATCGTTGAATTGTATGCACGATGTCGATATTTCAACAGCTTTCTAAGTTCAGGCTTTTCTTTGAACAGTCTGTTATACAACCAGTTCAATTGTGTCGCCTGTTTTTTATAACCGAAATTACGGGTCAAAATAATGACATTTTTAGTCAATCCACGTTCGAGCAAAGGTTCAATCAAAAGTGGGTTGGATACGCCACCGTCCATCAATTCCCTACCATCATATTTCACACTAGAGGCAAGAACAGGCAATGAGCATGAAGCACGGGTAACCATATTCAAGTCGTCCAGTGACTTAAATTCATTGTAGTATATCGGTTCACCAGTGTTGATGTCCGTCGTGCCGATGATAAGCTCCGTCTCCGAGTTCTTGATGTTATTAAAATCAAGCGGAAATAAACTTTTGGGTATTTCGTCAAAAATGTAATCCATATTGAATAATTCTCTTTCCTTGAACCAGCGAAATATTGAAATTGCTTTACTGTTATCACTTAAATTACTCAGCATATCGTAATTCCTACGCTTCTGTTTTGAGATGAAAGATCCTGCAATTACTGCACCTGCAGATGCCGTTGCAACACTTTTAAACTCCAATTCTTTTTCGAGAAACAGGTCAAGTACACCAATTGAATACGCACATCGCATGCCGCCGCCCTCTATCATGAGACCCACTTTCGAATTCACTTTTGATACCTCCACATGTTGTTAGTTCAAGTATATCATTGGAGATGAATATGTCTTGTATGATGGCCTGATATTTTGATAGATTCTAAAAAATTCATTATTTTTTCAATCAATAATCGTGTAACTTTATTTTATTATCAAAAAAAGTCTCAAAAGCATTTGCTTCTGAGACTTTATAGATTTTTTTAAAATTATAATGCTTTTAATGCATCCTCAATTGAAGTTTCTCCGTTGATCATATCGAATGATTTTCCTATTGTTTGATCATTCTCAAGTGCTGCAAGAATTGCAGATGCAACATCTTCACGTGAAATCGATCCAAACTCAAGGTCATTCGCAACGTCGACTTTTCCAGTACCAGGATCGTTCGTTAGTCCGCCTGGACGGATGATTGTATAATCAAGTCCACTGTCCTGTAACCAAACATCTGCGTAATATTTAGCTGCACTGTAATACGAAATAGCGCTCGTTGTTTGATCATGGTTACCATCATGATATCTATGAACTCCAATTGCACTTACTATTACAAAGCGTTTAACACCTGCTTGTTTAGCCGCTTTCATCGATTTAATAGCACCATCTAAGTCGATCAGCATCGTTTTATCAGCACCCGTATGACCACCTGAACCTGCTGTAAATACAACAGCATCCATACCACGTGCTGCCTCAGCAATTTTCTCAATGCTTCCCTCTAGGTCAACAAGTGCTGTTTTGGCTCCTTGTGCTTCAAACTTAGCCGTCTGCTCCTCATTTCTAACCATGGCAGTCGCTTGATGCTTACCTGATTCTTGTAGTTTAGTCACAAGATGTTGACCAATTTGTCCATTTGCTCCAATTACAAGTACGTTCATTGATACGTCCTCCTATTTAGATTCCATTTTCATTACTTATCACTTTAAAAATCTATTTAAAGTGTGTCACATATTTAATGTTAGTGGAAAATTATCGGGATATCAAAATGACTGCTTATACATGGATGACATGAAACTATTCGTTAAAAATTATTTATTTGTATCCGCAAAGTGCGCCATAGCTTCACACATAAATTTTGCGAGTCCTTCACCGTATTGGTCAATGTTTTTCGTGAAGCGTTCATCATCGACATACATTTGCCCCAATCCTTTGAATGCTTCAAGCGAATAATTTCCGAAGTAATGATTTAAACAATCAAACCATTCTTTGATTGCTTCTTGTGCCTCATTAGATTTAGGTGATGTATTTCTGACTGAAGCGAGATTTGTATAAATTCTCGTCATTTCCTCTTGGGCCTCATTTAGGGTGTCTTTAGACATACTTTTTACTTTGGCATTCGATTCATCGACAGCTTTGTCACCATATAGTTTGCGTGCCTCTTCTTCATATGGATTATGACTAAAATCAAATCCTT
>DYYI01000068.1:0-10756 GCA_020741755.1 Aliicoccus persicus | reverse complement strand
AATAAATATTGAGAAACACATGAATCACATGGACTTACAACAGTCCATGTGATTTTTTTGATTTTAACGGATATATTTTAATGCATTAACTCCATCAACAATTTGAATGATTGGTGTGGTATACTGTTGGTGATTTGGAACTTTGTCGTACGC
Source organism: Aliicoccus persicus (assembly GCA_020741755.1). Classification (GTDB taxonomy): domain Bacteria; phylum Bacillota; class Bacilli; order Staphylococcales; family Salinicoccaceae; genus Aliicoccus; species Aliicoccus persicus_A. The sequence goes on along the minus strand of DYYI01000068.1, from coordinate 10,603 downwards.
CGGTAAATCTGCATGACATGGGGAATTTGAGCATAAAATTAATTGTAATAAATTCCGCACATGACCTTTAATTTCTAAGGTAATACTGATAAACTAACTCTTACAGTATTTATGAAGGTTTACATATAAACACTTTACATTGTCAGAGAGAAATATGGAGGCAAAAACATGAATGTTGAGTTGACTAAAGTACGTATTAAAGATGGTAAGAGCGAACGTGTTGATGATTGGTTTGAATACATCAATGAGACGCGTGAGGATGTTGCGTTAACATTTGCTGGTGATAGGGTTTTTGTCGAGTCTATGTTTAGAGTCTCTGAAGAAGAGAGTGAATTCATCTACTGGTACACACTTGCTGCAGATGTGGAAGATGAAACTGTGACTGATGAAAACAATGTCGATAGAATTCATTTAGATTTTTGGAACGAATGTATCGATAAAAGGTATAGACCTAGAAACTACAATGCGAATGTGTCACTTTATTCGCATGCAATTTATAAGTATTTACAAAAAGACAATAAGTAAGCAGTCGTAGAAGCAAGGAGAATGTGCTATGGATATTGAACAAATCATATTTGATTTTCCAGCAGTAAGTAAACTAATAGACCAGGTACCTTCCTTTTTTGAGAATCCAACTTATACTGATTTTGAACTAGAAAAGGATGATATGGGATTCTCTCTTAAAGATATTAAAAGTGCTGAAGCAAGAATGAAACGATTTCAGCCTTATTTTATGGAAGTCTTTAAAGAAACCATTCAAACAAAGGGGATTATAGAATCTCCTATTGTTCGTATGCCAACGATGAAAGAATCACTCGAATCAATCTACGACGTGAAAATCAATAATAATGTATATTTGAAGTTGGACAATTTACTGCCAATTGCCGGATCTGTTAAAGCACGTGGTGGTATATATAATGTACTGAAATTTGCCGAACGCCTCGCTCGTGATGAAATGGTGTATGAAGATGATTCTGACTATACTCAATTCCTTGAGGAGCACTGTACGGAAGTGTTTTCTACCTATCGTTTGATCTGTGGTTCAACAGGAAACTTAGGATTGGCTGTCGGTCTGATTGGAAGCAAACTCGGTTTTCAGACTGAAATTCACATGTCAAAGGAAGCGCAGCAATGGAAAAAAGATAAACTACGAAATCTGGGCGTTCAAGTGGTAGAACATGATACAGATTTTAATGGTGCAGTGAAACGTGCACGAATTGAAGCTTTAAAGTCTAAGCGTGCGCATTTTGTTGATGATGAGAACTCTAAGTCGTTATTTTTAGGCTATGCTGTTGCGGCGTTAAGATTAAAGGAACAACTTAACCATGCACATATTGAAGTGAGTGAATCTCGTCCATTATACGTTTATATCCCGTGTGGCGTCGGTGGCGCACCGGGTGGTATTTCGTTTGGACTTAAGCATATGTTTGGCGATGCTGTACATCCTATTTTTATGGAGCCTGTCGCATCACCATCGTTTACGCTTGGTGCTCTGACGAAGATGCACAATGATATTTCAATAAAAGATATCGGGTTAACGGGTGAGACGCTTGCAGATGGACTCGCAGTCAGCAGACCATCAAAGCTCGTCGGAAAAATAATGGCAAACCAAATCTATGGTTACATGACAGTAGAAGATAAAGAAATGTTCAGATTGCTAAAAGAGCTAAGAGATACAGAAGGATTTAAAGTGGAACCCTCAGCGGCAGCTTCGCTTATTGGTCCAGCAATGTTAAGCAAATACAAAGATGTCAGCGATAATGCAACACATCTCGTATGGTTAACTGGTGGTAGTGATGTACCATCTGATGTTTGGAGCGGCTATTACGATATGGGAGATTTTTAAATTCAAATTTTGTCGGACCATTTTGGTCCGCTTTTTTTATTTGATATAATCATTATGAGAAAGTTGGTGTCATATGGATAGATATCAGTTTAAAAATGAAGTCATAAAATATGCTAAAACAATTGGTATCGATGCAATTGGATTCACGCATGCTGAACCATTTTCAGATTTTAAGTTAAAGTTGATCGATCACTATAAACAAGGCAGACAGTCAGGATTTGAAACTGGCTCAATTGAAGAGCGCACAGAACCAAAGCGTAGTTTACCAAGTGCAAAGAGTATCATCTCCATTGCAGTTGGCTATCCGAATAAGTTGCCGAATGCACCAAAGAGTAAGCCAGGTGAGCGTCGTGGTATGTTTGCACGCGCATCCTGGGGAATGGATTATCATAAATTACTACATGCGAGATTAGAAAAACTAGAAAATTTTATAAAATCACGCCTGCCTGAAGTTGAGATGAAATCGATGGTGGATACGGGTGTACTTAGCGATCGTGAAGTCGCGAGACGAAGTGGCTTAGGATTTATGGGGAAAAATTGCTTTGTTATCAATCCTGATTTAGGTACTTTTCATTATATCGGTGAGATGTTGACATCTTTTCCATTTCCACCGGATGAAGAACTCATAGATTCTTGTGGCGATTGTAATATTTGTGTGGATCGATGCCCAACGTCAGCATTGCTTGGAGATGGTAATATCGATGCGACACGCTGTTTATCTTTTGTGTCTCAGACGAAAGGATTTTTGTCTGAAGAGTTTAAAAAGAAACTCGGCAACCGGTTATATGGTTGTGATACGTGTCAGCAAGTATGCCCACGCAACAAAGGTATAAACATCACGCACCATGATGATATTGTTTTAGAGCCTGAAATATTGAAGCCAGAACTTACAAGTCTATTAGAAATTTCAAACCGAGAATTTAAAGAAACATATGGACATCTTTCTGGTGTTTGGCGTGGTAAAAAGCCAATTCAAAGAAATGCGATTATCGCACTTGCGCACTTTAAGGAACGCGGTGCAATTGATATACTTAAACGCGTAGCTGAAAATGATCCGAGACCTGTTATCAAGGGCACAGCATATTATGCAATCGGTCAAATTTTAGGTGACGAAAGTTTTGAATACATCCGTGAACGTTTTGAGTTTGAAACGGACGCAGATGTAAGACGTGAAATGTTGCAAGGAATTCAAGAGTAGAAAGAGGAACATACATGCCAAATCATATCGTATTATATCAACCCGAAATTCCATGGAATACAGGAAATATTGGAAGGAGTTGTCTCGCTGCTGGTGCGACACTACATCTCATTCATCCACTCGGTTTTGATATTGATGAAAAATCTGTTCGACGTGCAGGTCTAGACTATTGGCAGCACGTAAATGTTGTTGAACATGAAAATGTGGATGCATTTTTCACTGCCACAGAAGGGACAGGCCACTATTATTTATTGACACGATTCGGTCAGAAAAACTATAGTACTTTAGACTATACTGATGACTCACAAGATCATTACTTCATTTTTGGAAATGAAACGAGTGGTCTACCGGACTGGATTAAAGAAAAATATAAGGATACAGCACTGCGTATACCCATGCATGAAAGTGTTCGTAGTTTAAACCTAGCAAATACTGCAATCTTATTATTATATGAAGCATTGCGTCAACAAGGCTATCCAAACATAAAGTAGATACATACCAAAGGAGAAATGAACGAATGAATGACGTGTTACAGTTACTAAACAATCATAGATCAATCAGGAGTTTTACTGAAAAAAAAATTAAGTAATGAGACAATAGAAGCTTTAGTAAAAGCTGCACAATCAGCTTCGACATCGAGTTATGTCCAAGCATATTCAATCATTGGAATTACCGATGACCATTTGAAAGCAGAATTAAGAAAAGTATCTGGCCAATCCTATGTTGAACATAACGGCCACTTATTCGTATTTGTGATCGATTATAATCGCCATGTCAATCTAAGCAGTAAAAAAGGTATCGATGTAAAGTTTGAGAACACAGAACAACTTTTAGTTGGAACCGTGGATGCAACACTTGCTGCACAAAACTTAGCGATTGCAGCAGAAAGCATGGGGCTCGGCATATGTTATATCGGTTCACTGCGTAACAATGTCGCACGTGTTATAGAGTTGCTGAACTTACCAGAAGGTGTATTTCCGCTATTTGGTATGGTTGTCGGGGAACCTGCAAATAATGGTAGTCAGAAAGAACGATTACCTTTTGATGCCATATATTTTGAGAATGGTTATAAGTCTGTAAATGATGATGATGTTAATGCTGAAGTCGAAGCATATGATGCACGTGTGAGTGCGTACTACAAAGAAAGAACAGATGGTGAAAGAAGTGACACGTGGAGTGATCAAGTCACGACAATGTTGAGTCGCAAAACTCGACTTGATGTTCATGATGTGCTTAAATCACAAGGATTTTTACAGCAATAATACAGTATAAAGTCTGAAATATAGACAATATCGTTTATGTTTCAGACTTTTTCAGCTTTCTTAATTGAGAATAGTTCTCAATTAATGTATATTAATAAGTGAAGAAACATTATTCTACAATTAGGAGCTAAAATATACATGCAGATTTATTGGACAAAGATCAAAGAAGTCGTTGCTGAAAACATAGATACGAAAACATATTATCTCGAATGTCCGGAAGGTTTTGTTTGGGAAGAAGGCGCGCATACACACCTTGCACTAGAAGGTTTTAATTCAGGTGATAAGCCAAATCGAAGTTTGGTACGACACATGTCAATTTGTACGATGCCTGATGAAGAAACAATAGGTATTACAACACGTGTGAGAAAAGAGCGCTCCGAATTTAAAACGATTCTCGATGACTTACCGATTGGCAGTGAAGTTGCACTGTTTAAGACACACTCAAACGTACCGTTAAGAAGAGAAGATAAGCCAGTCTTTTTATTATCTTCAGGTGTTGGGATTGCAACGTTCAGACCGCTTGTCAGAGAGTATTTAAACAACGCTGACAAAGTGGATGGATTGCATTCTCTAAATGTGGATTCATCAAAAAACTATTTATATCCGGAGTTGTTTGTAACAAATGAGGACGGACGATTTACCGCTGAATTTGTAGATAATCGTTCAGAATATTACGGTAAAGTAAAAGAACTTGCGAATCAGACAGACTCATTATTCTACATTGTAGGCAGTGATGAATTTTTAGCAGATAATATAAGTCTGTTAAAAGAAGCTGGTGTTCAAGCAGAAAATATAATGCTAGATAAACACCCAGGAAGAAAAGAAGAAATGCTTAACGGATAAATAAAATCCACGTATACATCGTATACGTGGATTTTTAATATGACTTAATTTTTTGAATCTTCCTCTGTTGCACCTGTGTCTCTATAACCCCAAGTTGATTCGCGACCTGCAGTTAATATAGAAGTAAGGAATGCAGCAGCGACCATAAAAATTAGAAATGCATTCATGGCAATTCCCCCATGTCAAATTAGATATTTATAGTATATATCATTTTGAACAAAGAATAAAGAGCTATTAAATGAGATGTTCATGATTGTTGCGTGTACAAGTCTAACAAATAGGGTAAAATATGATTAATGAAACTACCGTTTTGGAGGATATGACTATGGCATTGAATTTTAAAATTTTTGAAGATAGTAACAAAGTAGCGGATTACACAGCAGATTTAATTCGAAAACAAGTACATAACAATCCTGAAAGTGTCTTGTTATTAGAGTCTGCAACGTCGTTAAACGCAGTTTATAGTGAAGTCGTTGAAGAGGTAAAGAAACATCCGGCGAACTTTACGCAAATCAACTTGGTCATTGCGAACAATAGAGGTAGTCTAGAGTCAATAGAGGCATTGAATGTGCCGAAAGATAACTTCTATAAATCTGGTAAGCAAAGTGATTTAGACAAAATTTTTGAATCTATAGAGAAAAAGCGCAAGCGCATCATTAATCTTTCAGTACTTGAAATGAAAGATGATCATTTACTCGGTTTTGAAAATGGGGAAAATGAACATATTTATAATGGTAAGGAAATTGTCCTCGTTGCAATCGGCAAAGAGAAAGCAAAGTCTGTTGAGGCACTTTATCAAGCGCAAGATAATAACGACAAAAACTTTGCAAGACTTAAAGATCATGCGATGGTCACGCTCGTTATGGACAAAGATGCAGCAGGTGAACTTGATCCAGATATTGTTGATTACTATACCTATAAGTTTGCTTAGGAGTGAGTCGATGAAGAACAATAAGAAGCGCGAACAAAAAATTGAAGATGTTCAGGAAAATTCGATGGTACAAAATATGGAAGATGTTGAAGAACTCGGAAAAGAGATGGAACAGCTCTCTCAAAATGATGATGTTCCAATTGACCACGATGATTCAATTGAAGATGACAAAAAAGAGAAATGATGCTTTGATTTATAGCTATAAATAATGAAAACCCTTTGAAATTAGTATAAGATTAAGTGGATAGCTTATACAAATCTCAGGGGGTTTTTTAATGTCTTACAGAATTGAAAAAGATACAATTGGTGAAATTCAAGTACCAAGTGAAAAATACTGGGCAGCACAAACACAGAGAAGTTTAGAAAATTTCCCAGTTGGTAAAGAGAAAATGCCAATTGAAGTCATCGTTGCATTTGCTCAATTAAAAAAAGCAGCTGCAATTGCAAACAATGATTTAGGTAAACTAAGCGATAACAAAAAAGAAGCAATCGTGCATGCATGTGATCGTGTGATCAATCGTGAACTCGATGAACATTTCCCACTTGTCGTGTGGCAGACGGGTAGTGGTACGCAAAGTAACATGAACGTCAACGAAGTTGTTGCCTATGTTGCAAATGAGTACTTAAAAGAAAAAGGAATTGATGAGCACGTCCATCCAAATGATGATGTCAATAAATCACAGAGTTCAAACGATACGTATCCAACAGCGATGCACGTTGCACTTTACGTAGAAGTAGAAGAGAAGTTAATGCCAGCGATTCATAATCTTCGCAATACATTAAAATCTAAAGAAGACGAATTCCAAGATATTATTAAAATTGGTCGTACGCACTTACAAGATGCAACACCAATCACACTTGGTCAAGAAATCAGTGGTTGGAGATTTATGTTAGATAAGTGTGAAGGCATGTTAAATGAATCGAAAGTTCAATTAGCCTCTCTTGCAATCGGTGGTACAGCAGTGGGTACAGGAATTAATGCACATCCCGAATTCGGAGATCGTGTCGCTGCGGAATTATCTAAGCAGACATCTTATACATTCAAATCATCAGAAAATAAATTCCATGCACTGACTGCACATGATGACGTGACTTACTTCCATGGCGCATTAAAAGCACTTGCAGCAGATTTAATGAAAATCGCGAACGATGTGCGTTGGTTAGCGTCAGGTCCACGTGCAGGCATTGCTGAAATTGAGATTCCAGCAAATGAGCCAGGCTCATCAATTATGCCAGGTAAAGTAAACCCAACACAGTCTGAAATGTTAACGATGGTTGCGGCACAAGTATTCGGTAATGATACTGTCGTAGGATTCTCTGCGTCTCAGGGTAACTTTGAGCTAAACGTGTTCAAGCCAGTAATTTTATATAATACGTTACAATCAATTTATTTACTTGCAGATGGTATGAACACATTTAACGATAAATGTGCTGTCGGTATCAAACCAATTCATGAAAACATCGATCGATTCTTAAATAATTCATTGATGTTAGTCACTGCGCTTAACCCACATATCGGTTATGAGAATGCAGCTAAAATTGCTAAAAATGCACATGAAAAAGGATTGACACTAAAAGAATCAGCAATCGAATCAGGTTTGCTTACAGAAGCGCAGTTTGACGAATGGATACGTCCAGAGGATATGATCTCTACGAAGGAGTAATTTATGAAACAATTTGGTTTAATCGATATAGGCTCAAACACGATTCGTCTTGTGATATTTCATTATCACAGCGACACGGGCTTAAAGGAAATTCGCAATATTAAAGCACCAGCGAGACTCGCGCAATATGTAGATGATGATTCTTACATGAGTCAAGAAGGTATTGATCATCTGGTTGAAATACTGACAAGCTACGATAAGGTTGCACGAGATGCAGGGGTTACAGATATGTATCCGATTGCGACAGCAGCAATCCGCAGTTCTAAAAATCTGGATGACATTATCATGCAAGTAAAGACAGCACTCGATATGGATATTGTAGTCATCACTGGTGAAGAAGAAGCGTACTATGGGTATAACGCAGTCGCGCATACAATTAGTAATGTTGACGCTGTAACTGTCGATATTGGTGGTTCAAGTTGTGAAATTACACTATTCGAAAATAAAGAACTCATCAACTCGATTAGCTTGCCTTTTGGTGTCGTGACCTTACAAGAGATGTTTTTCAAAGATAAAGACCATAATGACAAATCAGCAATTAAAACATGTACAGCATATATTAAAGAAAAGATACACAGCGTCCGCTGGATTGCAAAGCAAGGCATTCCGGTTATTGCGATTGGTGGTAGTGCACGAAACATCGCAAGAATTCATCAATCAATGACGAATTATCCGATCGCTGGTGTCCATGGATATACACTGACAAAAGATAATCTCGTGGATGTCATAGAATTGCTCATGAAAACTGACGATGATGAACTCGATAATATTGATGGATTAAGTAAAGAGCGCACGGATATCATTCTACCTAGTGCACTTGTATTCAAAACGCTTTATGAATTCGTTGATGCCGAGATGTTCAAATTTAGCCGTCAAGGTCTCCGTGAAGGTTATGCAATCAACATCATTAAGAAGGATTACCCACAAGCGTTTAAGCGCTTCAATATTTTTGATGATACATTGCATCAAGTTGCGAATGATTTCAAAATTAAAGCATCTGAAGGATTGAAACGACGTGAGCTCGCCAGCAAGGTATATCAGGAGCTTTACATTCAAGGTGTATTAAACGTCACGAAACAAGATAAGCGACTGATGAAGAATGCTGCATATCTTTTTAACCTAGGTGAATTTATCGACAAAGATGCAGCGAGTCAACATACGTACTATATACTTTCAAATAGCAACATCAATGGTTTAACACATAAAGACAGAGTGCGTCTTGCACTGCTAGCAAGCTATAAGAATAAATCATTGCTCAAGTTCTTTGCAGATGAAACAGGTTGGTTTACAGACGATGAACTCGATGTTATTTTGCCTTTGGGAAGTATATTAAAATTTGCGAATGCGTTAGATATTTCCAATACAGGCATCGTAAAAGACTTGAGACTAGAAGTTGATGGAGATGATGCGGTACTCACTGTTTTTCATGACGGAGATCCCGTGTCAGAAGCATATCAAACAAATCGCCAGAAAAAACATATCGAACGAATTTTAGATAAAGACATTGAGATTGTTTTTGAGGATATTTCTACACAGTTATAAATCAATAAGGGGCGTTGGCAATGAACAATTATAAACTAGACAATCCAGAGTATTATAATAATCGTGAGTTAAGTTGGCTAGATTTTAACTATCGTGTCATTGAAGAATCATTGGATGATAGTAACCCATTGCTAGAAAAATTAAAGTTCTTAGCAATAACAAGTTCAAATTTGGATGAGTTTTTCATGGTACGTGTTGCAGGATTGAAAGACCAAGTGAAGATGAATTTCTTTGAGCCTGATTCAAAAACACAGCTGACGCCGACAGAACAACTCGAAGGTATCAGTCAATTGAATCGCCGCAATAGCCAACTTCAATATGATCAATATAACAAACTGATAAAAGAACTTGAAGGTCATAATGTCTTTATTCGAAAACCTCATGAATTGCCAGAACACCTGCAAGAACGCCTTGAAGAAATATTTGATGAAGAAATTTTTGCGACATTAACGCCGTTAGGTATCGATGCTTATCGTCCGTTTCCTAAGTTAATGAACAAGAAAATCAACATATTTGTCGACTTGTATGATGATCACGGACCACAGACTGCAATCGTGCAGCTACCAACGATTATCGAGCGTATATACAGACTGAAAGATGGAGAAAAATCTTATGTTGTTTTATCTGAAGATGTCATTGTAGAACACATTGAAAAACTGTTTAAAGGTTACAGTGTGAAACGTACATTTGCATTTAGAATTACGAGAAATGCAGACTTGATGATACATGAAGAAGGCGCAAGTGACCTTCTCATAGAAATTGAAAATTTCTTGAGAGAAAGAAAAAAAGGTGCTGCTGTGCGTCTAGAAATAGATGTGAGTGAATATCCAGACTTAAATGGTACGTTCTTAATGAATGAACTGAGTTTGACAGATCAAGATGTCTATCGTTTCGATGGACCGCTTGATCTGACATTTCTATTCGAGTTAACTGGCAAACTATCTGAAAAGATGCCTGGTGAAGTGTACGAAAATTTCACACCGCAAGCACCGAAGTTTTTGAACAATCAAAATGTATTTGAAAAAGCGATGAAGGAAGATATATTTTTCCATCATCCGTTTGAAAGCTTTCAACCAATCGTTGATTTCATTACAGAAGCTTCTGAAGATCCATCTGTGCTTGCGATTAAGCAAACACTTTACAGAGTTTCTAGTGATTCACCGATCATAAAAGCATTGAAGTCCGCAGCTGAAAACGGTAAACAAGTGACAGTACTTGTCGAATTGAAAGCGCGTTTTGATGAAGAAAACAACGTACACTGGGCACGTGAACTAGAGGATGCAGGTTGTCATGTGATCTACGGGATGAACCATTTAA
>DYYI01000067.1:0-4574 GCA_020741755.1 Aliicoccus persicus | reverse complement strand
AGTGAGCGAGTTTCATTGGAACGCAAATCAATCTGCGTGTCAGTGAGCGAGTTTCATTGGAACGCAAATCAATCTGCGTGTCAGTGAGCGAGTTTCATTGGAACGCAAATCAATCTGCGTGTCCGTGAGCGAGTTTCATTGGAACGCAAATTCGTTTGACGGACTGTGAGCCAGCCTCACTGGCACGCTAACTCACAAAAAAACCCACTCTTCAAGTGGGTTTACTCAAAAATCTTCATCAACAGCGATGTTTTCCCTTCAGGCAGGCGCTCAACCGAGCATTCGTCCCGGATTTCCATCTCGTGATAATCGCGCGCAGTGGAAAGTGACATCTCGTCAACATTGTTTGTGATGCCTTCTGCTTGGTCAAAGCAATTTGGGTGGATGATATCGCGCGTTGTGTAGTCGACAATCACGCGCTCTGAATCGCTCGTCCGATCTACAATAGGCAACGTTAGCAACAAGATAAAGACAACCACCAATATAGTAATTACAACATATTTCTTCTTCATACGAACGTGACAAACACACCTTCGTCCGCGCGCGATGCGTTCTCCATAAATGTTAACTGTCCCGACTCACCGATTTCAAATACTGATAATTCATGTGACCGCTCATGCGCGACAACAAGTGTCTTGCCATCCGGTGTAATGTTAAAGTCTCTCGGCCAATCGCCGCGTGTCTGTTCGATCTCAACAAGCTTCAAATCTGCACCACCATCGATCAGTTCAAACACTGCAATCGAGTTGTGGCCGCGGTTGGATGCATATAAATATCCATCCGATAAACGTACCGCGGCCCCTTGTGAATGGCCATCAAAGTCTGCTGGCAGCGTGCTATATGTTGCAAGCGACTCAAACACGCCACCTTCATAACCGAGCACGATTATTTCATTCGATAACTCCGTGAACACATACGCGTAGCGTCCGCATGGGCTGAAGCGAATGTGTCTCGGTCCACTGCCCGCTGGTGTCACATACTCCGAAACGAACACCAAACGTTCATCTTCTATTTTTAGCGTGACAACTTTGTCGGCACCGAGGTCTACCGCCACGATGTATTTTCCATCCGGTGTTTCATCGACGAAGTGTGCATGGGCAGCATCTTGTCGCTCATGGGGGCCACTGCCTTCGATTTGGAATGTATCGAGTACTGAAGTCACGATACCATCTTCAATCGCATACAATCGAATCTCCCCCGAAGCATACCCGGAATCAACGAGGTATTTACCTTCACCAACTACTGCCAAATAACAGCCGGAATCACTGCCATTTAAACATTCACCGACCTGTTCGAGCTTCAGTGAATCATCCACTATTTTAAACGTGCGCACACCTGCCACACCATTTTCACGGTAAACAGCATAGACGTAATCTCCTGCCACAGTCAAATACGTTGCATCTGCACTCTCCGCTGCGACTTTTACATTGTCGATCTTTTTATCGTTTAATTCAAAGGCATAAATGCCCTTTCCTTCTGCTTTTGTATAACTTCCAATCAATCCACGCATAGTATGACCTCCGCTATTTTATCTCTATCTATTATGACAGTTTACGACAAGAATTTAAATAATCGAGTTGATTTATCGAACATATGTTCGTATAATGAGTGTACATAATTTGAAGAAGAAGTAGGTGTTGTACTTGGACTACAGAACAATGTCGCAGGCAGAACTCAATTCGAATATCCCGAGAGGTCGTGGCATGATTAAGTGGGCCCCATTTGCAACGATGCCTGAACAATTTGAAAATGTTGCAAAGATGGTAGATGCACAGACGAAAATTGAACGGCCGGAGCTTTCCGACGATCGTATAGATGAGATGAATCGCGTATTAAACTATGCCTTAAAAGATAAAAGACCCGTGCGCATCGAATACTATTACGACGGTAGACGATACTTCATCCAACTGAAAGTGGTTCGCGTCGATACGTGGAGTATGATTTTAATTGGAGAAAAACAAACGCAGGATAATGCCCAAGACTCACTTGTCTTTATACCATTCTTGGACATTTTGAATATTACGCTCACATAAAAAGCAGTTGCCAACGCATAAATTGTCAACTGCTTAAATATCATTAATTTTCTAAGAACAGCACAGGCTCTTTCTGGAAGTCTGTTGCGAGCATCAATTGATAGACGAGTAATGATGACGTTACAGACCCTGCACCACCTGGTACTGGTGAGATGAATGAACATTTATCTTTAACACCTTCGAAGTCAACATCGCCAACGATTTTACCATCGTCATTCACATTGATACCCACGTCAACAATCACTGCGCCATCTTTCACGTGCTCTTCGCGAATCAGATTCACGACGCCGGCCGCACTAACAATAACATCTGAATCTTTCGTTTCGGCAACAAGGTCAGGTGTATGTACATTACATACTGTCACTGTCGCGCCACGGTTCATCATTAAGATTGATAATGGTTTACCGACAACGTTACTCGCACCAACGATCGTTACTTTCTTACCTTCAAGCGGAATGTCATAGTAATCCAGCATCTCAATCACACCTGCTGGTGTACATGGCTCAAGACGATCTTTATCGCCTGTGATTACTTTCCCCATGTTCATCGGTGTAATACCGTCGATATCTTTAACCGGGTTCATGATTTCGATCACGCGCTTCATATCGATGTGATCAGGCACTGGCTGAAGCAGCAAGATGCCGTTCACTGAGTAGTCTTGGTTGATTTCTCTGAAACGATTTAAAAATTGACGAAGTGAAACATCTGCTGGGAAGTGATGTTGTTCTGCTTCGATACCAAATTTACCAAATAAACGTTTTGCAGAATTTTCATAAGCAATCGAATCTGATAAGTCACCGATGCGAACAAATGCAATTTTCGGTTTAATACCATGCTTTTCAGAAAGCTCTAGCGCAGTCTTTACTTTTTCGCCGACTGCTGCGGCAACTTTTTTACCATCTAAAATTGTCGTCATAAATCTATACTCTCCCTATGTAAACATTAATCTACTAATAAATATATCATACTTGAGACGTACGCATACGATTGTTCAAAAAAATCAAATAAAAATCCCCATCTATCAAATAACGATAGATGAGGATAGAAAACAATTACTTCGTTTCACGGTGTAACGTGTACTTGTTTAATCTTGGGCAGTATTTTCTCATTTCAATACGCTCAGGATTTGTTCTCTTGTTTTTAGTTGTGATGTAGTTACGGTCACCACATTCAGTACAAGCTAATGTCACATTGACTCTCATATGTCTCTCTCCTTTATAGGTTCATAAAAGGTTTCGGTAAATCGTGTATTCAGGCATGGTTGCCAATTCAACTGGCCAGTTGATCATTCGTAATGAATGAAAATAAGAACCGAAACTATTAATTTCGCGCACTTAAGTATATTACACGATTTCCCATTAGTTTTCAAGTATAAAATTAAATCATTATAAGACGCCGCCCATGAAAAATACAGACGCCTGATCAAGTATCATCCAAACAGGGATGAACAGCGGTGCACCCGCGATTATCATGTATATGATTATAAATTGATACGTATCGAATTTCAATTTCGAATGCGCTGCATCAAACAATACATAGAGTGGAATCACTAACAGTAGCAAGACACCAATAAGATAAACAAAAAAACCAACAAGCGTTAGTCCGACGATGACCATCAGCCATGCAAATAATAACACGAGAAATACTGGAATAAGAAATACAGCATAGTCAGACAATATTTTTGAAAATGTCGATTTTTTATCAGACAATAATTTGCTCACGATGAACAGGTAAATGAATCCAAGTGTGAAGAGTAGCAGATGACCGAGTAATACATAAGAAAACGTACCGAGGCCAGTTGTGCCGATGCGCGACATACTGTGTGCATCCATGCTCGTGATTGGAATGAACAATAACAAGCTGTACAATAAAATAAATGCACTGATCAGCACGAGTGACGCGGGTATTGCTGCATGCCAAGCACTGTTTTTTGTCACTTCAGGCTTTGTAATACCGTTGCTAATGAGATTCTTTAAATCTGCCACAAAGCTACTCGATGCAATTTGTTGAAAAGTTGCCTGAGATTTTTGTTGAAATGCATCTAGTTTCTCGTTGCGCGTTGTTTTGTTTTTAGAAACTATTTCTTCTGATTGACCCGCCTCAACTTCAGTTGTTTCATTTTTAGACGATTGATCTACTACACGTGAGAGATCTTCTTCATGTTCGACATCAAAGCGATAGCCACACTTCCCACACATCACATCGGTATCAAACACTGTTTCATGACACCTGGGACACTCCATAAACGTTCACCCACACTTTCCATTTTTAGTTAATGTATATTTTATATATTATCAAGCATATTTATGCTTTTCAATACAAAAAAAAACAGAGTATCAAAAGATACTCAGTTCTATATTGCTAATTATTCTTTAATTCGTCTTTAAGTTCTCTTGAGAAGTTGCGAATTTCATCCACATCTTTTTTAAGGAAATAAGCGAGTACAACAAGGCCAGCTGCAAGGATTACAGAAGAAATTAACACGAGTTTAAATATAAAAGATAGCAGTGATTTAATCAGTTCCATTTATGTACCTCCATA
>DYYI01000066.1:0-7498 GCA_020741755.1 Aliicoccus persicus | reverse complement strand
CTTTTCATCGTATAATGTAATGACAATAAAATAGTTCTCTTATTAAGAATGAGTGGAGGGACTTGGCCCTTTGATACTCTGGCAACAGCTCTAACGAGCGATGTGCCAAATCCAACAGTTTATGTAAACTGAAAAATAAGAATGTGGGTCAGGCTCTTCTTAATTTCAGGAAGGGCTATTTTATTTGAGAAAATAATAATGAGGTATGGACTTAAAAGCAGTTAAGAATATCCGAGAACTACATGAGGAACTTGACTACTGGAGAGCATATACCCCTAACAGCGTGTCGAGCAATATTTTAAGGATAGGCAAGATTAACAGTATTAAAAACGCAATTGCTTCAAGTATAGAGATATGACGATTCGATCAAACTTTATGTGGTCGGAGTTATTAATCATATAAGTCTTTCATTTTTATACCACACTATATCTCTATAAAAATGTGTATGGCAAACTCACAATGAAACACTTAATAAAATTCTCACTGTTATTTGCAATAAAAACTGTGAGGTTATTTTAAAATCATAGTGTATCTATAAAATTGATAAAGCAAAATTTATTGGCATGTTGAATGTCCGAATGATTATCTGCGTCTTCTATATATTATACGAGAAATAAAAAAGCTGAGATTGACTTCAATCTCAGCTTTTAGTACTTTTCAACATGTTTCAGAATCTAAGATAATTAGAACGAAGTTATCTCAACTTATTCTGTATTATCATTATTCTTCGGCAGAATGAGTTGTGCGATAAGTGGGAAGATCAACACAGTTACTGCTCCACCAGTCACCATCGTAGCAGCTGTTACCTGGTCAATAATACCCGAAGACGCAGCGATCTGGGTGACTGCAACGATGATAGGCAGCCCGGTAGCGGAATATAAACCTAAAGCAACCTGTTCTCTCGTTGATTCGATACCAGAATGTGTGTTGCCCAAACGTTCTCTAAGGAATACACCCATACCGCGAACAATCGCTATCAATGCAACAAATCCGAGCAGAAGCTGCCATTCGGAGAGCACCTGACCGAGATTAATTGCCATTCCACTGGTGACAAAGAAGATCGGAATCAGGAAGCTAAATCCTACAATTTCAATTTTGTGAGTAATTTCCTCACCTTGCTCAGGAGCAAATGTTTTAAATACAACGTTGAGCAGGATGCCCGCAGAGAATGCGCCTAGGGCTATATCGAGTTCAAATATCGCAGTGAGTAACATTAGAGTAACCAATATAAAGACAGTCACTCTCAATGTCGTTTGCATTGTTGTGTTGGATGCCGATACGACCGCTTTTCCAAGCAGTGGTACCTTACGAATGAACCGCACTGGAATGGCTACTACCAGGACAGCGATGATTGCGAAAATAATTAAAACTACCGAAGCCTGCCATGGTGCAAAAGCGGATAGTAACAGTGACATGGCCACGATTGGCAGTAGTTCCCCGTATGCGCCATGCGTCATTGCCGCCCTGCCCAGCGGGGTTTTCATAATCCCTGAGTCTTTCAGAATAGGCAGTAATGTTCCCAGAGCAGTTGAAGTAGAGGCGATAGCAATCACGATAGCCACACGGATATCAAAATCGGTAAGTAAAAGACCGGCACCAATGGCGGACACGGCACAAATTATCCATGTAAGCGCAGCCTGTTTACCTTGTTTTGCTCGCATATCAGAGGTGCTGACTTCAAAACCTGCCAACAAAAATAAAAAGCCCATGCCAAGTTCACGAAGAAACTCTACGGCTTCTGTCTGTTCAGCAAAACCGAGCATGTAAGGACCGATGATAACTCCGAATGCAAGTAACCATACGACATCCGGTACATATTTACGTGAGGTAAGCGCAAGTATTGGTGCAATTGCTGCAGCAAGCACTATCCACCATACTGAGGAAAGGTTCTCGACCAATAGGTGATGATCAGGCATATTCAAAACTCATTTCATATAGTTTTTTTGTAACGTTCAATTGATATAGTTTAAAGTAAGAACCGAATACAAATATTATATTACGTTTGGATTTATAAATATACTCAAACTATATCTGTAAATAACAACTGTAAACAATTGCAGACATTCATCGACACTAGTACGCATCAATGAGCTTATTTTAAGAATACCCAGTCTTAAATCATTATAATCCTCACGACATAGACCTTATAATAGAAAACAATAATCAATACTATGAGGAATGAATTTAAACGCATAAAGAAATAAGTTGTAATTTGACCGTTTTTATAGTATAAAGTAATGACAATAAAATAGTTCTCTTATTAAGAATGAGTGGAGGGACTTGGCCCTATGATACTCTGGCAACAGCTCTGACGAGCGATGTGCCAAATCCAACAGTTTACGTAAACTGAAAAATAAGAATGCGGATCGGGCTCTTCTTAATTTCAGGAAGGGCTATTTTTTTTGAAAAAATAGGGAGGAGGGATAGAGTTGATGGAGTATAAGTATATCCGCGAACTATATGACAAGCTTGACTACTGGAGAGCATATACGCCTAACAGCATGGCGAGCAATATGTATAAAGTAAGTAGTATCCGAAGTTTAGAACGTGAAATCGCTCTAGAAATAGAAGTTGATAAGTATAGAAAATATTTGTTAGAGAAAGAAAAATGGTCCGATAAATAGACTGGGACCCTCCGATCATTGCTCCATGTGATTGGAGGGTTTTATTAGGGAGTTTTAAAAATACTGCTATACTTCTGCTAATCCTACACAAACCCATTCGTTAAACTCTCTAAGACACGCAACGCATAGATAAAAGAACTGTATAATTAGAATGGAGAGATTAGAAATACGAAAGGGCGTTTACATGTATAAACAGAAAAGAATTCGAGATTACGGCGTAGAGATTGGCCGGCTCGCAACGGGTCCACGCAATGCAATTACGGATGTAGAAGGGGTAACAGTTGGACATGTGACGCTAAGCGACAACAATATGCAGACCGGCGTCACTGCAATTTTTCCGCATCAGGGTAATATATTTAAATAAAAACTAATTGCTTCCAGTCATGTGATTAACGGTTTTGGAAAAACACTGGGGACGATTCAACTGGGTGAGCTGGGTACTTTAGAGTCACCCATTCTTTTAACGAATACATTGAGTGTCGGAACAGCAGCCGATACAGTCGTCGATTATATGCTGGAAAGAAATCCTGAAATTGGGCGCACAACCAGAACGGTAAATACTGTGGTCGGTGAATGCAATGACATGGTATTAAATGATATAAGGGCAAAGTCTGTGAAGCCGGAACATGTGCGTCAGGCACTCGAAAATACTTCGTCTGAATTTAAAGAAGGCTCAGTTGGTGCAGGAACCGGAATGCTTTGTTATTCATTGAAAGGCGACATAGGTTCCGCTTCCCGGAAGATGGAACTGGACTACGGGAGATACACCCTCGGCGTTTTGGTATTGTCAAACTTCGGAATTTTAGGCGATTTACAGATCAAGGGTAAAGCTGTCGGCCGGGAATTGAAGGCAGCGATTCCCGAAACATATAAAGAGGAAGACAAGGGATCCATCATGATTATCGTTGCTACAGACCTTCCGGTGTCCGAGAGGCAGTTGAACCGCATAATAAAAAGGTCTGTGACAGGGCTGTCCAGAACCGGTTCAATCATTACAAATGGAAGTGGTGAGATAATTATTGGATTTTCAACAGCCATTACAATCCCGCACGAAAAACCGAAACATTATATTACGGTTCCTCAAATTCATGAAGAAGATATGGATTTAGCTTTTAGAGCTGTAGGAGAAGCGACGGAAGAAGCGGTATTAAATTCACTGGTAACTGCAGAAGCTGTATGTGGACGGGATGGAAATGAAAGACCGGCTTTCAAAGATGTAATTCAGAGGTTTGGTGTTTCGCTTATGTGAGCAGCATAACTTTCAGTTGAAAAAATATGAAAACCTCCAGACACAGATATATGTGATTGGAGGTTTTATAGTATCTGATATATTTAAGCTTGCCACTTTCCTTCCTTAAAACACTAATGTATAACTAATCTCACTACAGGCCCTCTTGTTTTTTATAAAATTTCTTTAACAAATCTTTTACTCTTTTTTTATCGTCTTCATCCAGGCCGTCAAACACCAACTCATCAAAATCATTAAACGCAATGAAACCCTCTGACATCTTCATATCAGTCCACTTCCTAAACTCAACTTGAGTTTCTCTTGAGTAGTCATGATAATTTCTGACACCTTCGCCATACGCTCTTTCGAAATACTGGTGTACTATTTTCATTACATTCCAACTCCTGATTTAACTTTATTTGAAATTGTTTCAGAGAATCCGTGGTTGCTCCAACTTAATTACATAATATAACAATCTTGACGCAGTTACTTAGTATAGGATGATTATAATCGCATCGTCACAATTATAAATGAATGATAAAATGGAGTTACTAAAAATTGGAAAGATTAAGCATGCTGCCTAATTATTTTAACGAGGTGATGAAATGGAACTTTTTTTAATTGGAGTACTTATTATGATAGCCTTTGTTTTTTTGGTTATAACGCTCCGTGAACGCTCTAATAGAAGGTCACAACGCAAATTCAATGAACAACGACAAAAAGGTCTTGATGAAATTAGTATATATGAAGATATTACACTTACTGAAAATTTAAGGATTGCTCTTGATCACTACAAAGCACAAGGCATAAGAATACCACTCGATATAGTATTAGGACTGCAATATACTGATTTTGAAAATATGTATGACGCAGTTGTAACAATTGAAAACCGACGGCACAACTGGAAATTAGAAAATAGTAAGAAGGTGGGAATGTGAACGATTTAATGTTATTTTTGCTACTCATAGGACTGATAATTGTACTCACAATTTACGTCATACGTAGCAGACGCTCAAGGAAACGCGAATACGAAGCATGGTTATTTACTCCGGAGGGGCAAGAACACGTAAGAAAGATGCAGGAGCCTGTCACGATTGAAGATCTAAACAAAGTACTTATGCTGATGCAGATAGCCGGTGCCATTACACCGATGGAACGCAATCAAATATTTATTAAAACAAGTCCTTTCACCAAAAGGTGAATGGATTTTTATCTGCTTCTGAATCTTTTGTAGTGCTCTAAAGATTTAATGCATCCTGTTCGGGTATTTATTTGAAAGCGGACCATTGGTAGTTGCCGGAAAGGGGGAGTCTAATGTTTGGCTTGGATGACTTGGTATCTTTAATAATTTCAGTATTCATAATACTGCCGGTTACTGTTTTTTTAAGAGAGCTCGGGTACATGATTGTCAGCCCCATCGTGGGCGTCGTTAACCCAAGAATTACGCTGGGATCGGGGTGTTGTGCTACCTCTTAAGTTTACAGATGAAATAAAAAATCTGTAAACTTAGGAGGTTTTGTCATATTCCACCTTCTATTCTCCGTTTTTAGGCGTAATAAAAAGACGTTCATTTTATTTGAACGCCTTACATTTTTTATTCTATTGTGTTCCCACACCCCAGATCAATTACCACTGAAACGGTAATGTGGTTTTTCAGTACTTTATTTCTCGTTTTTTCACCTTCTCCTACAAACACGAAATGCTTGTGAAAGTGTTTAAAACTAAGGATTTCTATATAGTTTCCCTTTGTAGCATCGATACACACTACACATTCATAGAATTGATTATACAAAAATAATATATTGTTTTATGATTCATAAACTTCTTGTCATTCTCCATCTTTCAGTAATATAGTTTATAAAACATCCTTTCCAAAGTACAAACAAAATTTAAATAAAACGTTTATTTTCGTATTTACTATATTTCACATGAACTTGTAGCAACAATTTGGAAATTCAGTACAAACTTTTGCAATTTTCCGGTAGTTTAAAAGGATTTTCTTTATTAAAACGCTCATAAAACATGATTCCGTTTAAGTGATCTATTTCATGCTGAATAACAATAGAGGAATAACCTTTAAGTTTCAACACTATCTCTTCTCCCTTTATATTAAATCCTTTCACTTTAATTCTCTCATATCTAGGGACAAATCCTTTTATATCCCTATCAACTGAAAGGCAACCTTCACTCGGTGGTAGGTAAATCATAGAAATTGAATGACTGATTATTTTAGGATTAATAAGCATATATTCATGTTGGATACCTTTCTCATCTGTTAAAAAAGCAACGAACATCCGCTTATTCAAACCAATCTGATTTGCTGATAAGCCAACTCCTGCTCGCAATTTATATTTTTCAGACAAATCGTGGTCTTGACTATTTTTCAAGAAATTCATCATGCAAATTAATATTTCCTTATCTTCTTCTGAAGGAGGTATCATCACATCTTGTGTTGGTTGATGTAGAATTTCATTACCCTCCCTCACAATATCTTTCATGGTCAGCATATAATTCAAATGAAATTTACTCATAAATAAACAATTCATCTACCTTTACTTTTAATGTTTTTGATAATTTAAAAGCCAACTCCAGTGTAGGATCATATTTATCATTTTCTATACAATTTATTGTTTGTCTAACAACTCTACACTCCTTGGCAAGTTGCTCTTGTGTTATCCCCAGTTTTTTTCGTATTTCTTTAATTTTATTTTTCAATGGTATCACCTATGTCAAAATAATTGGACATTACTATTTTAACAATTTTTCCTAGTGTGTCAAAAGCCTTTAAATGATTCACTTAATTGTCCTAATTCAAATAGTAGTTTTTATTAAACTTCTTAAGTTTGTTCACAACTAAAAATAACTTTTGGCGGATAATAACCTTCAAAGATAGTATTGAAGTACTAATAATATTATAAATATTAATCTCACTCTCTAAAAAACGAATACCCAAAAACCCTAATATACAGCGACTTCAAAACAAATAAAAAATAAAAAAGAGATACTGCTTTTACACAATATCCCTCGTTTTTCTCCGTTTCCTCTGGCGGAATCTTGGCGGAGAACCTATTCATTTTTAATCATTTCATCCATTTTACGTACCATCGAAATGCAGTCAAATCAACGTTTTCACTTCAAATGCTCTTAGTGAATTATTCCCACTCAATCGTTGCTGGTGGCTTACTCGTCACGTCATAGACGATGCGGTTGACGCCTTCGACTTCATTGATGATGCGTTTTGAAATTTTCTCTAGAATTTCCCAGTCAATTCGCGCGAAATCACTTGTCATGCCGTCGATCGATGTGACTGCACGGATACCAACTGTATGGTCATACGTACGATAGTCTCCCATTACGCCGACGGAACGGATGTCTGGTAACACAGTGAAGTACTGCCAAATTTCTCGCTCGAGTCCTGCATTCGCAATCTCTTCTCTTAAGATTGCATCGCTCTCACGTACGATTGATAGCTTATCTTCAGTAATCTCGCCAAGCACACGTATGCCGAGTCCTGGTCCTGGGAATGGTTGTCTCCATACTAGGTGTTCTGGAATGCCAAGCTCAATTCCGAGTGCACGAACTTCATCTTTAAACAATGTGTTCAGCGGTTCGATCAGTTCGAACTGCATATCCTCAGGCAATCCAC
>DYYI01000065.1:0-3153 GCA_020741755.1 Aliicoccus persicus | reverse complement strand
ACAAATGAAATAAAAATGTATTCAGACAAAAGACACGACTTACTCAGAACAGAGTCAGCAATTAACTACCTGATTTCAAAAAAATTCATAGACAGCATGAATCTAAGGTTTTCCGAACAATTCAAAACTTATTCTGATCTTACATTCATGATTCCATTAATGGAAGAAGTTGAGGTAATACCTTATTCTTACGAAGCGATCTATTTCAGAAGAAGAGGAAACGATCCAATTAATAACCCTTCTCTTAGACAGTCTTCCCTGGAACAACTCGCAACTGATCTATTTGGTGTCTATAATCAGTTGAGAACAGATGACTTGAGTGAGGAGGGGCAGAAATATCTAGATGATAAACTCCTTAATTTCTATAGAAAACGTTTGGTGACCGAATTTAAAGATGATACCACCATCGATTATTATTTTGCAGGGCTTGTGGAAAGTATAAATAAAATTGACCCGGATCGACTGAGTAACAAAGATTTTATCCTAAAAAATGATGTCAAAGCAATAAAATCAAACAAGATAAACAACTTCCGAAAACTAAGCAATTTCAACCATTTTCTTAGAGACATTAAAAATGGCATTACTTCCAGAAAAGGCCGAAAAGAATTGTTTTATAAACGTGTATTTAATAATTTAGATATCAAAGATAATCTTGTTGTTTTTGAGAGTTTCCAGGGTAAAGCTTATTCTGACAATCCTAAATATATCTATGAATACATGCTTAAGAACAAAAGTAACTATAAATTCGTATGGGTTATGAACGAACCGTCCAGGATACCAGGGAACCCTAGAACTGTTAAACGATTCTCACTCAAATACTATTACTATCTTGCAAGAGCAAAATATATCGTCAGCAATGTAAGAATGCCAAACAAATACATCAAAAGGAACGAACAGTCATATCTCCAGACTTGGCATGGTACACCGCTTAAAAGACTTGCAGGCGACATGGACAATGTTCATATGCCAGGTACCAATGCTGCACGGTATAAGAAAAACTTTAACCATGAAACTAATAAATGGGACTATCTGATTGCACCTAACCAGTATTCTGCTGAAATCTTCAGAAGAGCTTTTTGGTTCAATAACAAAATGCTTCCAACCGGGTACCCAAGAAATGATATCTTAACAAACCAGAATGATGAAGAAACCATCAGCGGACTGAAAAGAATAAACCAGATACCAACTAATAAGAAAGTCATTCTATACGCACCTACATGGCGCGATGATGAATATTTCAAAGTTGGGAAGTATAAATTCAATCTGAAACTCGATCTTCACAGGCTGAAAGAACAATTTGGAGATGAGTATATCGTCCTGCTCAGAATGCATTACCTTGTTGCCTCCAACATCGACTTAACAGGCTTAGAAGATTTTGCATACGATGTTTCAAAATACAGTGACGTCAGTGAACTGTACTTGATGTCTGATATTCTCATTACTGACTATTCATCAGTATTCTTTGATTATGCCAACCTGAAACGTCCGATACTGTTCTTTACTTACGACATTAAAAAGTATCAGGGACAGCTGCGCGGTTTTTACATCGACATGGAGACGGAACTGCCAGGCCCATTGCTCATGAACAATGATGACATAATGAATGCGATTGAAAATATCGATGAAGTTACTGAGAAATACAAAGAGCGGTATAACGAATTTTATGAAAGATTCTGCAGCTGGGATGATGGAAGATCATCAGAAAAAGTTGTTGATGCAGTATTCGAAAAATAAACACTTAGAAAAGACGGGGCTAATTTAGATTAGCCCCGTCTTTTTGCTACAGTATTCAACAAGAGTCATCTCATCTACAATCCTAACTCTTGCTGTGTTAATTAAAATCGCATTTTCTTATTAGTTTAAATTCTACAAATATTGTTCCTGCTTTATCGTTTAGCATAGGTGCATGCTCGGACTAATAATGTATATCAGCGTGATTAATGTTTCTCTACATTCATTTCCTGTATGATAAAAATAAATACAGTTTTAATTTAGAGAGGAAGGTAATTGATGAACTACAAAGAAAAATGGGATATGGAGAGTATATTTCCTGGTGGAAGTGGATCTGAAGCTTTCCAAAAACGATTATCAGAAGTAAGAGATAGTATTACAGCTTTTTCTCACGAACTCGATAATTGGGAGCTGGACGAACATTCAAATGATTTTACGTCACTGAAAGGAATCTTACAAAACTATGAAAAAATTTCAAACGCGCTTGGTGAGATGGGGAGTTTTGCGAATGGTTTAGTATCTGCAGATGTTACCGATCAAAAAGCAATGCAGAATTTAAATGCGGTTGCGAACTTACGTAAAGACCTCTCATCACAGAATATTATTTTAAATAAAAAGATCAGTGCACTGACTGAAGATCAATTTAGCAAGCTGTTAGAGGAAGATTTCTTTAAACCGATGCATTTCCCGTTAGAAGAAATACGACAAAAAGAAAAAGATTTACTATCAACTCAAGAAGAAACAATCATCAATCATTTGTCACTAGACGGCTTACAGGGCTGGAATAATATGTACAATCAACTCGTCGCTTCTATTCAAATTCCGGTAACTGAAGATAATGAAACCGTTTATTATTCAGCCGGTCAATTTGAAAACAAGATGAAGTCAGAAGAAAATCCAAAACATCGTGAAAAACTTTTAAAAACTTGGGAAGAAACATGGAAGGAAAAAGCTGATTTATTCTCTACAACGCTAAATCATTTATCAGGATTCCGTTTAAACGACTATGAACTTCACGACTATAAAGATTATATGAAAGTGCCACTAGACTATAACCGTATGGAAGAAGAAACTCTCGATACGATGTGGGATACTATTACAAAAAATAAAACACCTTTCAAAAAATACTTTGAACGAAAGGCGCAATTAATTGGTGTTGATCAATTAGGATGGCTCGATGTTACAGCAAGTGTTGACGTAGGTGATTATACGAGCAAGCGGTATACTTACAATGAAGCAGCAACGTTTATTATCGATAACTTTAAATCATTCAGTCCAAAAATGGCAGAGATGGCACATCGAGCTTTTGAAGAGCAGTGGATTGAAGCGGAAGATCGTCCAGGAAAACGTCCAGGTGGATACTGTTCAAATCTTCCTGAATCTAAACAGTCACGTATTTTTATGACGTTTGCCGGTAGCACA
>DYYI01000064.1:0-5474 GCA_020741755.1 Aliicoccus persicus | reverse complement strand
AAATGCCCGCTTGGTTGCGTCCGCTCGTTTTATTTTTATTTTCTCTTCCAGTTGTTCAAAAGTTAAGTAGCCGTAATAGTTTGACAAGTCCTGTTTCTTGCTGTAGCCTGCGATGCCATTGTGGTAGTCGTAGTACCGCAGACAGCCATTTTGTACTGGTGGGAAAGTTTTCTTGTAAAAGTGTAGTTTCATATGCCCGTACTCCCAAAGCCGCCACTTCTCACGCCTTCTGAAATGTCATTTTCAGAAACTTTATAATCCACAATAATCCCCTGCATGATCCGTTCGCCCTTCTTCATGGTTTGGACTTCCTTACCATAATTAAATAGCGTTAAACCGATATTTCCGTTGTTGTTGGAGTTATTATAGTAATCTGCATCAATAACCCCTGTTCCGTTTGCAAGTGTTAGATGCTTGTTTATTCCCACACTGGAGCGGATGAATAAAAGCAACACTTCATCCCTCGCTAGTTCACACTTCACATCTGTATATTGGAATACGTGTTCACCAGGCCAAATGGTGACATCTTCTTTCAAGAAAAAATCATAGCCTGCACTTTTTGACGTGCTTCTCACTGGTAAAATGGTTGGTTGATAACGATACGCTTTAAGTGCTTCTCTCACTTCTTCGAATTTCATTTGTCATTTACCCCTTTTAAATACTCTTTGATATCTACTTCATACGATTCAAACAGCTTAATGTTTAAACTCTTTTTATTCGCCTGTGTGGCGTTTTCGGTCAGTTCCATGTATTTACCTACTGGAACTCTAAACGTGCGTCTAATCGTCTTAAAATGGATTAAAACGTAACTTCTGCCACCACTTGCTTCATAACGTTTCAGAAACGCCAATTGATGTTGCTTAACCATCGCTTTTCCATGTACGAACAGCGGAAAGGCTGTTTTGTTGACCGTTGACTTTGCTTCAAGCGCAACTGGTACACCTTTGTAGTGTCCGATAAAGTCGCATCCTGTTTTCTCTGCGGGAATCCAGCGCACCCCACGACCTGTGGGGATTGCCTTCGTTCCTGTTGGTATCTTTTCGATTACGCCGATTTTTTGCATGGCGTATTTTTGATTTGTTGCGATGATTTGCTGTTCAAATTGACCGCCTGACTTAACCGCCTTATAGCTTGCTTGTTTTTGCGTCATTTATTCACCCCTTAAAATGGAAGCATTGAATCTTCTATGTCGATTGTTTGCCCATGAGTAAGGAACGGGTCTTCTTCTTGCTTGTGACTCTTAAAATTGCCCTGTGAGCGACTTTGGTTATTTGATTGACTATTTACCTGCGAATAGTTAGAGCCGCCTGTGTTCGAGTTATTTTGGCTGTTTTTGGATTCTAGGAAAGTAAAGTTTTCTGCGACTACTTCTGTTACCCATACTTTTCTCCCTTCGTTGTTTTCGTATGTGCGTACCTGTAATCGTCCAGTGATGCCGATTAAGCTGCCTTTTTTTGTGAAATTTGCTAGAGCTTCTGCGCTTTTTCCCCAGATAACGAAGTTGAGAAAGTCTGTTTCTTTCTCGCCTTGTGCGTTTTTGAATTGACGGTCAACTGCCAGTGTGCCGGAGCCAACTGCCTTCGCATTGTTCGTATATCTCAAATCCAAATCTTTCACCATACGTCCGGTAATTACTACTGTGTTTATCATTTGTCATTCCCCTTTAATTCTAATTTTTTGATTCTGTTATAAACCGTTCTTTTTGTTACTTTAGTCAAATCCGCAATGATCGATACTGGAACGCCTTGTTCAAACAATTTCTTCACATCTTCATCTATGTTTTTGTAGTTTTGATGCTTAACACCCACTCGATTTAGTTTTATTTGAGCGATAGAATTATTTTCTCTCGCTTGTTCTGACCTTTCCGCTCCTTTGTGATGCAAGGTTGTGTGTTCGCTCCTATTCATAAGCGACAAGTTGCTAAAACGGTTGTCATCCTTGATTCCATTTAGATGGTGGACAACTACATCGCCTTCTAAATATCTATTTATGATGGACTCAAAAATCACCCTGTGTTCCAACACATACCCATTACTCATACAGAAAGGGTGGGTGGGAATCTTTAGCAAAACATAACCTTCGTTGTTTGTTTTTCTTCCAACCACATTGTGTATATCCATACCTATTTTTAAGGTATAACGCACACTCCCTCTGCTTTTCATGTTTTTTCCTCCTAATAATAAAAGATTCCTGCTTCGTACATATTCATACGATATTCTACGCATCGTTTTTCCCAATAACTTGGCAACTCCATTTGAGTTCTTGGAATACTTTCTTCAATCGCTTTTAGAATGCAGCGATCTTTTTTCTGTTCATATTCCTTTTCAAGTTTTCGATAGTTTAAACGTGGTATATTTTCGCGTTCTTTACATTCTTTTATTTCATCGTGATATTTCATCGCTGACAAAAGATAATCTTCTGCCGCTATGGTTGTTATAAGGTCCCGTTCTTTCATAATTCTTTGGTAATCACGAAAATTCACGTAAATACCTCCTCAAAATTCATCAAGGCTTTGTCAAATCGATACTTAACCGCTCCGATGTTCCCTTCACGATTTTTCTGTATATCCAAAATAGTAAATTCTTCTTCATCATCTCTAGGTTCAGTCGCATACAGGAATCCAACGATATTTGAGTCTTGCTCCACGCTGCCGGAGTCTCTTAAATCACTAAGATTCGGTCGCTTATTCTGTCTACTTTCGATTGCGCGGTTCAACTGCGAGAAAACAACTACCGGTATATCCGAATCGTTTGTTAACATCTTTAATTTTCGAGTGATTTCAGAAACTTTCTCGTACGCCTGCTTCCGCTTGTCTGATACTTGCATCAACCCTAAATAGTCGATGAATGCTATATATTCATCATTTTCTCTGGAGTTCCTACGGATCGTGCGAATGATATCGTCACAATCGAATAAGTCATCGTAAATTCTTAATTTAGAATTCTCGTAATAGTCATAACTCGCCATTACCTTCTCTTTTTCTTTGTTACTACCAATCATCTTCTTGGCGTGTTGAATTTTCAAAGTTTGCACACCTGTTTTTAAAGTGATGAACCGTTCAACCATGGATCGTTGACTCATTTCTAATACAAAGAAATCAACTCTTGCTTTTGGATTGCGCTCTAGTATCTTTGCTGCAAGGTTCACGCCAAATGCCGATTTTCCTACTCCTGGTCTTGCTCCAATCGTGATGAGTTGCCCGCCTTTTAATCCACCGCCCAATGCCATGTCTAACTTCCCATAACTTTTTAACCCCATTGGAACTTCTTTTTCAAAACGACTTCGTAATTCATCAAGAGATTCATTCAAGCTACCGTCATTCGGTGGCGCCTGCTCCTCTTCCAACTCTTCACTTACTGCTCGCATTTTTTCAAAATTAACAACTGTCGGATTGTCAGAGTATCGTTTTGAAAGTTTGATTAAATCATCTTTTAGATGTGCGATTTTCAACTCTTTTAGCATGGCTTCCAGTTTTTGCAACGGCGCTATGTATTCACCGTCAAATCCACGATCTTCTAAATAGTCAAAATCAATACTTGTGAATGGGTCATAATCTTTAATGACTTGCTCAACATCTTTCAGTGATTGGATACCATTGACTAAGAATGCTTTGGCTAATAACTTATTTTCTGGAATCAAGAACCACTTTTCATCTAGCTCAACAAAGGGTATCAGCTCAATATTTTTTAGTAACGTGTCTATGATTTTTGTTTCTAACAACTGGTTCACTCCTCGAACTCAAAGAACTTCACTTCTGATTTATTTGGTACGCTTTTCTGCTTAGGATTATTTGGTACGCTATTTAAATACTCATCGAACTTACTTGCGAATAAAGTACTTGGTTTTAAGTAGGTATCTCCTAATTTCCCATT
The DNA here is from genome assembly GCA_020741755.1 of Aliicoccus persicus. GTDB lineage: Bacteria > Bacillota > Bacilli > Staphylococcales > Salinicoccaceae > Aliicoccus > Aliicoccus persicus_A. The sequence continues at coordinate 1,602 of DYYI01000064.1, read as the reverse complement.
AGCAAAAGTAATGCCTTTCCATTCCTGAACTTTGTTATCAATAACTTTTTTAAAATCATTCATACGATAACCTTCATTCCATCTAGCTCTTATAAACTTTTTATTGCTCTCTACATTTTTGAAGTTCTTTCCTGTTTTTTTATTCAAATAGTTAATTATTTCCGAATATTGGATAGTATCTTTTCTACTCTCTTTATCTATTTCTTTATCTATATCTATCTCTATATCTTTCTCTATCTCTATCTCTAACCTATCCTTACCTAACCTAACCTGCGTATCCATACTGGACACGTCTTGTATACATTTTGTATCCATTACTTGATATTGCTTATTATTAGTGGTTTCTAGCATTGCTTTTTCATGTTTGTAAAAAGTTTCTGTATACCTATCATTTTGTATATAGTTATGTATTTTCCAATCCCTAATAACTACAATCCCGGTATCAAAAGGTATTAAAAATTGTTTATTAATAAGTAGTTTTAAGTCATCATCACTAGCGCCAATCATTCGTTTGATTGTTTTTACATTTCCAACAAAACCGTCATCATCTGCCTGCATGTTAATGTGGAAATACAATGATTGGGAGCTCATCGGCATGTCTAAAAACTGGTCACTTTCAGTTATTTTTCGACTGAACATTCTACGTTGTGCCATTGCATCATCTCCTTTCCTTCAACACTTAATAGTGCTATGTCATAAAGTCTTGCCCATTCAATGATTTCAATTACTGTTATATCAAACCACTCACCATGGATTTTTTTATCATCAAAATATTCGTGTATTTGTTGTTCTTTTTCTGGCCAATCGTTTATCTCTAACCAAGCAACCAGTTTTAGATCGTTGGGCGATGCAACCTGCAAGCTTTTCATTCTACTTTCCAGATTAGACGTGCCACCAATCTTGAAATGTTGTCCGTCGGCTTGAACAAAGTAAACATACCCCTGTTTTTTTGGCTCGTTTTCCGTGTGCTTGCTATCAGAAACCAATTCATTGTGAAGCTCCACCTGTACAGCTTTGTTATATTCCTCGATGTCATCATCGTTTACATTCTCATAGAAATAACCAACTTTATCTAACAACTCATAATATTCTCTCGCGGTGATAATACCTCCGAATTGGTCTCTCAAACAATCCTCATCATCATGATAGAAAATCGCCTTTGGGTGATTTCGTATAATCTTCGTCATATTAAATTCACTCCTTCAAATATACATAACCTATGCTATCGCTCCGCCTTGATTCTGAATGTATTTCTTCAAATCATCCTCAGTCACTCGCCAAGCCTTACCAGCTTTAAAACCGTTTATCTCGTCATCTCTTAACATAACTCGAACCGTTTCAGGTTTAAGTGTTAATAATTCAGCAACTTCTTCAACTGTGTAGATTTTCATGTTGCTACCTCCTTTACTTGTTAAATCTATTGTACACCACTTTATGCCATTATACAATAGTTATTTGCATTTTATTTAAAATAAATAGGGTGATTTCTCACCCCAGTTATTACATCACGCCTATCGTTTTTAAGTTTTCTTCTGTCAATTTGATTGGCTTCAAATGGTATTTATCTGAAAATGCTTGTAAGCCCATGTTGTGAACTTCTTG
>DYYI01000063.1:0-14005 GCA_020741755.1 Aliicoccus persicus | reverse complement strand
TGTGTATCCACAGAGTCGAGGTAGAGCCGCTAGCTTACCTATGTGATTCCACAGAGTCGAGGTAGAGCTGCTAGCCTAACCCTGTGGAATGACAGAGTTATGAGAACGCCGATTGCGTAACCCTGTGGAATGACAGAGTTAAGAGAACGCCGATTGCATAACCCTGTGAAATGACAGAGTTATGAGAACGCCGATTGCGTAATCCTGTGAATCGACAGAGTTATGAGAACGCCGATTGCGTAACCCTGTGAAATGACAGAGTTATGAGAACGCCGATTGCGTAAAGCTGTGAGCCCTCAAGTTTATGAGAGAGCCCGTTGCGTAAAGCTGTGAGCCCTCAAGTTTATGAGAGAGCCCGTTGCATAAAGCTGTGGATCCTCAAGTTTATGAGAGAGCGCTTTGCATAAAGCTGTAAGCCCTCAAGTTTATGAGAGAGTCCTTTGCGTAAAGCTGTGAGCTCTCAAGTTTATGAGAGAGCGCTTTGCATAAAGCTGTGGATCCTCAAGTTTATGAGAGAGCACTTTGCATAAAGCTATGAGCCCTCAAGTTTATGAGAGAGCACTTTGCATAAAACTGTGGATCTTCAAGTTTACGAAAGAGCCCCTCCCTTGCGTAAAGCTGACCACCCACAACTTTACGAAAACCCAAACAGCACAAAACCATACCAAAACAAAAAAACAGGACCGCAGTCCTGCCCCACTACACAACTTAACAACCTACAACTTCACTTCTTCGCCCGAGCGCAGTTTATCGGCAATTTGATCGAGCTTTTTCAAGCGGTGATTGACTCCGCTCTTAGATATTGCGCCAGAGCTGACCATTTCCCCGAGTTCTTTCAAGGAAACACCGTCGTGTTCGACACGCAATATTGCAATCTCACGTAACTTGTTTGGCAACTCGTCCAAACCGATTATCTCATCAATATAGTTGATGTTCTCCACTTGGCGAACGGCTGCACCGATTGTCTTATTCAAGTTCGCGGTCTCACAATTCACCAAACGATTCACAGAATTGCGCAAGTCTCGCAAAATACGCGTGTCTTCGAATTTCAACAGTGCCTGATAACCACCGATCAGACTCAACAGCTCGGCAATTTTTTCTGCCTCTTTCAAATACACGATAAAGTTCCGCTTCCGCTCGATATACTTCGCATTTAAATCATATGTGTTCATCAAACGTGTTAATTGTTCCGCATGTGTTTCATGCATCGTTGATATTTCTAAATGATACGTGCTCGTCTCTGGATTGTTCATTGAGCCGCCTGCCAAAAACGCACCGCGCAAGTAACTGCGCACGCAACAATCTGATTCTGTAATTCGATCTGGTATATCCACAGAAATCTCGTCACCTTCTAAAAGTTCCAAGTCTTTCAAAATTGCCTGTGTTTCTTTTTTCACACGACATATATATACATTATTTTTCTTTAATTTCATTTTTTTTCGTACGAGTAAATCAATTTCTACTTTGTAGATGCTGCGAATAATAGTAAAGATTCTTCGTGCAATGGCAGCATTTTCCGTCTGTATTTCAATGACCCACTGTTCGTCAAAAGTGCTGAGCGCCCCACTCATTTTAATCAGTGCAGACAATTCACTTTTTTTACAACAGTCATCTACTTCTACACGTGTCAGTTCATTCTTCATCTCTGAAGCAAATGACATGACAATCACACCCTTATTTTTTCTTATATTCAATAGTTGACGTTACTTCAAGTGCGATGTTATATAGCACTTCTGCTAACACTTTATTGTTGTGTCTCACAGCACCTTCTTCATTGATTTCACATAAGTCATCATGCGTAATGATCTCAATATTGCGTGAAAACAGCGTATGTTCATCGACTTGAACCGGCGTCACGCCTTGTTCTTCATAGAATGGCGAGATTTCTTTCGTAATTTCTTTGTGATTCAAAACAACTGCATCGATGGTCGCACTTCCAATATGTTTTTCAATAGCTTCGATATGGTCACACACTGTGTAGTCATTCGTCTCTCCACTCTGCGTCATAATATTACACACAAAAACTTTAACACCTGTCGCATCTCGAATCGCTTCTTTCATGCCGACAGGTAAAATATTCGGAATAATACTCGTATATAAACTACCCGGTCCAAATATGATTAAATCTGATTTTTTAATCGCTTCTATTGCAGCAGGTGTTGCTTGACTATCTCTAGGTGACAGATAAACTTCTTCTATCTTCTTATTTACTTTCGGAATGTAACTTTCACCGACAATAAATGAATCGTCTTGCATTCGTGCCACAAGTTGTGGTCCGGTATTCGTTGAAGGTATAATCTCACCTTTAATATTCAATAACTTACTGAGTTCCCTCACTGCCGACGCAAAATCTCCAGTCATATCATACATCGCAGCAAGCATCAAGTTGCCAAGTGCGTGTCCATCGAGTTCATCTTGCTTAAATCGGTAGCGGAACAGCTGCGATAATTGCTGCTCGATATCACTCATTGCACTCATCACGTTGCGAATATCTCCAGGTGCAGGCATGTCGATTTTGTCTCGAATTCTTCCAGTTGATCCGCCGTCATCCGCAACCGTGACAATCGCAGTGATATCTATTGGATAAGATTTCAAACCACGTGCAAGTACGCTCAGTCCTGTACCACCACCAAGTAACGTTACCTTAATTTTTTTCATCGCAACTTCCCTTCTATGGATGCATCGCGATGTGTCACATGTAAGTTATAGTCGAACCTCTCCTCAAGATCTTTCGCCAGTCGTTCAACCATTGTCACCGAGCGATGTTGACCACCGGTACAGCCGATACTTATGACCAGCTGACTTTTCCCTTCTTTGACAAAATGCGGCATGGAGAATGTTAATAAATCATACAACTTATTGTAGAATTCTTTTGATTCATCCCATTGCCATACATAATCTTGTATTTCTTTATCCATACCAGTATATGGTCGAAGCTCGTCAATGTAATGTGGATTCGGTAAAAATCGAACATCAAACATAATATCTGAATCAATTGGAATACCGTGCTTAAAACCGAAACTTTTTAAGCTCACCTGAAACTTCGAAATACCTTCCTTGATAAAATGCAAGCGTATGCGTTCGCGCAGTACTTTTGGCTGAACATTCGTTGTATCGATAATTTCAGATGCCCACACGCGCAACTCTTCCGTATTTTTTCTCTCTTCACGAACGGATTCTAATAAACTCAAGTTGGCTTGTAATGGATGTGTGCGTCTTGTTTCTTTGTAACGTGAAACTAATTTTTCATCAGATGCATCGATAAAAAACAATTTGAAATCTATATCGTCATATTGCCGAATATTTTTTATCTCTTCGATGAGTTGACCAAAGCTGTCTCTGCTACGAACATCGATGCCGAGAGCTAGGTGTTCCATTTCGTATTCTGGTGAATACATCATGTCGATCACCTTTGGAAATAGCGTTGGTGGCAAATTATCGATACAAAAAAAATCGATATCTTCTAGTGCTTCAATAACCACTGATTTTCCTGCGCCACTCATACCAGTTACAATTACAAGTTGTTTCAATTGACTCACATCCAATTAATAGTAGTTATTCTATTCTATCATTACTCTGTTTAAAAAGTGTAATTCAGAAAATAATTCATCCACTCATAAAAATACGAGCATCCCCATTAAAAACATGGTGATACCCGTCATTTCTATTGATTTAGTCATTCAATGACTCTAAATATTCAGCAGCATTTTGCGCGGCAATACTTCCATCACCAGTTGCTGTTACAATTTGACGCAGTGATTTTACTCTTACGTCTCCAGCAGCAAAAATACCTTTAATCGGTGTTTCCATCTCTTCATTTGACTCGATATAATTATCCTCAGTTAAAATATCAAGATTTTTGAATGGTGCAGTTAATGGTTGTAAACCAATGTAGATGAATACACCATCTGCATCGAAATCGTATACTTCATCTGTCTCATTATTTTTGAGTGTGACACTTGATACTTTATTGTCGCCATTGATCGATTGAATTTCAGTATTCCAAATAAACTCAATTTTGTCATTATTAAATGCGCGATCTTGTAAAATTTTCTGTGCACGAAGTTCGTCACGTCTGTGAACGATTGTTACTTTTGATGCAAATTTCGTTAAGAAAATACCTTCTTCAACAGCAGAGTCACCACCGCCGATAACAACCAAATGTTTCTCTTTAAAGAAAGCACCGTCACAAACTGCACAGTAACTCACACCACGCCCGCTTAACAAGTCTTCACCAGGGATACCAATTTTCTTATGCTCAGTTCCAGTTGCAATGATTAAGCTGCGGGCGAGTATATCTTCCGACGATGTTTTAATGACTTTGATATCGCCATCAAGTTCGACATCTTTAATATCTCCGTACTTGTACTCCGCACCAAATTTTTGAGCGTGTTCAAACATTTTATTTGATAGTTCTGGGCCAGTAATATAATCGAAACCTGGAAAGTTCTCTACTTCTTCTGTGTTTGCTACTTGACCACCAGGCATACCGCGCTCAAGCATTAACGTTGATAAATTTGCACGCGATGCATATACCGCTGCTGTCATTCCTGCCGGTCCAGCACCGACAATAACCACGTCATAAATTTTTTCTGAACTCATTCTAATCCTCCTACTCATCCAATTACCTTCACCATTATATAATAAATGCTACGATTACTCATATAACTTGCTTAAAACTGTAAGTGCCTTTTCGAATTTATATCGAGACACTTGGAAATCTTCTTGCAATGATTTTTTAGAAACATTTCCATACATGTTATACATGCATGCTGCAACATACGGTGTAATATCATCTATTTCCACCTTTGCATCATAAAGAAGTGTCACAACGATCAACCATGCATATAGATCATCATCTGATGAATATCCATTTTCGTACATGATATTTAAACCATGATGCATCGCTTCCGGTCGCTTGAAATGAACTTCTTTGTATAACCATGAGACATAGATTTTCTCCAAATCACCGAGTGTTTCTACGGTGTTCCACACAGGATGACCATAGATTGCTTCAAAAGGTTTAACTCTCGACATACGATAAATACCAATCAATCGCATGTACAAATCATCGTCATTGAAATAATCTTGTTCAATCGTACTGATTTCATTTGCAGCACGCCCCTTTTCCCAAGGACTGTACAAGTCTGGTACTGTATGAAACTGTTGCATCTTATCCCAAAAGTTTCTTGATTCATCGATATGACCAAGTTCATATGCAGAATGACTTAATGCATGAAGCAGCTGAAACGAGATAAACTGCCCTTTTTTATAAAGTGGATACAACAACTCATAGGAGCGTTCATGTTTACGTAAGAAGTTTAACACCAAACCAATTTTAAATTGGTCATCATCATTCAACGGTTGAACAACTTCTAGTTTTTGCAATGCATTGTCATACTCTTCTCTTGCATCCGTATGATAATACAAGAGCGTCATATGACTGAGCGCGTGCATATCGGTTTTATCTTCTTCTAAAAGTTGCTCTAAAATGACATGCGCTTCTTCAAAACGATTCATGAAAAGCAAACCCATCGCTTTTAAATTACGAAACTCTTTAATTTCTTGAAGGTGAATGGGTGCTGCATTTAGCACATCCAACGCATCATCAATGCGCGCGTTCATAAATAAAAACTGAAATAGATGACTTGTTATAAAAATATCAGCCTCTTCGATGATGTCATCTGTTTCATCCACGTCTATTTCGAATACGTTTTCGAGTTCTTCATCATAATTTTCATCGGGGAATTTATCGGAATATTTCATGCCAAATAAGAATGATTTATTTGCATCACCAACTATCATGTACATCTGCGAAAAGATAAAATAAAATTCAGCATCATATTGATGCTGAAGGAATTGATCAATCACAATCTTTTCTGCATATGCCAGCTGCCCTTTTTCTGCTAAAAGATATGCATACTGTGCCATGTAAGATAGGTTGTCTGGTTCTAAATCAAACGCTTTTTCGAAGCTTTGAAGGGCTTCAGTCTTTTTATTCTGTTCAATTTTCTTCATACCTTGCCTAAAGTGAAACGCACCATCCGGCTGAAACGGTATAATTTTACTATTATTCATCACGTTTGCTCCTCATCATTAACGGATGTGGGTAACATGTTGTGTTATCTGGTATGTCTTTTGACACGACACTACCTGCACCAACTGTGACGTGATTACCAATCGTTACACCTGGCAATATCGTCACGTTCGCACCGATCATTGTGTTAGAACCTATACGAACATCCCCAACTCGATACTCATCCACGAGATACTCGTGTGTCAATATTACTGTATTATAACCAATAATCGTATTATTGCCAATGTATATCTTCTCTGGGTACATCAAGTCAGGCATCGCTTTGTAAGCGAGCGAAACATGTTCTCCTAGTTTCATGCCAAGCCCTTTCGTATAGAGCCAATGCTTAAGTATCGTGGACGGTGCAAACCGTCCGATTTCAATAATTACAAAATTCTTCACAACTTTAAAAAATGAAATCGTGCGGTACATTTTCCATAACGGATTCGTCTTCCCGACTTTGTGACGCACTAACTTTCTCATTATTTCTTTCCTTTCACTTTTCCATTCTGTGCTGTCGCTTGGTTTTTCACCTGATGATTAAACACGCCATTGACGTCCTTATACTTTGGTAACTCATATTTCCAATTGCGGTAAATCCAAACAGCAATAGCACCGACTATAATAAGTATTGATATCATCTGGGCTGCTCTCAGCCCTTCTGTTACCATCAAACTATCCGTACGCATACCTTCGATGAAATAACGTCCTATTGAATAGTAAATCAAATACAACAATATGGATTGACCGATCTTTAAGTGTGGTCTTACCAACAGGATAATGATTAAACCAACGATATTCCAAACCGATTCATATAAAAATGTCGGATGATAATACGCACCATCAATGTACATTTGATTGATGATGAATTCAGGTAAGAAGAGTGATTCTAAAAACTCGCGCGTGACTTCTCCACCATGTGCCTCTTGGTTGATAAAATTCCCGATTCGTCCGATGATTTGACCAAGTAAAATACTCGGGGCAGCAATATCCGCAATCTGCATGAAACTGTATCCTTTAACGCGCGAATATATTAAACCTGCTAAAAACCCACCAATCAAACCACCATGAATGGCCATGCCACCTTGGTCAACGCGAATAATATTCATTGGATTTGAAACATAATATTCAAAGTTAAATAGTACATAATACAAACGCGCACCAATGAGCGACGCAATAATGATATAAAACATTAAATCTACAAATGTACCTTCCGGTAAACCTTTTCTATTTGCTTCATAGTTTGCAAGCAAGTATGCAAGGAACATACCACCAGCAATTAAAATCCCATACCAGTGAATATCTAATGGTCCTAGCGAAAATGCTACTGGATCTAAGGGCTGAATGTTCATTAACATGTGTTATCCTCCGTTGTTCCTTTTAATTTGTTCTTGAATACGTTCGTTTAATTCAACCGCTGCGTTATATCCGAGACGCTGCATTCGATAATTCATCGCAGCAACTTCGACGATTGCTGACATGGAACGACCGGGTTGAATCGGTATCGTTTTTTTATCGATTTCTGTATCTAAAATCTTTAATTTTGTACGATCTAATCCGAGTCGATCGTATTGTTTGCTAGGGTTCCACGATTCTAAATGGACATTTAACATGACGCGTTTCTCATCGAGAATACTTCCTGCCCCGAACAGTGTCATGACATTAACTACGCCAAGACCTCGTATTTCTAGCATGTTTCGAATAAGCGGTGGTGAGGACCCCATGAGCACACCTTCAGCCACTTGTTTAATTTCAACATTATCGTCTGCCACGAGTCGATGTCCACTTTTGACGAGTTCTAGAGCGGTCTCACTTTTACCGACACCACTCTCTCCTGTGATCAGTACACCGATGCCATATATATCAATTAGGACACCATGTCTGTTCGTTTCTGGAGATAGTTCTCGTTCAAGATAGTAGGAAAGACGACTAAAAAAGTTCGTTGTTTTCGTATGTGTCAACAACAATGGCACGTTGCTATTGTTACATGCGTCAATGATCTCTTTTGGTGGCTCTAACCGTCTCGAGATAATAATACATGGTGTTTGCGGGTCACACAATTTCTCTGCTCTTTTTTCACGTTCTTCATGTGTGAGCATTTGATTAAAAAATGTAAGTTCTGTCATCCCTAAAATTTGTACACGATGGGCTTGATAATATGTAAAATATCCGGCGATCTCCAGTCCCGGTCTTGAAATATCACTATTTTTAATTTCTTTCATTAATCCAGTTTCACCAGCTAACACTTTCAAATCAAACTTTTTTACAATCGTCTCAATTGATAACAACCACATCACCCACCTTGTTTGTATAAACTATAATTAAAATCTTGCTTACTTTCAATAAAAATCCTACCATATCATTCAATATGGCAGGATTATTAATATACTGCTTTATTTGCGATGTAGTGTGACACTACCAAATTTAGTTGATACTTCTAAATAGACACTCGGCTCGTCCGTGTCATTGATCAACATCACTTCTTTCATTCCGATATCTTGGTGTTTCATACTGCGCACTTCAATATCCGATGGATAGTTTAGCTGACCAAGTACTGTGCTCATGCGACCTTCAAAATGACGATCGCGTGGTACAGTTAAATTGATATTCCCCATATTTGAATTCAAAATAGCAGATTCTGTTTGAGATTCTAACGTAATGTTCACTGCGCCATTTGCAGATACGTTTAATTCTTTTGCATAAAGCTTACCCGTGTTAATCGTACCGAACATCGAGATCATCTCAAGTACTTTGTGACTTCCCTTATTAACCGTCACATTACCTCTTGAGGTTCTTAAAAATGCATTGTTTGACATGGTACCATCGAGTTTAATATTACCGTTCAATAGGTCGACAGATAACTCATCGAATGTATGATCTGCAAGATCAACATTACCATTCGTACCTGAAATGATGATGCGTTTTAATGCATCTTGATTTAATAATATTTCAACATTCACTTTTACAAACTTTGCGTCCGAGACGATGTTTAAGTTACCATCATTCACTTCACAAATAATATCTTGGAAGTAATTTTTCTTCTTATCCAATTTCTTATACAGTGGTGTCACTTCAAACTTAACAGTCGTTACGCGCTCCGTTGGAACGATAGAAATATTACCATGCGTCACATCGATGTTCATGCGATTGATATCTTCGTCGATCGTTTCAATCAATCGATTTTTGGGTCCTTGTGAAAACATCGATTCAAAATTGGTATTTTTAACGGAGTCAAATGCTTTCCCTACCGTATTTTTTACTTGTTGTGTCTGTTCACTATCTCTCACATTTTTCCATGTTTCTGATACTTTTTCACTATTGAACAATTTTTGGAAATCATTCGTGATGTCACTAAAAATATCTTCGAATGTATTCTTCTTTGAACCAGTGTTTTGAGATTCTTGTGTTGTTTCTTTCTCACGCCTATTTTCTTCAGTTGGTCTTTCCACAGTTACTTTCTTCGAGTCGTTTGGAGTTGAAGTTTCAGAATCCTTATCGAGTGCTTCAATCAGTTTAAATGCTTCTTCTGCGTTGATTTTACCATCTTCTAGCATCTTTAAAATTTGTGCTTTGTGATTCATTGTCATCCTCCTAATGGTTTCTATCCAACCATTTTCTTAAATGTTGACCGGTGTAACTCGCTTTTTCTTCCATTATCGTATCTACAGAACCTGTGACCACAACAGTTCCGCCTTCGTCTCCACCTTCTGGACCCATGTCGATAATATTATCCGCTACTTTTATGACATCGAGATTGTGCTCTATAATTACAACCGTATCTTTGGCATCCACTAACCGTTGAATTACACCAAGCAGCTTTTTAATATCTTCAGAGTGCAAACCAGTCGTTGGCTCATCTAAAATATAGAGCGTTCGACCATTTGAGCGCTTATGGAGTTCTGAAGCAAGCTTTACGCGCTGTGCTTCACCACCAGATAATGTCGTCGCTGGTTGGCCTAAACGCACATAACCCAGTCCAACATCCATGATGGTTTTCATCTTGCGATTAATCTTCGGAAGGTTTTCAAAGAAGTAATATCCTTCCTCAACTGTCATGTTTAATACATCAGAGATATCTTTATCTTTATATTTAACCTCCAATGTCTCTCTATTATATCTTTTTCCTTCACAAACTTCACATGGTACGAAGACATCAGGCAAGAAATGCATCTCTATTTTAATAATTCCATCACCTTTACATGCTTCGCAGCGTCCACCTTTGACGTTGAAACTAAATCTTCCCTTATTGTAACCTCTAACTTTCGCTTCATTTGTCTGTGCAAACACATCGCGTATATCATCGAATACACCGATATATGTGGCTGGGTTACTGCGTGGTGTTCGTCCAATGGGTGACTGGTTAATGTCGATGATCTTTTCAATCTTGTCAGTCGCTTCAACTGAATCATGTTCACCAGGAATTTGCTTAGAACGATAAATCTGCGTATGCAGACCTTTATATAAAATCTCATTTACCAATGTACTCTTACCTGAACCAGAAACTCCTGTGACGACATTTAATACAGACATCGGAAATTTAACATCGATATTCTTTAAGTTGTTTTGACGTGCACCTTTCACTTCAATGTATCGTTTTTCATCTGGCGTTCTATAAGATTCGGGCAGCTCAATGCGTGCCTTACCACTCAAATATTTACCTGTTAATGATTGCTTATTATTCATCACTTGTTTCGGTGTCCCACTCGCAACAATTTCTCCACCATGCTCACCTGCACCTGGTCCGATGTCGATGATATAGTCTGATGCAAGCATTGTGTCTTCGTCGTGTTCAACAACGATAAGTGTATTTCCAAGATCTCTCATATCTTGTAATGTTGAAATCAAACGATCGTTATCACGTTGATGAAGTCCAATCGATGGTTCATCCAATATATAGAGTACACCACTGAGTCGGGAGCCAATTTGAGTTGCTAATCGTATACGTTGCGCTTCCCCACCAGATAAAGTACCGCTTCTGCGATTGAGTGTTAAATAATCCAGTCCAACATTTCTTAAAAACGTAAGTCTCGCATTGACTTCTCTGAAAATTGGTTCAGCAATGGTACGTTGGTTTTTACTCAATTTTGCTTCTTCTAGCGTTGTTAAAGCATCTTTTACAGACAACGCAGTGTATTCCCCAATGTGTTTATCCTCAATTCGAACGCATAATGCTTCATCATTCAGTCGGTATCCATGACATGTTTGACATTCCATTTCCTTCATATATTGACTCATGACTTCACGTACATAATTTGATGGACTGTCTCTGAATCTGCGTTCAATATTATTAAATACACCCTCAAACGCCATCTTTCTCTTACGCGTTACTCCATTATCTTGATTGAATGTGTATTGAATTTCTTCTCCATCTGAACCATACAAAATGATATCTTGTTGCTTCTTCGGCAACTTTTTAAACGGCGTGTCCATGTCGATGCCGAAGTGTGCCGCTGTTTGCTTTAATAATGTTGGATAATAATTAGAACTGATTGGTGTCCATGGCAACAGCACATCTTCATTTAAAGATAAATTTTCATCAGGCATGACGAGCGATCTGTCCACCGCCATATTCATACCTAGTCCATCGCATGTTTTACACGCGCCATACGGTGCATTAAATGAAAATAATCGAGGTTCCATTTCACTTAATGTGAAACCACATTTTGGACATGAAAAATGTTCAGAGAATGTCAGATCTTCTCCATCAATAACATTTACAGTCACGTTACCTTCGCCTTTGTTTAACGCCGTTTGGAGTGAATCCGATAAGCGCGACTCGATGCCATGCTTGACGACGATTCGGTCAACAACGATCTCGATATTATGTTTTTTGTTTTTTTCCAATTCTGGAACTTCCGAAATATCATACATCTCTCCATCGACAACAACTCTTGAAAAACCTTCTTTATTGATTTCTTCAAAAATTTTAATATGCTGCCCTTTGCGTCCTTTTACGATCGGTGCATATACTTGTATACGCGTCGACTCAGGTAAATCCATAACGCGATCGACCATCTCTTGAATCGTCTGAGATGAAATCTCTTCGTTATGTATCGGACAGTATGGCGTACCTGCACGCGCAAACAATAAACGCATATAATCATAGATTTCAGTAATTGTTGAAACTGTTGATCTTGGGTTATTGCTCGTCGTTTTTTGGTCGATGGAAATCGCAGGTGATAGCCCTTCGATTGAATCCACTTCTGGCTTATCTGTCTGTCCTAAGAACTGTCGTGCATACGCACTTAGTGACTCAACATAACGACGCTGTCCTTCTGCGTAGATTGTGTCAAATGCAAGTGATGATTTTCCTGATCCTGACAAACCCGTCATCACAACGAGCTTGTCTCTTGGAATGTCAATATCGATGTCCTTTAAATTATGTTGCCTTGCACCGCGTATAGATATATATTTATTTTTCAATTCGTTCACCCTTCCGCTTTCAATTCAAACAGCGCATCTCTTAATTCAGATGCACGTTCGAAATCTAAAGCTTTTGCAGCATCCTTCATCTCTTTTTCAAGATTAACCATTACTTTTTCTCGTTCTTTCTTTGTTAACTTACGCTTTTTCTTCATAGGTTGATCTTTAGATTCATCATCTTTAATCTCACTCGATGCACTGATCAATTCGCGAATATCTTTTTGAATCGTCGTCGGTGTAATGTTATGTTTTTCATTAAATTCCATCTGTAATTCACGACGACGTGCCGTCTCATCCAGTGCGTATCTCATGGAATCCGTTACTTTATCTGCGTATAAAATAACATGACCGTTCGCGTTACGCGCTGCACGACCAATGGTTTGAATAAGCGAGCGATTCGAACGTAAAAACCCTTCCTTATCTGCATCGAGAATTGCGACGAGAGACACTTCGGGTATATCAAGACCCTCTCGCAATAAGTTGATTCCGACGAGCACATCATATGTGCCTAGTCGAAGCTCTCGAATGACTTCGATACGTTCCAACGTCTTAATTTCGGAGTGCAAATATTGCACTTTAATACCTGCCTCTTTTAAATAATCCGTTAGGTCTTCACTCATTTTTTTCGTCAAAGTTGTGATGAGTACACGTTCATTTCTCTCTGCACGTTGGAGGATTTCTTCAACGAGGTCATCGATCTGATGTTCAGACGGTCTGACATCGATCGTTGGATCAAGCAATCCAGTCGGACGAATAATCTGCTCCACCATCTTTTCAGTATGTTCAAGTTCGTATGGACCAGGTGTCGCCGAGACGTAGAGTAACTGTTGAGCTTTTTGTTCGAACTCTTCGAATTGCAATGGCCTGTTATCAAGTGCGCTCGGCAATCTGAAACCGTGTTCGACAAGTACTGTCTTCCTCGCTCTGTCACCGTTATACATCCCGCGCACTTGAGGTATCGTCACATGGGATTCATCAATCATGATTAAGAAATCTTTAAAATAATCAAGCAATGTGTACGGTGTCGAACCGATTGGACGCAGCGTCAAGTGTAAAGAATAATTCTCGATACCTGAGCAAAAGCCCATCTCTCGCATCATTTCTAAATCATAGTTTGTGCGCTGTTCGAGTCGTTGCGCCTCGAGCAACTTGTTATCTTCTCTTAACTCAGCTAGTCGTTCTTTTAATTCTTCTTCGATGCGCTCAATTGCGACCTTCATTTTTTCCTCACGTGTGACGAAGTGTGACGCAGGAAAGATTGCAAAGTGTTCGCGTTCTACCAACACTTCACCAGTGATATGATTAATTTCTCGTATTCTATCAATCTCATCCCCGAAAAATTCGACGCGTATACATTGTTCATCTCTCGATGCAGGGAAGATCTCCACGATATCACCACGCACTCTAAACGTACCGCGTTTAAAGTCAATGTCATTTCGCGTATATTGAATGTCGACAAGCTTTCGTAACAATTGATTGCGTTCAATTGACATGCCGACACGTACG
>DYYI01000062.1:0-12225 GCA_020741755.1 Aliicoccus persicus | reverse complement strand
CAACTTTATGGTAGGAGCTCTAATGTAAACTTGTGAAGCCACAACTTTATGATAGGACCTCTAGCGTAAACTTGTGAAGCCACAACTTTATGGTAGGAGCTCTAGTGTAAACTTGTGAAGCCACAACTTTATGGTAGGAGCTCTAGTGTAAACTTGTGAAGCCACAACTTTATGCAGTCTCTCTACCTCGACTCTGTCGATGCTCATTGGTACGCTAGCGCCTCTACCTAGACTCTGTGGATTCTCATTGGTAAGCTAGCGCCTCTACCTCGACTCTGTCGATGCTCATTGGTACGCTAGCGCCTCTACCTCGACTCTGTCGATGCTCATTGGTACACTAGCACCTCTACCTCGACTCTGTCGATCCTCATTGACAAGCAACACAAAAAAACACCCCGAAACAAACTATCGGGGGTGCTCATATCTACTATTCATACAAACCTTTATATAAATCTACCAACTTTTTCTCTTCGCGCGACCAGTTGTAAAAGTGTTTTGCTCGCTTACAATTCATCACGCACTTTTCATATAATTTTTTATTGTTTATCAGACGCCCGACAGCATGCGCAATTTCTAATGGTGATTCGGCATCGATCGACAAGCCGATTTCTTCTTTTTCAATCACTTGTGAAATCTCCGGCAAATCGCATCCGACGACCGGCACGTGCATCATCATGTATTCAAACAGCTTATTCGAAGACGCGGTATAGTGATTCATATTCACGTTTTGCAACACTTGGAAGCCTAGGTACGCCTCTTTTGTATATGAAAACAATTCTTCTAGTGGTACTTTGCCGATAAACTTCACACGTGTTGCCAAATTCAGTTGTTGCACTTTATCTTCTAACTCACCCCGAAGTTTTCCGTCACCAACGAACACCAGTGTGCCTTCTTCAATATACTGCATCGCATCGATCAGCTGCTCAAGTCCTCGTCCTGCTTGTAATCCGCCTTGGTACAATAATATTTTTTCTTCTGGATCAAGTCCAAGCTTTGCGTGTACATTGATATGGGGTACTTTTTTGACATCGACGTACTTTGAGTAATTGTATAATGGCAATGGTCTGACGCCATACATCCATTCAAACAATGCACCGCGTGTTTTGTTTTCGACGATAACGCGATCTGCGAATGGCACGTGTGTGCCTTCCCAAATTTGTGCAACTTTTTCATTATAGCCGGTCCGCTCTGTTTGGACTTCATGCGAATCGTATATCAATGGTTTTCTACCGAATAGTCGCGACACGATAATCCCTTGCGTTAATGTGTTCAAATCATGTGAATGGACGATGTCTGGTTTATGCTGGAACCCTGAGATAATCATGCGGAGGCTGCGCACAACCTTTAAAGCGTTTCGCTGAAAACTGCGTGTGCGCAGCAACTGCAAAATGGCACCCATGCGCAGTAAATAACCGATTCCGCTCATGACGCTGCGACGGAATGTTATGACTGCGCCGACAAACACATACAGTCCGCCTGCTGCCGCGACGATTTTCTTATTCTTTTTGAACAGATCCCACAGAATTGGGTACATGCGAACGCGTTCGACATGAATATTTGGTCCAAGTAATTCTTTTGTTGCTAATTCTGGTGTTTTAGGATTGTGTATGGCAACGATTTTTACATTATAGTTATTGCGTTGCAACGTCTTCGCTTCACGGAGTACACGTGCATCGTTCGTAAAATGGTTCCAGACAAACATCGTTATTCTTTTCATTCATCCACCTCTACACTAAGACTTGCATACACATTTAGTAACTGATCTTGCTCAACATCCCAATTATATTTCAACTTCGCTTGACTCATGTTTTCTTTAAATTGTTTTCGTAAATCATCATCTGTAATCAATGTCCGAAGCGCCTCAATTAAAGATTCTTTACTGCCCGGCTCAACAATCAACCCAATTTTCTCACCTTTGACGACACGAGCCATCTCAGGTAAGTCAGAAGCGATGACTGGAACGCCTGCCATCATATACTCAAACAGCTTGTTCGACGATGCCGAATAATGATTGAAGTTCGTGTTTTCCAAAAATTGAATGCCGATATCCGCAGATTTCGTATAGCGACGCAAGTCTTCATACGGTACGCGATCGATAAAGAACACGCGATTTCCAAGCCCCAATTCATTGCGCAAATTAACGATATTATCTCGCTCTTTCCCGTCCCCAATCATGATGAGCACCGCATCATCGATTTCCGCAAACGCCTCAATTAAAGCAGGCAAGCCGCGTCCCTCTTGAATGCCGCCCTGATAGAGCACGAGCACTTTATCTTCATCAATATTAAACATGCCTCGCAGATCCACAGGTTCAACCGTTTCAATATTATAGAGCTCAGAATAATTGTGAACAGGTGTCGGACGTTCGCCGTAAAGCTCGGCATGATAGTCCGCACGCGTGTCATTCTCAACAATGACATGGTCGACAAACTTCAGAAGAAACCCCTCAATACGACGCACCAGCTTCGTATTGTAATGCGTGCGACTCGTCTGGACCTCGTGCGAATCATAGATTAACTTTCGCTTTTTCATCCGTAACTTTGCACTCATTACACCTTGGATCAGCGTGTTCAAGTCGTGTGCGTGATAGATGCTGGCCCCACTCGTTCTACCGATAAAAATCATGCGCAACATGAGCCAAGCGTTGACCAAATGTTTGTCAATGATGCTGTTATTTGTCGGTTTTTTCGCCGCACGTCTTAACGGACGTAACACTGTTAATCCTGGCATCAAACGCTCGACTTTCTTTAAATGTTTTTCATTCATGTCGCGCTTAGCGATAATGACAACGCGGTAGCCATTATCAACAAGTGTCTTCGCTTCCCGAAGAACGCGTGCATCATTCATAAAATTGTTCCAAACAAACATCGTTACAGTTTTCATATCGTCACCTATAAATTTTGTTGTCTTTATTTTACTAGAGTTATGTTATAATTTCATTTTTATTACAAAGATATGTTAAAATATCAGTAATTTATGTATGTTATGAGGGCTCCCATGTTTAAAAAATTTTTAATTGGGGCATTTTTACTGCTTACGATGATTGCAATCGGCGCGACTGTCTATCTTGTCATGATTTTAAATATGGTAGATTCGCGCGTGACGGAATCATATGTAAGTTTGGAGCGTGGTCAAAGTACACTGCGCGAAGAAGATGCCGATAATATAACAAATAGTTTTACAGTACTCATTCTTGGTGTGGATCAGCTTGCTGACGAAGATGAAGTCGAAGACGAACTCTTCCCCGATGCTGAATATCATCGCAGTGATACGATGATACTGGCGACGTTCAACAAGGACGAGGACGAAGTAAAGTTGGTCGGAATACCACGAGATACAATCACATATATTGATGAAGTCGGTTATTTCGATAAAATTAACCACGCACATATGTTTGGCGGACCAGACGCAGCAGTGGATACTGTTGAATCACTGTTAAATGTACCAGTCGACTACTACATTACTGTTAATATGAATGCAGTCGTTGATGTTGTCGATGCACTTGGCGGGGTCGAGTTTGATGTGCCATTTGATATGAATGAACCAAACTCTGGTAATACAGATCGTGTTATTTTAGAAGAAGGCACACAGATCCTAGATGGAGAAGGTGCGCTAGCAGTCGTACGAAGTCGCCGTGTGGATTCAGATCTTGCAAGAAATAATCGTCAAATAGAAATGGTCTTTAAAATTTTGGAAGAAGCAAAATCAACAGATGCACTGTTGAACCTCGATGAATTTATTGACGTTGTCGCAGATAACATCAGCCATAACATTCCTGCTGATGAAATGCGTGGACTAGCAACATATTATGCATTTAATAATTTAACATTTAATTCCGTCCAATTACGCGGTGAAGACTACTGGACCGAAGATAAACGTGCGTATTTTTATCGACCGAATGAAGAGCACATATATTTAATTTCAAATACCATTCGTGAAGAGCTTGGATTAAGCGATGGCACAGAGCCAAATGATTTGATTAATATACGCTTAAGAAATTACTTAGAGCCGTACAGCGTTTACGATTACGATTTGCTGTACAACCACTTCCCAGAAGAAGAACCTTACTTTATGTCGTATTATTATGTCAGTACTTTGGGCGACGGTATCAATATCCCAGAGTTCGAGCCTGAGAAGCATAACGTTGAAGGTGAAGATGATTTAGAGGATTTAGAGGATTTAGAAGAGTTAGATGATGAAGATGCAGAGTCAGATGATGGAGATCTTGACGATCCGGAAGAATTTGATAATGCGGATGAACGCAATGTGTTGTCTGTAGAATAAGGTTGAGTTAGATTTTTATCAGTTTAAGTTAAATAAATTATAGTTGCGGAGGATTGCACGGTGGATATCATAACAGCAAATACAGATGAATTGTATGAACAGTGTTTGGACATTCGTTTTAAAGTGTTTGTCGATGAACAGAAAGTACCTGAGAATGAAGAAGTCGATCAGTTTGAAAAAGAATGTACCCACTTTTTGGTGAAAATCGATGATGAATATGTGGGAACAGCACGATTCCGTGCAAAATCAGAGAACACTGTGAAAATTGAGCGCGTCGCTGTCCACTCTACGTATCGTGGCCGCGGCATCGGATTCAAGCTCATGGAACACATGCATGAGGTCGCTAAGATCAATGGCTACACTTATGCCGTGCTCGGCGCACAAGTACAAGCTGTAAAATTTTATGAGTCACTCGGCTATGAAATCGACTCGGATATATTTTTAGATGCGGGTATTGAGCATTATATGATGAAGAAATCATTGTAGGATAAAAATGATGCAGGTTGACCGGTTGTTTGTCGGTCGACCTGCATTTTTTATTTTGGATTTGATTGCGGATTTTGTGCAAACCATTCGGTCGTGGTAACTCGCCGTTAATTTCTGAGCCTGAGTTACCACGAAAACTCGAACCGTGGTAACTCACGATGATTTTTGATCTCTAGTGAGCACAAAACACAATTAATTCTCTGATGTGGACTTTATTACGTCTATGAGTGAGGCTCACTGACGCGCAGATTGATTTGCGTTCCAATGAAGCTTGCTCACTGACACGCAGATTGATCTGCGTTCCAATGAGACTCGCTCACTGACGCGCAGATTGATTTGCGTTCCAATGTGACTCGCTCACTGACACGCAGTTTGATCTGCGTTCCAATGAAACTCGCTCACTGACTCGCAGATTGATTTGCATTCCAATGAGACTTGGTCATAGACACGCAGATTAATTTGCGTTCCAATGAAATTTGCACACTGACACGCAGATTGATTTACGCGTCAATGAGAGTTGCTCATTGTCGCGTAAACGAGTTTGCACGCCTATGTGAGTTGCTCATTGTCGCGTAAACGAGTTTGCACGCCTATGAGAGTTGCTCATTGACGCGTAAACGGATTTGCACACCTATGTGAGTCTCTCAATGGCAGCCACTCGGAAATCTGTTCGTGAGCACCTTAATGAGATATGAAATGAGTTAAGGATTTCCTGAATAGAGATCAACTTGAGGAGTACATCAGCCACACAATAAACTTTATAACTAAATCTAAAAAAAACGGCTTTGAAATCTTGAGTTTAAGATTTCAAAGCCGGTTCTCTTAAAGGTCTAGGTATTATATCCCAGCCCCCATTTGAATATTAGTTTGGATTATCTTCTAATTCTGGAATTGGCTTTTCATAGTATTGACGGTCTTTATTTGCTGTGAATCGCTCTGCTTTTTCCATCGTTACATCTGCGACGTAATCTGGCATTTTAGCGAATGACTCGTAAATACCTTTTGATACGAGCTGGTTCCCTTCTGGGAATTGCATACCTAAATCACCCACTGCTATGTCCGCATACTTCGCAAATCCTTGAAATGTACCATTGTCGTTGTAAAGTACGATTGCTTCACCGTCGATAATTCCTTCGCGCTTCGCATCTTTTTCATTGATCAAGACATCATAGCGTCCCATCGCATTAAATGCATCATGATCTCCATACACCATTGAGTTGAACTGTTTACCGCGACGCATTAACAGCGTAAATTTACCTGGTTTCTTTTTATTGTCCGGAATATCTACTGAAATTAATCTTGCACGGCCATCATCTGTCGGACAAATACCGCCCTCACATAACCATGCACCACCGTACTGATAAACATCTCCAGACTTTCTCAAGTACTGAACACCATCATAGTTCGGGTTACCTTTCGCAATCTCTTCTCTGATTTCTTGACCTGAATTGAAATGTACGAGATCATACTGTTCTGGTTTAACACGCTTCGCTAAATCTAAATAGATCTTCCATTCACTGCGTGCTTCACGTATTGGGTTACGGTTACCTTTGATTGGTGGAGAGTAGTACACCATACGCTCTGTCGACGTCGATAAACCACCGCCATCTTGTTCGAATCGAGTCTTCGCAGGTAAGACGATAACCGCTTCTTTCGCTTCAACTAATGTTGATGTGTTCAAGATGATATCTTGGTGCACGCGAATTTCTAAGTTTGCTAATGCTTTTTCTACGAATGCTGGATCTGGCATTGTTTCTAAGAAGTTACCACCAGACATATAGTACATCTTAAGTTTGCGCTCATGACCTTCTGGTAACATCGCATTCTCAATCGTTACACCGACTGTATCTCCTGGCCAGTCTGGTAAATCAAAGCCCCAAACATTTTGGATACGATCCACGTTCGGATGCTCCCAACCACCGCCTGGTAATGAGAATGGATCTGCACCCATTTCCCCTGAGCCTTGAACACTTGAGTGTCCACGAAGTGGCATTAAACCTGTATGCTCACGACCTAACCAACCGCGTAATAACGCAAGGTTCGCCACTTGTGAAATGTTATCTGTCGCATGTTTGTGCATCGTTAAACCAAGTGCCCAAACGTGAACACCGTTTTTAGATCTTGCGATCATTTCAGCAAACTCTACGATTTCTTCTTTAGAAATCCCAGATGACTCTAAAATATGATCCCATGATTGTTCTTGAACTTTATCTTTTAAATCTTCAAAGTTATTCACATGATCTTTTACGAATTCATGGTCGATTGCTGAGCCTGGTTTTTTATCTTCCATCTCGAACCAGTGCTTCATGATTCCATGCATGAATGCGATGTCGCCACCGATTCTTACTTCGTAGAACTTATCTGCAATTTTTGTACCGAATAAAGCAGATTCTGGCACAGATGGTACCCAGTAATTTTCCATTGCAGGTTCTTTGTATGGATTAATGACAACAATTTTTGTACCGCGCTTTTTAGCTTCCATCATATACTTCGTAGAAACTGGTGAAGAGTTCGCTGCAACTGAACCCCAGAAAATTAATAGGTCTGTACCTAACCAGTCCTTGTAGTTACACGTCGAAGCACCAACACCAACAGAACGCATCATTGCTGTTTTCGATGGCGAGTGACATATACGTGATGCGTTATCGATGTTGTTCGTTCCTAAGTAACGCGCAACTTTCGCAGCAACGTAATATGATTCATTCGTAATACCGCGACTCGTTAAATAGAACGCAAAATTTTTAGGGTCGAGTTCCTTCATCTTGCTTGCGATTGTATCCATCGCTTCATCCCATGAAATTCTGACGAATCGATCGTCGCCTTTTTTACGAATCATTGGATATGGAATACGTCCAAGTTCACGTAATTCGGCGCTCGTATATTTCTTTAACTCATTGATATCCGAGTGCAAAATCTCTGGCTTGATCGGCGGTGCAGTGTTTAAGCGCAATACGTTCAAGCGCGTTGTACAAAGGTGTGGACCTGTTAACGTTTGGTCCTGAAGCCCACCAACTCCGAGTGCACATCCATCACAAACACCTTGTGTAATTATATTCGTAGCATAGAACAAGTTGTCTTTGTTCTTCCATGCGATTTTGGCAGTGTCAGTCATATGACGTGGTTTTACTTTCGTCAATCCAAAAGGTACTTTACTTACCCACAGACTCGGGTCCCACTTTTTCGTCTTCTTAATCGGACCTGTATGAAGTGTTTTTCCCATTTCTTACACCCTTTCACTAAAATCATTTGTTTACATTATACTACATTCTATTGATTTCAAGTACCCTTAGAAACTATTCAATCTCTAACTACACATAATCTGGAATTTTCTTTTTTATCAATTGTTGTAAAGTTGGTATACTATTTGTAATACGATAAAAACCAACGAGGGTGATTATGATGGAGATTACAACGCGTAGAGAAATTTGGAGATATAGTGACGAGCAGCTGTCTACCGCTGAGGATACGATTGCAGAAGAGTTTCCGTTAACGATTTTTCTAAACGATGTCGAATTCGCAACACTCGTTTGCTCGCCTCAGTATTTGGAAGAATTAGTGATTGGATTCGTTGCATCAGAGGGCGTCATTAGAAAACGCGATGAGATTAAATCGTTCAATTTGGATGAAGAGGGCGGATATTGTCACATAGAACTTCATAAAGAAATCCCAACAGACTTTTTCAAATTTACGAAACGTGTGCTCGGATCTTGTTGTGGTAAAAGCCGTCAATTCTATTTCCAAAGTGATATGGAAACTGCAAAAATATCCATGTCTAAAACGAAGATTACACCTGAGCAGTGCATCCAGCTGATGAAAGAGATGCAGGATAGTTCGACTGTCTTTAAAGAGACGGGTGGGATTCACAACGCCAGTCTTGCAACACCTGAAGCAACATTCATCCACCGCGGTGACATCGGTCGACATAATGCACTTGATAAGTTATATGGGTATTGTTTAGAGAAAAAAATCTCAGTGAGCGACAAGATTTTAGTGTTTAGCGGTCGGATTTCGTCAGAAGTATTGACGAAAGCTTCAAAAATCGGAGTCGGAATTATTCTGAGTAAATCCGCACCGACTGATCTTGCGATTAAATTAGCGGAGGATTTAAACATCACGACTGTCGGTTTTATCCGCAACAAATCATTCAATGTTTACAGTCATCCGATGCGCATCGATACTTCAGCACTTGGTGTCGATGAATCTGTAAGCTTAACAAAATAAATGTTCACACAAAAAATCCAGCGACCTTATGAAGTAGTCGCTGGATTATTCATTGTAGTAATTTCTATAAAATCGGCTCGGTTCTAAGTCAAAGTAATCATAGTAGCTTTCAGTAATCTCTGCGATGACACGTGACCAATTGACATCCGTGGCATATTGGTTGCTCGTCGGATTCTCTGGATTCCAACGCATCGCATATGTCGTGAACTGATTATTGTGCACATAGCTCTCACTAATAAACTTCGCACCACCGAGTATCGCTTCTTCTGGTGATGTCCATTCTTCATTCACTGCGTAAGCATGTCCTTCACTTACAGCACCTGAATCAAACGCACCGATTCCAAAGAAGTTATAATACGTTTCATCTTCATGCTCGATGCCAGCAGCAAGTTCGGATTCACCATGTCCCGTTTCAACCAGCGCATGCGCAATAAGATAAAACACGTTGACATTATAGTTTCTTTGCGCACGTAGGAATGAGTCCCCATGACCTGCTAGAATTCCTTTATCTTCAAGTACTTCATTTAATTCATCTTCACTAATTCTCACCATTTCTCTTAAATCGAGAAATTCTAATGGACGATTCTCATTGATTTGCATCGCCTCTTGCACTTCGAGTAAGTTTGCTCTTTCAAACAATGCGGGTCCACCGGTATGTACCATCGGTGGTGACGATGCATTATATTGACGATGCGTTGCATTTTCAAATAATGGACCTTCGAATTGTTCAATATCTTCGCCGCGATCTATAAACCATTGATCGCTTCTGCTAGACACAAAGAATGCGATAATTAAAAGTACAATCAGAGCTGTAATTGCCCAAGTGACACGTTGATCCCAAACCAATTGATTTTTCTTCGCCAATATAATCCCACCTTTCTTCTTATAAATGAACATTCATATTTTATCATTCATGCTGCCATTAATACATTTATAAGTATAAAAAAAAGCTGATACGTTAGCATCAGCTTCCTAATTTATCGTTTAAGTCAATTAATAGTCTTGATGTATTCTCGTCGAGTTCTTCTAGTTTAAGTTTCCCTGCTATCAACGCTGTTGCATCATCTAAAGATATATCTAATGCTTGGCTTATTTGATATGGCGTTAACTTATCAATTATCAAAGAAATATCTGGATTAATATCCAACAGCCTCACCTTTTCATTTATAAAATTACATTGAAAGCTTCGTTTATAATATATAATCTCGCTTCAAGGTCATGTATCTAATTATAGAGTGAATTACAGAAATTGCAATTATTTCATGAATTATTTTCTGCTTTTATATAATACATATTTTGCCTCATTATTATTTAATCTATATTTCATTTGTAACTTATCTATAATCTCATCATCTTTTAATCCTTCTTGTTCTAATTCATAGACAGTCTTGTACATTTCTTGCAGCCTTTCATAGTGATCTACCTTTTGTGAGGCATTTTTTAAAGACGAGCGACTGACAAAGAATAACACAACGAGCACAATAATTAAAATAACAATTAGAATATCGATAATCTCACGCCCTTCTGATTACTAATCGCGTTTACTTATGTAATAATAATAGCATGTCTATTTACCAAGGGAGGCACTTTAATCATGTTCTTTAGACAATTCTTTGATAGTAAGCTGTCGCAATATTCGTATTTAGTCGGTTGTCAGAAAACAGGTGAAGCAATCATTATCGATCCAGCACGTGTACTGGATGAGTACAAAGCCGTTGCTGACGCGGAAGGTTTAACAATCACACATGCTACAGAAACTCATATACATGCAGACTTTGCTTCTGGTTTAAGAGATGTTTCGCGTAAATTTGATGCGACTTTGTTCGTATCGGATGAAGGTGATGCAGATTGGAAGTACCAAAACATGCCGAAGGATACAGTGTTCTTACAAGATGGTGACATATTCGAAGTAGGTAACCTTCAATTCGAAGTTGTTGCGACACCAGGACATACACCAGAAAGTATTTCATTCTTACTTACAGACAATGGTGTGGATGAGCCAATGGGTATTTTCACAGGTGACTTCTTATTCGTTAGCGATGTCGGTCGACCTGATTTACTTGAAAAAGCCGCACATTTCGAAGGCGCGACAGAAATTGGTGCAAAAGATTTATATGAATCATTACAAAAAATAAAATCATTCGATGACCATTTACAAATTTGGCCAGGACACGGTGCGGGAAGCGCTTGTGGTAAATCACTCGGTGCGGTTCCTTTATCTACATTCGGTTATGAACGCCAGTTTAACTGGGCATTACAGAGTCCGAGTAAAGACGACTTCGTAGCTGAGATTACAGACGCACAGCCAGAACCACCAAATTATTTCGCGCAGATGAAACGCGTGAACAAAGAAGGATTGCCAGAATTCAATGTGAAAGATGTACCGGTAGAAACACCAGAAACATTGAGCGGTCAAATCTTTGACTTAAGAAATAGCGATGCATTTGCGGATGGATTTGTGAATGGCTCGATTAACGTTCCTTATAATAAGGGGTTTGTTAAGCAAGCAGGTTGGTTTATCGATTACAAACAGCCGTTGACGATTATTGGTAAAGCAGAGTTGTCTGAGCAGTATCAGAAAGATCTGGCGTCAATCGGATTCGATGATATCGTGAGAATCGTTCCAGACGATTCGATTGAATCACTTGTTAATGATAGCTATGAAAAAGTATCGCCCGAAACATTTGTTGGGAAGTATGAAAATGCGAAAGTATTGGATGTACGCGGACAAGGCGAATATGACGATGGTCATGTTAGTCATGGTGTACACAGACATCACGGTACTATGCGAGATGCAGACATACCGTTTGATAAGGATGAAGAGATCCTCGTCCATTGTAAATCCGGCGGACGCTCAGCAATCGCAGTCAGTGTGTTAAAAGCACGCGGATACCAAAATGCGAAGAACGTGTTGAAAGGTTACGACGGGTTTAAAGATGAGATTGAGGTAGAGAAATAGTAAGTTATTTGTGAATATCGGGCACGCCAGAGGTTGAATACTGCCTTTGGTGTGTTTTTTTGATGCTTGTTTGGTTGGGATGGTTGTGATTAAGTGTGTGGATTGGGTTTTCGTGTCTATGAGACTCGCTGACGGAATCGCAAATGGATTTGACGGACTATGAGATTTGCTCACGGACTCGCAGATTGATTTGCGTTCCAATGAAACTCGCTCACTGACACGCAGATTGGTTTGCGTTCCAATGAAACTTGCTCACTGACTCGCAGATTGATTTG
>DYYI01000061.1:0-2923 GCA_020741755.1 Aliicoccus persicus | reverse complement strand
AGTTATCACAAGCTATTCGCACAGCACTTGCTTTCCGACTGCTAATTTTTATCGGGATGATGAGTTTACTGATTCTTTCGACCAGTTGTATATGTTAACTTAAAAGTGAGCCACTATATTAATTGAAAACTGAGCCACTTTTGATAGAAAATAACCCTATTGAATAATAAATAGGGGGAATATCAGGAGTGATTGCATTGAAAGAAAAACAAACGATTATAAAACTCTACCTTGATGGGCTAAGCAAAAGAAAAATTGCTTTACTCACGAAGAAATCTAGGAATACCGTTGATAAATATATCAAGGAATATGAAAGAAGCAAGTATGAAGATGTTCGTGATCTTCCTATCGCAGAGGATATCGTGAAACCACCAACTTATAAAAAAAGAGTCGGTAGACGCAGAGTATTATCAGAATCAATTGAAGTAATGTTACGTGATTTTATTAAAGAAAATGAGTGGAAAAAGAATCATGGCATGGCTAAACAACAAATGAAGATTGTAGACATGCATGAGAAGCTGCTCGAGCGTGGCTATTCTATTAGTTATACAACCGTTAGAAACTTCATTAACGAGGAGGTGACAAAAACAAAAGAAGTCTTTATCCGACGCCATGCGGAACCAGGATATGAGGTTGAATTTGATTGGGGAGAGATAAAATTATTTATCGATGACAAGCTAAAAACATTTTCTTTGGCTGTATTTACT
Organism: Aliicoccus persicus; assembly: GCA_020741755.1. Lineage (GTDB taxonomy): Bacteria > Bacillota > Bacilli > Staphylococcales > Salinicoccaceae > Aliicoccus > Aliicoccus persicus_A. The sequence continues at coordinate 2,216 of DYYI01000061.1, read as the reverse complement.
TTGGCGCATAGTAATTATCGTTTCGCTAGAATTTATCAATCAGAATCCCAAATTTGTGTATTAGACGTTCATACAAAATTTATCAGTCACATCGGCTTTATCCCTTCGGTCTTTACCTACGATAATATGAGAACGGTTGTTAAAAGTTTTATTGGAACAGAGAAAACCATTACAGACAGCATGATTCATTTATCTAATTACTATCAATTTAAAATTCGTTTATGTGAACCACGAAAAGGAAATGAAAAGGGACATGTGGAACGTAGTGTTGAGTTTATACGTCGTAAGGCATTTGCCTCAACTTATCGTTTCTCCAATTTAGAAGAGGCTCAAACTCATCTTCACAATGAATTAGAGAAACTCAATCAACGTTTGCATCACGAACACAAGGTTTCTCACCTGAAATTGATGCAGACAGAAAAAGAAAGGATTGGCCCTACCATAATCGCTCCTTTCGATGTTTCTGAAATATTGGAATGTCGAGTGGATAAATATAGTACGGTTGTCATTAAGCAAAATCATTACTCTGTACCAGAAGGTCATATTGGAAAATATATCATCGCAAAACTAAGTGCCGATCAGGTTAAGTTGTTTATTGAGGGTGAAATCATCGCAACACATAAACGTAATTGGGGTGTCCATCAGTGGGAAATGAATCTTTACCATTACTTAGAAACATTCAAAAGAAAAAAAGGTGCCTTGGCTCAAAGTGAATGTTTGAGACAAGCACCACAACAAATAAAAAACCTTTACCACCATCATTATATAGGAAAAGAGAAAGAATTCATAATATTACTCCACTACATGAAGGACAATAACAACTTTGAACGTGTTATGGCAGCGGTCGAAGAACTGAATGGCATTCGTTGGGGATACGTTAGCACAGAAAGAATTTTATTTCTCTGCGAGCAATCAGAGCCGACAGAGGTATCTCTGGCAAGAGATGAGACAACCCATCAATCGGAAAGCAATTTGAAAGCTTATGCGAATCTGTTTCATCAAGCAGATAAGGAGGTCATTCACTATGGATAAGAAAGAACGATTAATTGAGTTATGTAGAGAATTACGATTACCCAGTATTCGGAAAATGGTACAAGAAGAAGGAACATTTCGCAATCCAACCGACGCCTTTACGGTTCTTCTTCAAGTCTTAGAACAGGAAAAGAATGACCGCTTTATTCGTTCAAAACAAAATCGAATACGTATCGCTAACTTTCCACAAAAGAAATTGTTAGAAGAGTTAGTCATAGATGCCTTACCAGAACAAGCACAGCAAAAGTTACCCCATCTTAAATCGTTAGATTTTATTAAAGAGGGACAAAATGTGATTTTAACTGGATCGCCAGGTACTGGAAAATCACATATAGCGATAGGATTAGGGATGGAAGCTTGTTTAGCGGGCTATCGCGTCTTTTTTGCGACAGTCCCTTCCCTCATCAATCAGTTGAAAGAACATCGATCAGAAAGAACCTTACGGTCATTCGAATTAAAATTTGAAAACTACGATCTCGTCATTATTGATGAACTTGGGTATATCTCTTTCGACAAAGAAGGGGCGGAATTATTATTTTCACATCTATCTTTGCGAGCGGGAAGAAAATCTACCATTATCACGAGTAATTTATCATTTTTAAAATGGCAGGAAATATTTCATGATCCAGTCCTAACAGCTGCCTTAACCGACCGTTTGACTCATAAATCACATGTTGTAAATATGGTCGGTCCTTCTTACAGAATGAAAGAAACAGAACAATGGATAAAAGATAATTCAAAGATGACAGTGGCTCAATTTTAAATTGCGAAATGGCTCACTTTTAACTTGCGAAATACACACGTATTGATGGAGAAATAACGGAAAAAAAATAAGACAAATAGGAACAGCGAAACAAGAAAGGAGACACACCATGTCGCAACTATTATTACAAATTTTATCGACTTCCAATATGACACTTGCACTCAAGCAGGTGAAACGAAACAAAGGAAGAGCGGGACTTGATGGTATAACGGTGGATGAAATCGAACAATACATCCGAGCAAACTGGCAAGATATTAATGGTCAGATAATCCACCGTAAATACAAACCGACCCCAGTGCTCAGAGCTGAAATACCGAAGCCAGATGGCAGTAAGCGAAAATTAGGCATCCCGACTGTCATGGACCGAATTATTCAACAAGCTATTGTACAGGTATTGACCCCCTTATGCGAACCTCATTTC
>DYYI01000060.1:0-18072 GCA_020741755.1 Aliicoccus persicus | reverse complement strand
GCGCCTCGTTTTCCGTTCTGTGGAACAGTTCACGACTCAAAGTGTTCCACAGCGCCTCATTTTTCGTTCTGTGGAACAGTTCACGACTCAAAGTGTTCCACAGCGCCTCGTTTTCCGTTCTGTGGAACAGTTCACGACTCAAAGTGTTCCACAGCGTTGTGATTTCCGTTCTGTGGAACACTTTAATACTATCGGTAATTCAAAAGTCCAGTCTTACCTATCTAATACTTAATACTCCCTCTCAATCGATATTTACGTATTGCTGATCCTGATATTTCCCCATCACTCAATCGACTCAAAAATAAAGAAGTCATCTTGAAATCCGGATTCAGCACTCGAATATCATGAATCAAACACTTAATCGCATCCAGAGTACTGATCCTCGCGCCGCATCCATTGCAAGAATACTTATAACGCGATCTGCGGATCATACGGGTCGCACAATCCGCACAGTATACGCCCTTCCGCAACACATCCAAGTCAATCTCATAAAACGTATCATACCGAGAACGCGGCAGACGCCTTTCGTTCAACGCATCTTCTAAAAAGCGATAGTCCTTGCGGTTGGGCTTCATGTGGTGATCCAAAAATCCCTTCATCGTATTGGGCAACAAAATCGGTGAGTCTTTCTTCACACCATACACTGTCTGATTCGGATTGATAAAAACCATGCGATGATTGATTACCATCGGGTACCCGCATTCACTGAGTAATTGGCGCACGGTTCCAATTTGCCTTTCACTCTGATTATTTAACATCGTGCACTCTCTACCGTCTTCATAAAAGAACATATTCCGATCATCCAGCATCAAATTAAATGCAAACTTCTTCACTTCAAAAATATAGCAAACGTCGTGCGAAATAACGATATTATCAATCTGAATTTCCTTGCTGCCTCCATCATATTTAAAAAGAAAATCTTTCACATGTATCAAATCGTACTGATTCTTATACTGTTCCAAAACTTGATCGAACAAAAGCTCTCCTTCATATCCGTTTTCTAGTTTTTGCAACGACTGAGTATTTTTATCATCTAGGGTTGCACGATAATTCAGAACATCGAGTTGCATGTGATTCAGTGATTTTTTTCTGGTCATAATACAGTCATAACACATTTAAATTCAGATTGCACGCACCTGTGAAACCCACTCACAGCATAGTTTCATGCAGTTGTTTACATAATATTAATCCATCCTACAATAATCACAAAATTGCCGTATTTTTCCTACAATTTTGTAATAATTGCAACAAATAGTTGTTTTAAATTAATTGATAAAAAGCCATCAAGTCAGAAATTAAATTTCAATCACAAATAATTATTTCAAATCTAAAACACAAAACAAAGTGAAGATTTTTCGTACTGATGATATGATAGAGGAACCTAAAAGTGTAAGTATAAATTAAGTCACTCTAAACGTCCGCACGAAAAATATTATGGAGAGAATGATATGAAAAAATACATCATGTTAATGTCGATAATGCTGAGCGCCTTGTTTTTCACGACTCAAGCAAATGCAGAAGTCATCTATATTGATGAACACGAACTTGGCCACACATTAATTGAACTTGAAGAACCGATTACAGTAACTGTTGAAGATGTAGAAGTGAATATCGTTGCATATGAAGTTGTTGTGACGCGATTAAAAATGGTGGAACTGCATGTGTTCTATGAGTATGAAGATTCACCTGATGCGTTAGATCAGCGTGTATTAGAAACTTTTATAAATGTCGAACAAGACGATGAACCGGTTTCAGCTGTATATTCTTCACTAACCGCACGTGGTGATGAATATGATGCGCATCGAGTGTCAAGAGCGTCTGAACCTACGTTTGATGGTCAAAAAACGTATGGAAATAGTTACTTTTATTTGAGTAATCCGAACTCACCAGTGGATATCTACCAAAATGAATCGCAGTTCTTAAAGGGGATGGGATCTGGTGAACATTTAGCGACATGGGATTTTAACGACTCGCTTGATTATAATGATGAGCCGGATGAGCCTGTTGAAGCACCAAGTGGAGATAATATTATTGAAACAAATCATGTCTATTTAGAAATTTTAGGTGCAGAACTAGATGACGACTTTTTGTTCGTTACTTATAATGTGACGCCAAAAACATTGTATAACACGATTGGATTAGTGGATTATCAGTATTTGAGAGTATCGCAAAGTGAAGATGTCGGTTATTCAACGGTGCTTAGTGTATCGTATGATCATGAGAATGAAGATGGGGAAACTTATGTATATTATAATACAGATTACTTAGAAGTTGGCGAGACCGTTGAAGTGACGAAAGTGATGGAAGTCATTGATCCAGACCAACCATTTGTACTTCGCGTCCAAGAAATCGTCAGCAATGAAGTGTACTATGAAGAAGAGTTAGAATTAGAAGACTAATTGCTTTCACTAATAATCATAACCGTGTGACTTCATCACAAAGTCACACGGTTTTTTGTGCACCTACAGTAAAACGTTTTCAGATTTAAACCACATTCACTAGGGTATAGCCAACTATCAAATAGGAGGAAACGACTATGAAAAAATTAATGGTATTAGGTGCTTCGATGACAGTCATGCTTGCTGCGTGTGGTGGCGATGCAGAGAGTCTCGAAGGAAATAGTTATACGATGGAAGTTGATGGGGAATTTGCTGGTACTTTTGAGTTTGGTGAAGATGGCGAAATTTCTGTTGACGATGGAATGGAAACAGTTGCTGAAAGCTATGAAATTACAGATGACGAATTTAGAGTAACAATGACGACGCCGTTTAATGACAATGTGCTGAACCTTGCTTTTTCATATGATGACTTAAGTGCAGATGTCATTGAGGGTGAAGTGCTCGGATACACGCTCGAAAATGACGACATGACTGAAGAAGCCATTGAAGAACAAGAGCAGATGAATGAAGAGATTGCAGGGACGCCGTACACGTTAACTAAAGTAGAAGAATAGCTCTTTTTTATCTGACCCCAGACGATAAAAAAACAGTATAATGTTTTTATGTCGTAACTTTTTGGGTAGAACGTACTATCACAACAGGAGGAACTAACGATGAGAAAATTAATGGTATTAGGTGTATCAATGGCAGTCATGCTTGCTGCTTGTGGCAGTGGGAATGAATTGGAAGGAAATACGTATGAGCTAGAAATGGATGGTATGCTTTCTGGTACATATGATTTTGGAAGTGACGGAGAAATCTCTGTAAATGAAATGACTGGATCAGTTGGAGATAGTTACGAAGTGACAAATGATGAGATCATAATTACAGGGTCTGATCCGGAGTCAGATGTTACGATTGAACTCACTTTTTCATATGATGATTTAAGTGGTGACGTCATTGAAGGTGAAATTGTCGGCATGACGCTTGAAGGAGACGACGTGCCTGAGGAAGTTCTTGCAGAACAAGAAACAATGAATGAGCAGCTTGCAGGATTACCATACACACTAACAAAAGTTAATGGTGATGAAGAAGACGAAGAAGAATAATTACCCAATTTAAGGTCTGATTTCTCAGTGTTGAGAGGTCAGGCTTTTTTATCAATTTAAAGTTACAAGAGACGTTACGTCATAGGGTATAACGTATTATCACAACAGGAGGCACATACGATGAGAAAATTAATGATGTTAGGTATATCAATGGCAGTCATGCTTGCTGCATGTGATAGTGGGAATGGTTTAGAAGGAAATACTTATGAACTGGATATGGATGGTATGCTTTCTGGTACGCATGAATTTGGCGGTGACGGAAAAATATCGCTTCATGAACTCTCAGGACCAGTTGGAGATAGTTACGAAGTAACAGATGATGCAATCATAATTACAGGGTCTGATCCTAATTCAGACTTTACGATAGAACTTGCTTTTTCATATGATGATTTAAGCGGCGACGTGATTGAAGGTGAAATCGTCAGCGTGACACTTGAAGGAGACGACGTGCCTGACGAAGTTCTAGCGGACCGAGAACAAATGAACGCGCAGCTTGAAGGATTACCATATACTTTAACAAAAGTTAAAGGCGAAAAAGAATAATTTTCAAAGCAAATTCAAGGTCTGATTTCTCAGTATTGAGTGGTCAGTTTTTTTTATCAGTATAAAGATTGTGTATGAATTTAAATTAAGGAAGAATTGTTCTTTTATCTTTGGTATAATCACTTTAAAATTATAATTCAAAATGATGTGAGGTGAGTTTCCACGTGGATTCTGAACACGATAGCGTTCCATTCCCAGAATTTGTTGCTTTACAAGAGAAAGTAAGGCATTTGCGCAGTCATTTATCGGAGCGATTATTGGAAAGAGATTCACTAGTATTTATTGAGTGTAAAAGAATTGAAATGGAATATATGCTCGCTGTTGGCCACCTTGAGTATAAGGCGTATGAATTGCAGTCAGTTGTGCTCAGGTATAAAAGGCAAATTGAGATGATCCAGTCTTACGAAAGTGATGATTTGGATATCGAAAAGATAGAGGGACAATTGGACCGTGAATTCGAAATGTATCAGGAGCAATTAGACGCTCAGATGGATAAAATTAATGAATCCGTTACGTATCGGGAACAAGTACCTTTATCTTCTGAGGAAAAGAATCGACTTGAATCATTGTATGGACAGATATTGAAACAGTTGCATCCGGATTTAAACCCTGAGATTTCAGTGACGAATCGCGTGTTGTTCAATAATGCCATGGCCGCATACGAGAATAGAGATTTGGAAAGATTAAAAATTCTCGAAGAGATGATTGATAACCCAGCAACGGATGAAATTAAAGAAGACAGCATGCCAGTACTCGTCCGAGAAGAGAAGCGGCTGTCTGAACGGCTCGACGCGTTAAACATCGAAATTGAAAAAATAAAAACAGAGTTTCCGTGCAGCTATCGAAACTTCGTAACAGATGAAGAAGCGCTGGCCGAGAAAAAAGCTGAGCTAGAATCCGTGATTTACCAGCTGGAAGATGCTTTGATTCGATATAAGGCGATATTGCGAAGTTTGATGGAGTAGAGATTCTCACTTTAAACAAAAAATTGGAGGATAATTGAAAATGAGCCGTCCTGAAATTGAATTTACTTCTTACAAAGATTTTCCGAAAGTCGAAATACCAAATTCAACGAAAGGAAGAACACAACGCGTTATTAGTGGTGAACCTGGCAAAGGCGATTTTATGCGCATTGCTGAATTTGAACCAGGCGTGGATACGTCGGCTGAGGGAGTACAATCCCATGATTATTGGGAAGAGTTGTACATTATTGAAGGCTCAGTGATTGACTTAACTTTAGATCAAGAGTTTACCGCAGGAATGGTTGCATCGAGACCACCAGGTATGCCGCATGGCCCGTGGTATTCTCCGAATGGTTGTGTCATGTTAGAAATTGTTTATTATAAAAAATAGTCGGGAATTATTCTCGATTATTTTTTTATTTTTTATGAAAGCCTTTACATAGACTAATTATTAAGTATAATGTATACATAATACATTGAAAGGGGTTATTGAATGCAGCTTTACGCAATTGGTTATGCAGGTCGAGATCGTGAAAAGACATTGGAACACATCGAGGAGTTAAAGGAAATTGGCGTTCCGGAACCAAAGGAAGTACCTGAGTTATATCATCTCAATCCGAAATTATTATCGGAGTCAGATGATATGTATGTGATTGGTAACAATTCAAGTGGAGAAGTTGAAGTCGTTTTAGTTTACGATGAATCCGGTGATATTTCAGTTACTGTCGGAAGTGATCATACAGATCGTGCACTTGAGACAGTATCGATTCAAAAGTCAAAGCAGCTGTGTGATAAGCCTATCGCAACTGAGCGTATTCCATTTAATGATGTGAAAGATGAATGGGATAATCTAGTACTTAAAAGCGAAGTATTATTGAACGGTGAATGGGTAGAATATCAAAATGGATTAGTAAGCAATATTATTTCATTTGATGCTATTCAAACGTACTTAAAAGAACATGATGTTGAATTAAAGAATTGTATCGTTTTTTGTGGAACGGTACCACTAGTAGATGGATTCAAGTATGGTGATGGCTTTAGATGTTCTTTAAAGAGTAACAAGCTAGATAAGGAAATCTCGTTAGAATATCAGGTGAAGTATCTAAAGGAGAATTAAAAATGAGAACGCATATCATTCAGTTTGAGATTAAAGATGGCGATGTCCAATATAACGTGGACAAAGTCAAAGCCGAGATTAACAAGCTGGTCCTCGAAGAAAATGATGTTGTCGTCTTACCAGAAATGTGGTCTACCGGCTACAGATTAGAAGAAATAGACACTTTAGCAAGTGATCATTTAGAACCGATTTTATCTGATATGAAGCAGCTTGCCAAAGCACACAAAATCAATATCATCGGCGGATCTATTGCCAACAAGGTTGATGAAGAAGTCTATAACACAGCTTTTGTAATCAATCCAAAAGGTGAGCTGGTTCACCAGTATTCAAAAATGCATTTAGTACCAATGCTAGATGAACCAAAATACTTAGCAGCAGGAGAGGAAAAGGTTTCCGTATTTGATTTAAACGGTGAAAAAGCAGGAGTCGTCATTTGTTATGACTTGAGATTCCCAGAATTATTTAGAGATTTAGCCTTAATGGATGCAAAGATTATTTTTGTCGTTGCAGAATGGCCAATTGAAAGAACTGAACATTGGAGAACGCTGCTAAAAGCACGTGCGATTGAAAGTCAGTGTTACATCGTTGGATCAAATGTTGTCGGGACGCAGACTAATGGCACAACGTTCGCTGGACATTCTGTAATCATCGATCCATTTGGCATTGTCCTTGCTGAAGGTGATGACAAGAGCGAACAAGTTGTTACTGAAACAATTGACGTAAGTCGGATATCTAAAATAAGAAAAGATGTTCCAATCTTTAAAAGCAGAAGAAAAGAGTTATATCATTTTAAATAAATTCTAAGGAGATTTACAATGAAAAAATTTGGATTATTATTTGCTTTAACTAGTGTTCTCGCATTAGGTGCATGTGGAAATGGTGATGCTGATGACGGTGATAACGGTGATAGTTCAGACGCAGAACCAAGAACGATTAAACTCGCGCATACTGGTTCAGAAACACACCAATATCATATCGCAGCAGAATTATTTAAAGAATATTTAGAGGCAGATGAAAGCACGAACTTTACAGTTGAAATTCATCCAAATGCATCTTTAGGTTCTGAAGGTGACGCGGTTGAGCAAGTGATTTCAGGATCACTAGAAATGACGACAGTCGCAGCAGATAGTAACTTAACAAATACAATTAAAGAGATGAACGTATTTGGTGTACCATATATTTTCGAAGATAAAGATCACGTCTATGCGGCTTTAGATGGTGAGGTTGGTCAAGAATTACTTGACCTAGGTGAGGCACAAGGCATGAAGGGTCTCGGTTATTGGGAGGTTGGTTTCAGACATTTGACAAACTCTAATGGTGAAATTGAAACGCCAGAAGATGTCAACGGTTTAAGCGTACGCGTTCAGCCAGCAGCAGTGTGGGAAACGCATATGAGAGCACTTGGTGCGAACCCAACACCTGTTGATTTCAATGAACTTTATTCGGCATTAGACCAAGGTGTTGTTGATGGACAAGAAAACCCACTGCCAACAATCGATTCGATGAAGTTTTATGAAGTACAAGATTATGTATCTTTAACTGGTCATACGTATACACCAGCGGTTGTGTTGATGAACTTAGACTTCTATGAAGAGTTAACAGAAGAAGAGCAAGAAGTATTAGAAGAAGCGGTGTTTAACGCACGTGACGATCAACGTGAAGAATTAGAAAATAAAGAATCAGAAATTCTAGAATTGTTAGAAGAGGAAGGCGTTACAGTAACTGAGCCAGACCGCGCAGCGTTCCAAGAGGCAACAAAAGATGTTAAAGATGCTGTATCAGATGAAGTGCCGGCAGAATTAATTGAACGTCTAATCGATGCTAATAATTAGGAAGTGATCTAATGTTTGAAAAGCTAGATTTAGCTTTAAGTAAGGTACTGGAGTTCATAATGGTTGTTGGTCTAGTGATCACAGTTATTATGACATTCGTACAGGTTGTCTTAAGATATGTGTTCAGCACGTCGTTACCATGGTCACAGGAATTCCTTATGCTGACTTTTGTCTATAGTGTGTTTGCAGGTGCCGCCTATCTGGCCTATAAAAATGAACATCTGGTCGTGGACTTATTTGATAATCTGTCAGATCGAACGAATAAAATATTTTCACTTTTAGAAATAATTGTCACGTTGACAGTGCTCTTTGTATTTGCTTACTTTGGATGGATTCTTGTCCAACAGAATTTACAATCTGGACAGACATTGACATTACTTCCATATAAGAGAGCGTACTTATATATGGCAATACCCGTATCAGCAATCTTTATGATTTATTTCTATTTAAGGAGGTTCTTTAAAGTATGCTTTGGATCTTCTTAATCATATTATTATTCGTACTGATTGTATTGAGAGTGCCAATAGCGTTTGCAATGGCTTTAATCTCAATCATCGGTATTGCCGCAAACAACGTTGATTTATTGTCTAACGTACCAAGAAGTATTTTCAGTGGTGTAAATAGCTTTACATTACTCGCAGTGCCACTGTTTGTGCTGGCTGGTGAAATTATGGCAAGAGGTGGTATTTCTCAGCGCCTAATAAATTTTTCGAAGCTACTTGTCGGTAGAATACCAGGGGGTCTTGCACTCGTCGTAATCATTAGTAGTGTGTTCTTCGCAGCCCTAACAGGTACTGCAATCGCTGCAGCAGCTGCAATCGGTGGAATGCTTATTCCGACAATGTTACGTGAAGGATACGATAAAGGATTTACGACATCATTAATTGCAACTGCATCAACAATCGGTCCGATTATTCCGCCGAGTATCGTGCTCATTTTGTACGGAGTAATCGCAAGCGTATCGATCAGTGATTTGTTTATAGCTGGCTTTATTCCAGGATTTTTAATGGCAATTGGTTTAATTATCTACAGTATTTATGTCGGTAAGAAGAACAACTATGTCATCAAGGATACAAAGTTTACATGGAAACTTTTCTTTAAATCATTGAAAGATGCAATTCTCGCATTGATGATGCCTGTAATTATTATTGGTGGTATCATTTCTGGTATTTTTACAGCAACAGAATCTGGTGTAATTGCTGTATTTTATGCCTTAATTGTAGGAATCTTTATCTATAAAGAGATAAAGATTCCAGACTTATGGGGCATAGTGAAAAATACTGCTGTGACTTCAACAGGTATATTATTCTTAATTGGTTCTGCAGCGATCTTTATCTGGTATATTAACTATGAGAGCATACCGACTCAATTGATGAATATTATGGGATTTGCTGCTGAGAATCCGTTGTTATTGTTACTAATTATTAATATTATCCTTTTAATAGCGGGTACATTTATTGATACAATTAGTGCAGTGACGATATTTACACCATTATTCGCACCGATGATTATTGCAGCAGGCGTGGATCCAGTGCATTTTGGTATCATTTTGGCAGTTAACCTTACGATTGGGATGGTCACTCCACCACTCGGGGTATGTCTGTTTGTCGTATCTTCAATTGCGAAACAAAAGGTACCAGTCATGTTTAAACATTTGTTCCCACAAGTTGGTATACTGATTCTAGTATTACTTGTTGTGACGTATGTGCCACAGGTGATCATGTTCCCGGTGGAAATGTTTAGGTAACAATAGAAGGATTGATGCATTGTGAGTAAACTAGAAGGTATAAAAAATAGAACATTAAAAGACAGGATATCAGACTTGGTGAGAAATGCTGTCTTAAGCGGTAATTTCCCTCGGGAATTTATAACAGAGCGAGAATTATCAGAGCAGCTACAGGTTTCCAGAACACCACTTCGTGAAGCAATGTACGAACTTATCAATGAGGATTTAATAGAATTTAGACCGAGAAAAGGGTATCGTATAAAGCCGCATGATAAGAGTGAAGTCGAGCAAATTTTTAAGCTTAGATTTGTTATTGAAAGAGAGATAGTAGAAACTCTGATTAAAAATGTAACAGATAAGGATATCGAATATCTCAAGAAGTTGGTCAATGAACAAGAAGAAATCATGAGTCACGATCGTTTAGAATTCATAAAGATAGATAAGGAATTCCATAGATACCTCTTTAGAATTTCAGAGCTGGACTTGTTCCTAAAATCATATGACCAGTTTCACAACCTAACTATACTAATTGGGTTTCAGGCAATTCAGAAGATAGGTCGTATGAAAGTTGTTTTAGATGAACATAGACTTATAATAGAAATGCTTGAGAAGAAAGATCGTGAAGGACTTATCAATGCAATACAGAGTCATTTGAAACAGACTTTTCATGTGCTTTATGAAGAGGAACTATAATTTCTTTGGAACGATTAAAAAAATACTAATTTAAATGAATTTTCAACCCCTTGGTAAAAGTTTACAACCTTTACCAGGGGGTCTTTTAATAATCTGAGTCACTTTGAATCAATTGGATAAAAATGTCACAATGAAAGGAAGATGTGGCGGGGAGTGATTAACTTGAAATTCAAACTTGTGATGCTTTTCTTAAGTGTAGTATTTTTTCTGCTGTACTTTAATATCTTGCAGTTTCTTTGGAACGCATTCGTACCGTTAAACACCTACACTAATGTTCTCTCGATAATCATCATAATCTTTGTAATCATACCTGCATCGATATTCTCAGCGATAAAATTTAAAGATTTTCTTATAGAAAAATGAATAGTAATTCTGCCTGCCAACTCAGAGCAAAAATATGCGCTGAATTGGCAGTTTTTGTTCTAACCTGCCAACTCAGACGAAAAAAGGGCTGCGAATTGGTAGCCCCTAAATAAATCCTATTCTACTAGCCTTCAACCAATTTTTTCCTAATTTTATTCTAGAACAATTCAATAATTAATATAGACACGATGAGTCCGACCAAAATAGATCCGACTTCATTCCAACTATTGCATCGTTTCATATCGATACTCTCGATTTGTTCGTAAAGTAACTTTCCAACTTACGCCACAGTAAAGATAAAATCACCACGGTTCCTGCGAACGTGTCTAACCCGAGAAGGAACAAAACCGATTGAAATTTCGTCAATTTCTACATTGTCTTGAGCGAGCGCTTGATTATCTTGAGCAAAACCTCAGGCACCGATTGTTAATGCAGTTTCTGATAAAGTATATACTAAAGAACGTTTGAACATGTTAAAGTGAGCTCCTTTTATGTAAGTTAATTTCATTTTATAATTTTTTTTGTTAATTCTTAGTTAAGCGATTATATAGTTTATGTAAAACTGAGATTCAAGTATAATGTAACCTACATGCAAATGCGTTTCGGTTACACGATAGAGACAAATATATAGAGAAAGAGTTGTATGAGATGGCATTAAATTCAAGCAATCACTCTGACAATTTTAAAACACATGCAAGAGATTCCAAAAAACTACTTGAGAACTTTATTGGGCGTGAACTTTATTTAGAAGTCGTCGATTCAAAAATTGACGCACTTTCATCCGCACAAGATGAGAACGATTATTTTGTACTCGGGCTCACAGGTAAAGCAGGTCGAGGAAAGTCATTCTTGAGCGAGAAAGTAATCTACAACAATGCAAATAGCACGCAGCACTCTAAAGTAATCAGCATAAATTTTTCAGAAGAATTCAGAAGTTCTTACGAGGTCATTGATATTCTCGTGGAGATGAGAAATGAACTGACACGTCTTCATAATTTTAAATTTAAAGAATTTGATACTGTCATTGATTTTATTAGGAAAAAATATGCCACAGAAATTGAGCTACACACATACGAATCGAGTTCGAGTGGTGTGAAGAAGATTAGTTTTGATGCTATTAAATCTATTCTTGATAACTTCACATGGGGACTGACAAGCATCGTCATTGATCAGGTCGGTAATAGCTTTAAAAACTCAAGTGTTAATAAAGAAAACATCATAGTTACGGATGAACAAGTTAAGCATATGCTTAACCAAGCGTTTATCGTAGATATGAAACAAAATGTTGAAAGATTAAATACGCCGATAATCATTATATTTGATTGTTTTGAAGATTTCCGAGGAGACTTTGAATGGTTGATTTCCGGTCAAGATGACAGTGCTGTTGGATTCGGTTATGGACTATGGCATTCAATTCCGAATTGCTTGTGGATTGTGTCTGGAAGAGAACCGTTAGAGTTAACGAAAGATGATCAGTGGGATAAAAACAACTTTATGAGCCTTGATCCACTGGAGCGATTTTCAGCAGAAGAGACATCACTTTATCTAGAAAAAAACAGCCAGCTGATCGGTGAAGATTACAAAAATATTCGTGAAAAATTATACGAATATACAGAAGGTAGTCCGTTGCTGTTAGATTTAGCGCGTAACTTAATTAATGATGATGATTTGAAAACATCAGAAGATATTTTAGAAAAACTAGATGCTGTAGATTTTGATAAGAAAAAGGAACAATTAGTGTTTCAAAAGTATGCTAAGTACATCCAGTCAAAAGACGGTGCAGATACATCACGTGTGTTAATCATAAAAATTCTCGTCGCACTTGAGTGGTGGACAACAGAAAAAGAAGATGTATTGATGAAAGACATTCTCCCGAAATTTAGTCATCATCATGATTTAGAAACACAGCTAGAAGAGATTATGAAGTTGAATTTTGTAGAGACATATACGAAAAATGGACTGGAAGTTTATCGGTTAAATAAAGGGTTCATAGAGATTGTTTTAAACGGTCAGATTGAAAAGAAACCGATTATCAACTCTGCTTTTATGAAACAAATACTTGATATTTTAGTACATAGAAACAGTGGTTACCTCATGAGGCATGAAGAGGTTCAACGCGTGATTCGATTAACACGTTATATATATGATGGTGCGGAGCGATTTGAGGGGCTTAAAAATAATCTCGGTGTCATGCTAAGCAATATGGTAGAGTCGGGCGCACTTGGTATTAGAGAAGCACTCATGCATGAACAACAGATGTTTAATCGTGTGAAGGAAGACCCGGCATTGTTTAACTCGCAAGGTGTTCAAGCAGCATTCGCAGCACATTTAGACATCATCAATACACAAAATATTATGGGGCTAGATGCGGGTGTCACAAATATCATTGAAGCGTTCGATCGTCGATCAATACACGTATCAGTCAATGCAGCAAAATATTATCAAATGATTGGTAAGTATAATGAATCAGAACGATATAGCATCACAAGTCACCCATTGATTACACATATTTATGACAATAGAAATAATGATTCGTTGATGTTTGGTGCATCTTATTCTCAAGAAGGTATTACAGTGAAAACGATGCAAGAAGGAGATGAGACGAGTGCACAGTTCTTTGAAATCGATGATGAAGACATCTTTAGTTTCTTAGAATCCGTAGAGACATTGATTTCTAACAAGATGCTATTAAGTGAAAATGTGGATGCACACCAACTGAGTATTGTGTTCTTCAGACTCTTCAGAGATTCACTCTTTAAAGTGAAGTTTGCACCATACATCTTACTAAGTGTTGCGCATGTGGAAACGTTGAATAACATGCAGGCTTATTTAAATGAAATTACAGAAATACAAACCTCAGAACCTGAACTGTTTGATTCACTCATTCATACACATCACGCAATCGTGTTAACCGAGACTGCCCATATACTAGCGAAGCGGTTAAGAAGAAGTCAAAATGATGATGCTGAACAGTACGATGTGCCAGAACAACTCATTGAACTTGCAATGAAAATCACACAAAACAGTGAATCCAATGAAGCGGATATTATACAAGTGACGAACAATATCGCACTTGCAACGATGTTCCTAGAATATCGTTCAGAAACAGCACGAGATATATTTAAAATGAACTATGAAACGATGCTCAACAAATTTGGCGAAGATAGTTACCATACATTTAAAGCAGCTTATTATTATATATATTGTTTAAATCAATTCCAACAATATCGTCAAACACGTCACATGCTTTATGAGTTAATAGAAAAGTCAACTAACATATTGGGACAACACCATATATTCATCGGAGATTTATATAAACAACTCGGCGTAACCTATTTAGGAGAAGACTTTGCTCAGGTAGCAGAATATTACAAAATCAGCTATCAAATAAATCGAGATAATGCTGGAGAGTTCGCACAAGAAACATTAGACCGTCACTTCAGATGGCTAGAAAATGAATATCGTGTACTCATGCGAGATACACAAGTCACAGCACAACAAGAACAAACATTGATAGAAAAACTCAGACAACTATATCTGTTGCTCAGTGAGTATGCGAAATATAGTGACGATCTCGAGAAAAACAGAGCCCGAGTTCAAGGATACTTGACGGAGCTCGAGTAGATTATCATAATTACTATATTACGATTTAAATTGTGATACGATATTTTATGTTATAGACACATTAGACTTAGGAGTGGACAAATTGAAAAAAACATACACAGTTCTAGCATCATTAATGTTACTAGCAGCTTGTAACGGTGAAGAAGATACAGAAGAAGTTGAAGAAAATGAGGATGCGGAAGAAGTAGAGGAGACTGATGAGGTCGAGGTAACTGACGAGCCTGAGGAAGAAGAGGAATCAGAAGCGGACGAGGATTCGGATGAAGAAGAATCAACTGATGAAGACGATTCAGTTGAAGATGAATCAAATGACGACAACCAGTATGCCGGCAACTCCTACTATTTAAGCATCCAGCACGACGGACAGTTGCAACCATTTGGAGAACTAATTTTTGATGAAGATACAGTGACTCTTGAACAAGAAGAATCATCGTTTGAAGGTACATACACTGTTGAAGATAAAAAGCTGAGCTATGAAGTAGAGAATGATGACTCGAAAATTACCGCTGTGCTTGTTAAGAACGACTACGAAAGTGAGATAGTTGTGGAAGGAAATGTGGAGAGTTACGAGATAGAATCAGATGATCTGACAACAGAAGATGAAGAAGCACTCGAAGAATTGCAGGGTGCAGTTTTCACGATGACAAAGAACGACTAGATGAATTGATATTAAAGTGTTCCACAGGTGGTGACTACCATTGCCTGAGGAACACTTTTTGTTGGTTACTGTTCCTCACGAGGAAAAAATCGGAGCTGTGGAACACTTTGGCTCGTAAACTGTTCCACACGAGGAAAAATTCGGTGCTGTGGAACACTTTGCCTTGTAAACTGTTCCACACGAGGAAAAATTCGGAGCTGTGGAACACTTTGCTCTATAAACTGTTCCACACGAGTAAAAAATTGGAGCTGTGGAACACTTTGCTCTGTAAACTGTTCCACAGCGTCCTATTTTATCGTCTGTAGAACACTTATGAGAGTAAACTGTTACTCTCAAGGTAAAATCATGGTCAGGAGTAACACTTTGTACTGTTTACTGTTACTCCCGAGACGAAATCATGTGCCGGAGTAACACTTTGTACAGTTTACTGTTACTCCCGAGGTAAAATCATGGATCGGAGTAACACTTTGTACTGTTTACTGTTACTCCCATGACGAAATCATGTGCCGGAGTAACACTTTGTACCGATTATTGTTACTCCCGAGACGAAATCATGTGCCGGAGTAACACTTTATACCATTTAATGGGACTCCCGAAGAGAAAACGGTATGATGAGGAACACTAAGGGGAGTAAAATGTTGATCACTAATCGTACATCCAGCAAATAAACGGCTTTGGAATCTTATTTAAGATTCCAAAGCCGTTTTTGTTTCTATCATTTACAACAGTGACTGTCTTATTGTAGACTTAAATTGACCAGAGTGGTCAAACAAAAGAAAAGACTACTCTCAATTCAAAGAAGGTGACGCTTTGCAAGAGACTAAAGAGAAAATATTGCGTGCTGCGTATAAAGAGTTTGAGACGCACGGATACTCGCAAGCTTCGACGAACAAAATTGTCAGAGAAGCGGGCGTTTCGAAAGGGACGTTATTCAATTACTTCGGATCAAAGGAAAAACTCTATCACTCGAGTATTGAGCACGCAATTCATATCACGATTACTGAGACAAACGAATTTCTTTATCAGAAAACGGGATTCATCGAGAGAATGTATGAACTGATGCAGCTGAAGCAAGCGTTTCAAATGAGACATCCGGAACTGACGCAGTTTTTAAGCAAGGCTTATTTAGACAAGACATTACCAGAGAAATATCGTCAACAATTGGATGAGTTCAGAGAGAAGTCACTCAATCAATTGCTTGAAGGTGTTGATGTTTCGAATCTCAGAGATGATTTACCGAAGGATAGGATGATGGATCTCATTCGATGGACGCTCGACGGCTATGCAGAACAGATGAAGAACATGTGGCAGATGGGACTTATTGATTTGGAGAACCTAGAACCTTATTACGAAGATTTCGAGAAGCATTTAGATGTCATGAAAAAATTGTACTATAAGGAGTGATTGTAGATGGCAATATTGGAAATTAAAGAAGCGACGAAGGAATTTGGTGATTTTACAGCGGTTGAAGATGTCTCGATGGCGATTGAACCAGGGGAAGTGTATGGTTTTATCGGTCCGAATGGGGCAGGTAAGTCGACGACGATTCGCATGATTATCGGTGCAATCGGCATAACGAAAGGTCAAATTTTGGTCGACGATATGGATGTTTCAAAAGATAAAAAATACTTATCCAAGATTAGTTACGTCCCAGGAGATGTGAGTCTGTGGCCTAACTTAACGGGGCTCGAAGTCATTAATTTTCTGATGGCTGCGCGCGGGTTTTCAGACACGAAGCGTCGCGACGAATTGATCGAAACGTTCAGACTGGATCCCCATAAAAAATCAAAGACGTACTCAAAGGGTAACAGACAGAAAGTTGCACTCATTAGTGCGTTTTGTTCTGATGCAGAACTGTTTATTTTTGACGAACCGACGTCTGGGCTTGACCCATTGATGGAGCACACGTTCCATGAAGAAGTGAAAAAGCTAAAAGAAGATGGTAAGAGCGTGCTCTTGTCGAGTCATATTTTGTCTGAAGTAGAGAAACTTGCGGATCGTATCTCAATTATTAAAGACGGAAAAATCGTCGAGAGTGGACGCTTCAGTGAACTTAGTCATATTACGCGTATGAAATATATCGTTGAATCAAATGACGACTTATCTCCACTCAAAGAATTAGACTTTGTGCATAACGCTACGGAAGAAAGTGGGCAATTACATCTGCTCGTCGACAATGAATCGATACCAGACTTCTTAAATGAATTAAAATCATACAAGATCACCCATCTTGAGACAGAGCCATCGAAACTGGAAGATATCTTCTTACGATTTTACGAGGCGAATCGATGAATTATATACGATTACAAATAAAAGCGCTCTGGTTAAAAGTCTCCATATGGGTCGCAACATTGTCTGTATTGACGATTGTTATTGCATTTATGATTGGTGAACTATATAGCAATCCGTTTGAGCGAATGAGTATGCGGATGGCAATGGATTCACCAGCGATGGTAGCGATGGCGGGTCCAATTCCACCTGGTGAATTTACAGAAGCTGCCTTGTTTATGGTCGTTACAGTGCTGTTTCTCGGTCTCGCATACGGTTTATTTAATATTTTGATTGCGAATCAAGTGGTCAAGCACGAAGAGAATGAAGGTCTCACAGAACTGCTCATAGCAAGTGGTATCGGCCGGAAAGCGTTGTTTGTCAATCATGTGATGGTTGGTATATTGATTAATATTCCATTTTTCATTATCACAATAGCAGGATTAACGCTCGTCAATGTGAACGGCTCAGAATTTATAGATCACGTTGTGTTTATCAGTGCGATCACATTATTTGGTTTACTGTTTTATGCATTAACGATGGCGATCGGTGCCTTTGTTACGACGAGTGACATGACGTTTGGTATTGCACTTGGCGTTCTGATTGGTATGTATTTATATCGTGCAATTACCGATGTTGTGGATATGAGTTATTCGGTTATCTCACCATATCACTGGTTATCTCGTCTCGATGCATACGGCGGAAATAATATAGAATGGCTCATTCCGTTTTCTATTCTCATTATATTCTTTGCTATAGCATACTTCGTGACGTTAAAGCGTGACGTCGGTGATGGCAT
>DYYI01000059.1:0-4987 GCA_020741755.1 Aliicoccus persicus | reverse complement strand
TCCGTTACATGTTTGTTGTGTACGATCATACCTAGAATGTATATTGGACGTGGTAAAGATTTGTCGAGCGATGCATTTCTTGCAATGACCATAGCATCTACAACTCCGTAACAGTATCCACGTGGTGTGATTTTAATAATATCCATGCGATATCCACTCCTTCTCCCTGATTATAACTGAAACCAATACGTTTTTGAAATGTTATCGCCACAATTCGCATGTAACTCATACTTAAGGTATAATATTATATTGTTAATAGAGAAAAGTAGGTGAGTAACATGAATGCATTTAAAAGATTTCAAATTTCAGATGATATGCTAGAGGCGATTGAATCGATTGGATTTACACATCCGACACTTGTGCAGGAGCGTGTCATTCCAAAAGTAGGTCGCGGGAAACAGGTGATCGTTCAGTCTGAGACAGGTAGTGGTAAGTCCCATTCCTTTTTAATTCCGATTGTTGACGATATCGATACTGAACAAAATACAACGCAAGCGATTATACTTGCTCCAACACGTGAGTTAGCCAGACAATTGTATGGGATGACTCAAGTATTGTTAGAAAAATTCCCTGAGCATAAATCACAGCTGTTTATCGGTGGTAATGATATAAATCGAGATATGGAGCGCGCAGAACAGCAACCGCATATCGTAATTGGTACGCCGAATCGAATTTTATCTTTAATTCAGTCCGGTTCTTTGAAAGTATCCGCTGCACAGAAAATCGTTATTGATGAAGCAGATATTATGATTGATTTAGGATTTTTAGATACGATTAATCAGATTGCTTCACATTTAAAACAAGGCAGTCAATTTTTAGTATTTTCAGCGACGATTCCAGAGCAGCTTCGTGTGTTTCTACGTAAATATATCGGAGAT
This sequence comes from Aliicoccus persicus, assembly GCA_020741755.1. GTDB lineage: Bacteria > Bacillota > Bacilli > Staphylococcales > Salinicoccaceae > Aliicoccus > Aliicoccus persicus_A. The sequence goes on along the minus strand of DYYI01000059.1, from coordinate 4,109 downwards.
ATTGATGTGATTGTCATTGAGACACCAAAGAACAAGGCTTCGATACATTTTAGTCTAGTTCAAGTGAAAGATGACGACAAACTACAGAAAACATTGGAGCTCGTAAAAACAATTACGCCATATATTGGGATCATTTTTGCGAATTCAAAGGAACGTGTGGACGAACTCTATGATTTCTTGTTGTCTGAAGGCGTAGACGTCGGATTGTTCCATGGTGGATTAAAACCACGTGAACGCAAAAATGAGATCAAGCGTATTCGTGATTTAGAATATACATGGGTTGTGGCAAGTGACCTTGCTGCGCGTGGATTGGATATCGATGGTGCATCACATGTGATAAACTATGATATACCGAAGGAAGAAGAGTTCTTCACACACCGTGTTGGTCGCGTGGGTCGTGGAAACTATGAAGGTGTGGCAATTACGCTGTATACGAATAGAGACGAGAATTTGGTCGATCGGTTAGAGAAAAAAGGGTATAAATTTAACAATGAAGATATCATCGACGGTGCGCTCGCACCCGTTAAGTCGAGAAAGAAACGTTCGACACGTGTGCGTAAGGAAGCGGAGTTAGAAAAGCAACTCGTTCATAAAGTGAGACGTAGCAAAAAGGTTAAGCCGGGCTATAAGAAGAAGTTCCAAGAAGAGTTAAATCAGCTTAAAAGAGAAGCAAGACGCAAGCATTCAAAACAATCTAAGAAAAGGTAGGATTCAACATGCTATTAGGTTCACATGTTTCAATGAGTGGTAAGAGAATGTTAGAAGAGTCAAGTGAAATTGCAGCAAGTTATGGTGCAAACACATTTATGATTTATACAGGTGCGCCACAAAACACGAGAAGAAAGCCCATCGAAGACTTAAACATTGAAGCGGGTAAGGCTCATATGGCTGCAAATGGTATTGATAATATTGTCGTACACGCACCATACATCATCAACATCGGTAATACGATTAAACCAAACGTATTTAATTTAGGTGTGGAGTTCTTACAAGAAGAAATCGTCAGAACAGAAGCACTCGGTGCAAAGCAGATCGTACTTCATCCCGGCGCACATGTCGGTGCAGGTGTAGACGATGGTATTAAGAAAATTATCGAAGGTTTAAATGAAGTTTTATCAAATAAAAATGATGTACAGATCGCGTTAGAAACGATGGCAGGTAAAGGTTCTGAAATGGGAAGAACATTTGAAGAACTCGCAATGATCATCGATGGTGTAACAAATAATGAGCGTTTGAGCGTATGTTTTGATACATGTCACGTTCATGATTCAGGTTACGATATCGTCAATGACTTTGATGGCGTCTTAAATGAATTTGATAAGATTATCGGTATTGATCGCATTAAAGTCGTTCACGTGAATGACTCTAAAAATCCAACGGGTGCGAGAAAAGACAGACACGAGAATATCGGATTCGGTCATATCGGTTTTGACCGACTGCATAACATCATTACACATGATGCGTTTAAATCAATTCCGAAGATTTTAGAGACACCGTTTGTTGGTTTAGATAAGACGGATAAGCGTGCACCATATAAACATGAGATTGAAATGATTAAGAGTGGTGTGTTCAACGAAAACTTACTCGTTGATATCAATCCAAATATGAAAGATATTGAGCAATCGTAAATACGGTTGCTTTTTTATTTACGAGAATTCAATTTTCTTGTATAGTTTAATCAGAATGATTACGAATTAGGTGAATTGAATGTCAGACACAATATTTGAAGTCCGGGATTTATCATACGTCTATACGGATAGACCAGAAAAGACTCCGGCATTAAAAGATATTAATTTAAAGATTAATAAAGGTGACTTTTTAGCAATCGTTGGTCCGAATGGTTCGGGTAAAACGACGCTTGTGAAATTGATACTTGGGTTGTTATCCATTCAAACGGGTGAAATATTAATCAATGGAAAACGCTCGAGAAAATTTAACAACTGGGATGAAGTGGGTTATGTTTCTCAAAAATCAAACAGCTTCCAAAAAGGATTTCCAGCGACTGTCTCAGAAGTTGTATTGAGTGGATTAACGAAGAAAAAAGGTTTGTTAAAATCGTTTAATAAGCAAGATTTAGCAGCACGTGACCGTGTATTAGAGCTACTTGATATTAAAGACTTGGCAGATAAAAATATCTCTGCATTATCGGGCGGACAAACACAGCGCGTATTTATTGCACGTGCGTTGGTAACGAAACCATCGATATTAGTGTTGGATGAACCAACAGTCGGAATTGACGCTCGTCACGTAAGAGAGTTCTATGATGTGCTCAGCAGACTTAAAGATGAAGAAGTCACGATTTTACTCGTCACACATGATATCGGTGTCGTTGTCGATAAAGCGGACAGTGTCGCATGTATTAATGAACACTTGCACTTCCATGGTTCGAACCATGACTTCCAACAGTTGGATGAAGCGGAGATATCAAAAATATACGGGTTTCCTATACAATTCGTCTCACATGACCATGACCGGGAGTGCTGCTCATGATTGAAGCATTTTTAACTTTTGATTTCATCCGCTATTCCGTACTGAGCGGTTTGATTGTCGGTATTATTGCACCGCTGATCGGTGCGTTTATCGTAATCAGACGCTTGTCATTGATTGCGGATGCACTCAGTCACGTCACACTTGGTGGTATTGCGTTTGGTGTATGGTTATCTTCAATCTTTGCGGTGACGATAAACCCACTCATCACAGGAATTGTGTTCAGCGTCATCGGGGCGCTCGGTATCGAACGACTGCGCACGGTGTACAGCAACTATAAAGAACTTGCGATTCCAATTATTATGAGTGCAGGTATCGCGGTAGGTATCGTACTTTTATCGATGGCAGATGGCATTAACAATAACTTGTTTGCCTATCTATTCGGTAGCATCAGTGCAGTCGGTAAGACCGATTTCTATTTAATAGCAATCATCGCAGTCATTGTATGTCTTTTCATTTTTATACTCTATAAAGAATTGTTCTTATTATCATTTGATGAAGAGTATGCAAATGTGATGAAAGCACCAAAATGGATTCAAATCGCGTTCATCATCGTAGTAGCACTTGTCATAAGTGCATCGATGAGAATCGTTGGTATATTACTCGTCAGCGCATTGATGACACTACCTGTGGCCAGTGCGATGCGCGTGACATCAAGCTTTAAGCAGCTGATGTTCGTCTCCGTCATATTTGGTGAAATTGCAGTCATATTAGGACTGGTTGCAAGCTATTATTTAAGCATCTCACCAGGTGGTACAATCGTACTCGTGTCATTACTCATTTTACTTGCGACCGTGTTGAAAAAGAGCAATCACAAACAAAGAGGTGAATTAGATGATCAATCAGTATAAAGAACAGCTGAAAGAACATAATTTAAAATTAACCGATAAACGACTAAAGTTAATAGAAGTGCTTGCAGGTGATGAAAAGTATATGAGTGCCAAAGAGATTCAAAGTAAATTGGCAGATTATTTTCCGTCGATCAGTTATGACACGATTTATAGAAATTTGCATACACTGACGGATATTGGCGTGTTTGAGCAAACATCACTGGATCAAGAGATGCATTATAAAATTGCATGCGTGACACACCATCACCACCATTTTATTTGCGAGCGATGCGGTGTTACGCAAGTGGTGGAGTACTGCCCAGTTGAGAAATGGCAAAATGAGCTTGGTGATGTGAAATTAAATAGTCATAAAGTCGAGTTGTATGGCTATTGTGAGAAGTGTGCGTAGGTTTTAGTGGGGTATGGTTAGTTAAGTGAGGTTTTGTGGTTCGATTTTATTGTGGTTTGCGTGCCAATGAGCGTTGCTCACTGGCGTGCAGATTGGTTTGCGTGCCAATGAAACTTACTCACAGACACGCAGATTGATTTGCTTTCCAATGAGAGTTGCTCACTGACACGCAGATTGATTTGCGTTCCAATGAGACTTGTTCATAGACACACATCAGCGGTTTCATTTATTGCTTTATAAAGGGTTGCTTCACCGTATGTAGTTTTCCCGCGCTTTTCATCCCACTTTTCACGCATCAATGATGAACGGCGGAATATACTATCCATTTGTGCGAAATCCCTTGCACACCAGAAGGCTAGAATATTGGCAAATGCCATATCAGC
>DYYI01000058.1:0-28940 GCA_020741755.1 Aliicoccus persicus | reverse complement strand
CTGTAATGATACATAATTGAATTTCTGGATTCATTCAAGATATCAAATGCTTCTTTATCACTGAATGGTCTAATATCATAAAATGAACGTGAAAGATTCATTACAATAGATGGTAGAGTATTATTTAGATAATAATTATAATTACTAAAAACCACTTTAGAATTTGCTGCATAATACATGACTTTATTCACGGAGTTTAGAGAATAAGGTTCTTCTGTGTGCACGTAAACATATGTACTATGTTTAAATTCTTCACTATCTATTTCATCTTCAAATATTACCTTAATTTTAGTGTTACTTAGTCTCGGAATAGTACTAGATCTGTTAATAATTATGAGTAATGAATCAAAACCTTTAATATTATTTATAAGTTTTGTGAAATTCAATCTATATGTTCTATTCGAATTACTAGTCAAGGTCAAATCAATAATAATCGACTTATTTATTTCATTAGAATAGTGTTGAAAATCAGATAAAGGTAAAAAAGGATTAATATTAATTGTTTTTTCATAGTCTAAAAAAGTAGATGTTTGTTCGCTCTCATTTAGGTAGATGGGTATATTGGCATCCAGCAATTCTTCCTCAAATAATCCTAACCATTTGTTTGAGGAAGAAATATGAATAACTACAATATCATTTGTTTTTGCAATATTCATATATTTGAAATAACCCTCTAGAAAGGCACTTACTTCTTCAGTACTAATAGTTTCAACGTTTGGTTCAGATAGAATTATCAGATCAGAATCATCAGGAGAAACTAAAAAGTCGCTACCATATATCAGTTTCAATTGGCGATCTACAAAGCTATTAGGATTTGAAACTATTTTTTTGTTTTTTGATATATTTTTTAAATCTAATATTGGTAGAAAGTTATCTAGGTCATTACTTTTAGTATTTGTTTTAAATGTTAGTAACTGATTAATAGTCATCTTTCTCACCTATGAATTTTTCGAAAATTAATTTATCATTTTCAGTATTGATTACCAAATTATTTCTGATAAAATCAAACTTTTTTTGTAATGTATTTACTTGTTTACTTAGTATGTATCGATCCTTGCTCAAAAACACAATGTAGTCCATTTTTTCAAGAGAGTTTACATTGGGTATTTCAAAAATTGAATTTGCAAAATTGTGTTTCTTAGTTGTCCAAAACTCACCGTCTTTAGTTCTGACTCTTAAAATATTAGAATCGTTAAAATATCTTGTCACTTGGTATTCCATACTTTTGTTAATTGTACCTGCGCTTACTAATAAATTACTATGTTTAAATAATTTATGACCTGATTCTAGAAATATAAATAATTCATTATTGGGTTTATTTAATAGTAAAACATGTATTGGATTTATAGGTATTAATATGTCACCAGTAAGTGTCCCAACCATGAAATACTGTATTTTATTGTATAAAAAAACATATCGTAGTTTTATTATTTTACTTTTCAAATATTCTAATTCTTTTTCATATTTATCAATAAATTCATACTGTGAATTCTCTAATTCAATTATTCCATATAGTACAGGAAGTCTGTATAAACGAATTAATTCATTCATGTTTACTTCAGTCCATCCTATTATTATATTATCTATTGAAATTTTAACAAGTTCTTTGTTTTTTTTATAAATAGTATCTTTAATTTCAACATGTTTATTAGCTAATAATGAATTCACACCAACAATCTCATTCTCTGTAGGATCTCGATATATAAATCGTTTATTAGATTGAATAAAAATATATTTTTCATATTTTATATCTTTTAAATTATCTTCCAATATACTCATTAAATTTATTTCCATTTAGAACATCCTAACTTTGATAGATTTTAATAAGAAATGACCATATCCGATTACTTTAAAAGTGATCCTACATTGGTCATATTCTCTAGTATCTATTACATTAGATTTATTGGATAGTCGAGTTGTTTTCATCTTATCACCACTACTATACAAAACTAAAATAGGGATCACTTTTAAATTAGGATCTGTGTATATGTTAATATATATAGATAATTTATCCCTTAATTCTCTTCCGAAAGAGTGATTTTCTGGTGGTTTATTAAAATCATTATTCATTTCGTTGTATGATATGTAAGAATTACCCTTATGAAGTTTCTCAACATTACCAGATATATTCAGCCCCTCATTATCAATCGTTATTAAGCTAGACACATAGAAGAATAAGCCTTTTGAAATTGGTAGTTCAATAATTTTATGAGGGTTCTTTGGAAGTATTTCTTTCAAGGCATTAATCTGCTCGTTGTACTCGTCATCATAAATATTATTAAAATGTTCTTTATATTGTTTAAGATTCATTATTTGCATCTACTTTCTTTAATTCACGTTTTAGAATTTTTAAGTAGTATGAATGTGACTTAGTTAATTTCTTATTCAGTTGGAAGGCAACAGAAGAAAACAATGCTTCATTAATAGTAGTAGGGGAGTGTTTTTTTAGGACAGCTCCCAAGCTAGTATCTTTTACGGGAATCCAACACCTTTTCTTTTCGTATATAAATCTCACAATGTCTTCAGAAGCTATAAAAAATTCACTCTTATACACAGTCAAATCATTCTTACTGATTCCAGCTTGCTTTCTAAGCTTACTATCTAAAAAAACTATAGAGCCATTATTTATTTGAAATTCTTTTGTTAATCGCTGAAGAATAGAAAGTGTATGACTTGGGACAAAACCTAAAAATTGATTACCATAGAGTAATCCTTCATAGAGCTCACCATCATAAGTCGCATATATAGTTGAAAAAACAATTCTTGAAGAGCTACTACTTGATAGTTCATTCGTAATATCTAATTTATCATTAATACAATTATTCATTCCTACTTTCCCACTAAATCTCACCTGATTACGTGCTTTTGGAAGTAATAGAATTGGTTTTACTCCTTTAATAATTCCTTTAATTTTATTAGAGAATTTGAATGAATAACAATATTCGCCCTCAAACTCAATTATTTTATCCACTTTTAATACTGTATAGAGGATAGAATTCACGTCACCGATTATGATGTTCATATTTAGATCGTTATAGATTTTCTCATCAGATTCTTCATATAGTAACATATTGATATGAGTGTCGCTATTATTAAAAACATCTAAATTTGCATTTGAAAACAATTGAGTTTCTCCTTTTTAATCAATCTCCGAAATTCTTATTTTACCTGCTTTTTGCCATGAAGCTGCATTGTAGTCACGTTCATACTGCATGGAAATGTCTAATAAATCTTCTACATTGATAAATTTACCACCAAGGTATTCTGAAACGTTCGTTGTCTTACCATTGACAGTCACTTGAATACGATCTGCATTTCGAGGATTATCAAAGAATGTTTCAACAATCATCATACCTGGTTTCGATTTTTTATAAGACACTGTGAAAATTTCATTTTTAGAAATATTTATACTAGCTGGTTGAAGAACTAATGCATTGTCACTGTAAGAGCCATCTAGATTTGTACTGATATCAATACCTTTGTCATGTAGTTCCTGTATAAATTGATAGTTATTTACAGACTCTTTCAATTGTTTTTTTAGATTTTTGTTCTCAGTTTTTAACTGTTTATACTTTTTTTGTAGCGTTTCAGCAGTAGAAAAATCATAGTAATTTAACATTGGTTTAAGAATTTTAATGATTCGACTGATAGGATCAAATGAGTCTTTATTATCATGTTTATAGATTCTGTTTTGAATCATACGAACATTAAATGGGTCATAAACAAACTGGTCTTTTTTAGCATCTTCATGGTATCTAAGTGCATTCAACAAGTGATATTCTACCACCAATGAACGTCTAGAGCTATCATTCAAGAGGTATGTTTCAATATACTCAGTACTTTTCTCTTCAGTTAGATCAAGATCATCGTTTAAGAACTTTTTGAAATCCATTAAATGTGTATTTGTTAAATATGTCGCAGAAATTTTTTCTGTATGCTCTACTAAATTCATATGAAATTCATTTACCATAGAATTTGCAACTTTTTTATTTAACTCCGTATCGTCTCTGACATATAATTCATTACCCCTAAGGATTGGAGATAGAATTGAAATAAGCGCTTTATTCATATTGTTTGCTCTAAAGTTAATTGCTAAAGACTTATCCTCAAAATACTTATACTGATCTTTCACTAAATCTAATATAATTCGTTCTGTACGCACATTCTTTAATCGATTATGTGGTTCGGGTATTCTCTCATATTCAAATGTATTTAAATTTAACCGAAGTTGGCTATTATATTTTTTAAAGGTATCATTGGATTGAGCAGTCAGTTGCTTATTCGACGGATCAATATACACAGGTGATATACACACTGCATCTGAACAGAAGAAATATTCATTTTCAAGTTTGTATATAAAATAGAACTGTCCATTTAAATAGTGGAGATCTTGTCTAAAATTTTGAGAGTGAAAAAGATTTTCTAATGTCTTATTTATATCAGTTTCAGGATTTCTAACATCAAAAGCATAACCGTAGAGTAGCATATGCTTATCATCGGTTTTTAACTCATACATTATATCTTCGTTTTCATAATGGACAATTAGATTGTCATTTAATTGTTTTCGAAATTTGAAACGTTGAGTATCTTGTGTGTTTATTTCAAATTGTGTAAGCATTAGAATCCCTCTCATTCATAAATTGTTAATTAAATTTTATATAGATACGTCCTGCTTGTTGCCATGATTCTTTGTCGAATGAATGGTGATAATTTATTTTTACGGTGAGTTGTCTGAAAGGCTTTAAAATTAAATCAAAACCTTGAGACAAGTCTGCAATATCGATTGTCTCAGATGATTTTTCATCTGATTGATGAATTGTAGCATCGATATATACTTTATTAGTTTTTTTGCTATAGCCACTATATAGTCTAATACTTTGCTCTTTATTAGAGTTATTCTTCAATTGCATCATATACATTGTGGACGGATTAACTTTAGTGGTATTTGGTTTAAACTCCAATATATTGTCTTCGATATTAAACTCTAGATTTTGAGAATCAATTACATCTAAACCATTGAAATAAACATTATTTAATCCAATCTTATTCTCATCTAAATAATAACTTGTTTCATTAAATCCAATGTAGAGTAGAGTAGGCCAGTACTTCTTAATCAGTAATTTGTACAACAACTTATCTTTTCGTTGTTGTATATTTGGTGACTGAATTAAATCAATTAACTTTCTACTGTTCATGTATATGAACTCAATTATATAAGGATCGACTTCTTGAGTAGTATTGGAATGCCAATTTGCTAGTCTACTCTCAAGGTGGAAAATATCAAAGTAATGCCGTCCTTTACCTACATTAATACTGTGAATATTTCTATTAAAATATTCTGCCATAATCTGCTTATAATCGTTTGATTCAATCATCATTTTTGGAACACCATGAACGAAAGAAATCATTTCTTCTAATGTTGTTACATTATGAGGACGATTCAGTGGAAAGTCTGATTTACCCATCCCATATACGGTTGATTTAATATGTATTGCTTTGTTGAAGTCTCTATAGTTTTTAAAGTAATTAATGAGGGCAAATGAATGCCTGCTTTGCATATATTTTAGATAGTATGGTCTATCTTCCTTTGGGAGGGGATGGTCTGCAAGTTTTACATGTGTATGATTAATTCTCATGTTTTTTGCAATATCATTCGTTATGAACTCATCAATTGCATATGCTTTTTGTGCTGTTTCGTTTAAACGGGTAACATCCGGATGAATATAAGTGATGTATTCTACTTTCTCTGCTAATTCATTTGTGAATGCCATTGATACACGCGAATCAAAGCCACCAGTTAATGTGAGAATTATCCTGTTGCTTTGATTTTTTAACCACTTATTCATCTCATTTATGTAGTGATCGAACTCACTTACTATTTCATTAACATCAATTCTTTCAATTTGATGTCTTGGATAAATTCTAGAGAATGTATAAGTATTTAATTCTAGAGTCAGACTTGGGTTGAACTTGAAAATATCAACATAACGTGTAAAATCAAGCGCACCTTCATAGCGATCAGTTACCGGTGTAATTTCTATCTTTGGTTCTAACACTTCTTTAATAAGCTCATCATGTGAAGAAAGGATTTTGTGTTTTGAAGCGTAGTGAGTTGGTAGCATTGCACTCGTATCCGTGTATACGTTAATTGAATTACCAACAGAGACAATTAAAGTGTATCTTCCATTTATGTACTCAAGATCTTTTACAATGTCTTCAGACTTTAGCAAGTCATTTAAAACATCGTCTTCCTTTTTTAGACCATCTCTTATGTCCATACAATAGCCGAGTAAGATAATCTTATCTTTGTCAGATTCAAATAGATTGACATCCATATCATCACTTACATATAGCATCCAATCATCAATTTGGAAGTTTCTTGATGTTGTAATGGGTTGATGTGAGATTGAATCATGAATTAGTAGATAAGAGTATTTTACAGAATCATTCTTAACAATCATCGTCATACCTCCGAGTGTAGTGACCAATACAAAAAAATAGATAATATTAAAGCAACACAGTTATCTGCATTGCTTTAATTTTTTCTTATAGTTGTTGAATATTACCGTAGTTGTAGTACTTCACATCTTTGAATTCAGTGTTCATAACATTTTTCGTATCAAAAATGTATTTGTCTTTCATTGTACTGAAATCTTCATCTGTCATTTCTTTAAATATTGAATGATCACTTAGTACAAGTACTAGTGAACTACCATCGACAGCTTTTTTAATGTCATGTTCTACCCAATCTAATTTCACATGAGGGTCGTATGCAACAACATCTATTGATGTATCAGCTTTTAACATTTCATAAATATCAAATGCAGGTGACTCACGAATATCATCGACATCACCTTTATACGTTAAGCCAAATACAGTGACTTTGTTACCTTCTAATTTATCTAGAATTTCTTTCGTGTAATCAACGACATATTGTGGCATTGATACGTTAATATCACGCGCTAATTTAATTAAGTTTGATCGTTCTGGTGCCTCAGCGATAACGAAATATGGGTCTACTGCTAAACAGTGACCACCAACACCAGGTCCTGGTGTGTGTAAGTTAACACGAGGGTGTTTGTTCGCCATTTGAATGACGTCATGAACATTGATATCTAACTGATTACAAATTTTTGCTAACTCATTTGCTAATGCAATGTTTACATCACGATACGTATTTTCCATTAATTTAGACATTTCTGCTGTTTTCGCTTCAGTCTCAATCATTTCACCTTCAACAAAGACACCATAAACTTTTTTACCTGCTTCAACACACGCTGGTGTCATACCACCAATGATGCGGTTGTTATGAATAAGTTCTTCCATAATCTGTCCTGGTAAAACACGTTCAGGGCAGTGCACTAGGTAAATATCTTCACCAATATTGAATCCTTTAGATTCTAAGTAAGGTGCAACATGGTCATCCATTGTACGCGGTGCAATTGTTGATTCGACGATAACAGTATCTCCCTTTTTAAGTAAAGGAACGATGCTTTCAACACCCGCCATAACGATAGAAATATCAGCAGATTTGTGTTCATCGTTATTGTTTGGTGTAGGTACTGCAATAATATACGCGTCTGCTTCTTCCGCTTTAGTTGATGCTCTAAATTTTCCTGATGCAATCACTTCATCTAACGCTTCTTGTAGGCCAGGTTCAACAATATGGATTTTACCATCATTAAGCATGTCCACTGCTTCTTGTTTAATATCCACACCAAGAACATCTACACCGTGTTTTGCAAACATAATCGATGTAGGTAGTCCAATGTAACCTAAACCAATCGTCGTTAATTTCATTTTCTCTACCCCATTTTTTAAAGTCTTATGATGTTCAAGTATATCATATTGATATACAGTCTATAAATATAGTATAAACCTTAACTCGTATGATTCAATATATGATTTTCTAGTAACTCGTAACTTTCACCAATATAAGGTTTATACAAGTTGAAAATCTCGTGTAATACTGATGCAGCTTCATGTCTCTCATGTTCTTTCGTACGTTCCAAACGTGGCATATACCAGTTCATCATATAATACTCAAATCTATTTTCAATATAACCATCTAGCAAGTTATGTTGATCTAAGAATTCGATACGATATTTTTCAAGTTTTAAATACTTTTCAAAGAATGATTTACCAACAACGTTAGTCACTGAGTCGGCGACAGCACCATAGTACATATGGATGACTTCATTGATTGCTTTTACTTTATTACAGTTTAGTAGCAATTCTTGGAAGTAGATTGTATCCTGTCCAATCGCACCTTCAACCATCTTAATTTGGTTATTAAGAATGATGTCTTTCTTAATAATCATCGCTTGAATACTCTGTGCAGTTAATTGTGAGCGTTCTAAGAATCCATGTGTATCTTCAATGATGTTCTGTTTGAAGTTGTAATGGTGTACGATTTTATAGTAGTTAAAGATACTTTTTTCGTTTTGGTCTTCTTTAACCATGTTTCCAACAACCATATCAAGTGATTCATCATTTTCAATTTCTGCTAATAGTTTAGCGAATCCATCACCAGTTGCTTCATTATCTGGATCCAAGAAGGTTACTAAATCTGTCGATGCAAGTTCAACCCCTTTGTTTCGTGGTGTTGATGCACTTCCAGAGGCTTTTTCAAACTCATAGTATACAAACTCTGGATTTCGTCTCAGTAAACGATTGATTATATCTTTAGTCTCTTTAGACGTCGAACCATCATTTACGAGAATAATTTCTAAGTCATCATATATGCTTAAACGTTTCAGACTCTTCAAACACTTATGTTCTAAATATCGTCCGTTATTATGAACTGGAATTACCACACTTAAGCGTTTTTCACTAACCTCATTCTCTGTATTTAAGTTTTGTTCCATCTCTATCAATTCAGTATGATCGATGTTTAAACCATTTGTTAGATTGATAGTGGCAAATGGGTTAGCTAAATCATTCTCAATGGAACGTACGTCTACTAAAGTATGCGATAACGTTTCGAATATGTCTGTGAAGTTATACGCTTCAAGATTCTGATTCTTAGAAACGAAATCAACATCGGCATACTTAAATCCACTAATCAGTTCTTCTAGATAATATTCTTCATAGAAATACTTGCTTGTATTAAAGTGTGTTATAAAACGATAGTCAGCTAGATTTACCGAATTCAATTCATCTAAAGTTATTATGTCGTGATCTTCATATGATTGAGCATTGATCATCGATTGCGTTAATTCATCTTTCTTATCCACGATAATAAGTACTTTAGCTGTATCGACATCAATATTAATGTTTAGTTTTTCTGCAATATATTTAATTCTATGGTAAGTTGTTTCATTGTTCATTGTCTGTCTGATACCTGCAGATGAAGTTTCACGCAGTGTATCTTGATCAGTATATTGTAAAAACTGTGGTACATCCGTTTCATGATTATATATAAACACATGTGGAAATTTTGAATTCACACCCATTGAAAAGTTAGATAACAAGATATTTCCAAAAGCTTGTAACTCATATACACGGTTTGCAAACATAGTGTTTGAGTATTTAACTGAATTCACATTGATGGCTGTCTTAAACATTTTATGCGACTTCATCAACATAGAGTGGGGGAGTGGATAAGAAAGGTAAGGGATATATTTCGGTGGGAAATGATATCTCTTATTTTCTAATTTCAAATTCCTATCTATAATCGTTAAAGGTCGATCTGATTTGACGACACCTTCAAATGCCATAGCACTTTCTTTATTACGAACAGGGTATTTAACCATCCAACTACCGGCAAAAATAATATCGTCATGCTTATCTTTGAATACTTCTTGATTAATTCCAAGCGGATTATGAACATGAGGGTTAATACCGAATTCTAATTTAAACACTTGATCATGACCTACTGCTTTTTTATATCTTGGAATAATCTCCTCTGCTGAGGTGAATACATAATCACATACTTTAGCCATACCGATGAATTGATCATAGTTGACTGGGTCTTCTTTTGAATAGAACACAGTTGGGATATCACGTGCTTTTAATTCTTCAATTAAGCTGTAAAGATTATGACGTTCCTCAGAGTTCTCTTTCGCAACGTTCTGCCAACTACCATCAATACCTGACCAAGTAGTAGCGATGATGACAAAATCAAAATTTTGATCTATTCCATCTTTCTTGTAATTAAGATAATGGAGGTTTACAACTCCGTTGTATGCGTCATACAAGAATTCATCACAAATAATACCGATATTTAAATCAATTTTCTTAAAGATTCTAGAACCATTGGATTCGATGACGTACTCGGCCAATGATTCAATTTCATCGACTAAATTTGGTTTACCTTCTTCATTAAATATCTTGTAATATTCTTCAATAGATAGATCATGGTATTGTGTATTTTCACTCACATCTTTCGTAAATAAGTCACTATAGGTATCAACATCATGGAATTTTGCGAGATGGTATATACCTAACAAGTAATTGTTCGTTATACTCACGCTTGGTAATACGACTTCGTTACTTTCTTTGTTAGTATCCATAATACACCTACTTTCTCATCTGCCAATACTTAGTTTGTAGTTTTCCAAGTGGTGAATTTCTTAAATTCTTATAGCGTGTTTCAAGTTGTTTGTACTTCTCTTTTTGCTCTTGTAATGCTTGTTTTATTTCCTCGTATTCCTTATCTGCAGCCATATCATCAAACTCTTCCTTATTAGGCGGCTCTACATCAATATCGGTGTCTTTAAACTGGCTCTTTAAACGCTCGACCAGATTACGAGTCATCGTACGTTCTTCAGATATGTTTTGAATTAAATCGTAAACGACTGTCTCATCAAATGTATAAGGCGGTTCGTACGGTGGTAATGTAGATTCGTCGTATACCATATACTTCATATCTGCCCAGAAATTCCCTTGACCAGTTTTAACTTTTGCGAGTCCAATATCTCTAAACATGTGAACAATTGTAATAGGGAAGACTTTATTCTCAATCAACTTCACTTCACTGGTTAAATTATTAAACTCAAAAAGTTGGAAACCTTCTTTAATATCCGTAACTTTGATATTTGCCTTTTCAGAACGAACTAATGTGTCTGATGAGAACCATCCTTGAAGTTTATGCTTTTTAAACAATGCCTCATAGTGAACGCCATTTCTAACCATTACGAAACGAGAATCTAACATTTGATCCTTAAGTAAACGCAAGTTATTTTTTGATACTGCAAAAATTTGAACCTCTTGACGTTGTATGAACTTGTCTAAATCTAAACGTACATGTTCTCTCGGTTTAGAGTAGACGATAATCGATGTTTTTAAATCGCACCAACCAATTTCTTCACCATCTATTTCCAAATAGTAGTAACGTGTGCCTTGAGATTTGGCCACTGCTAGTACACGTGCGACTTTTTTGTGATAATCTTTGATGTCTCCAACTTTTTTCAATGAATGGACAGACTGTAGTATTGGTCTATCTTTATTTTCGTGTATCCATACATAGTGACTGACATCAAAAGAATCGACATGTCTAAAAAACTTATCTAAATGATGTTCCATGTTATCCCCCTCGTACTACTTATAATTTAAAAGTAATAATCATATTTTATCAGAACTAGCATAAGTATTCATTATTAAACAAGATTTCTTTAATGGAACTAGATTTTATGTGATATTACACATCACATATTATGTCTGTTGGAGTAGTAGATAACAGATGACGATTATAAGGATTATGATATTATATATCTTAAGAATTTTATTAAATGAGGTTAGAAATTGAAGCATACAAATGAATTCAATAATACAGTGAGAACGATAAGTGAACGACAAACAAACACATTTAATTTTCTAGGTATAAATGGAGCTAAGTTATTATTAAATGCGATTGACAATTATAACCTGCAGCCCAAAAAATTAAACAAAGGGAAGTTAATTAAATTTTTCTTTAATAACCAAGAAGTTTCATACATGAAAGGTATGCGTCCTGGTTCAACGACAGATGCTGCATTTAATTTATGCAAAGATAAATACAAATTAGAACAACATTTAAAGAAACTTAATTTAAAAACTTTAGATTCAAAATTGTTCACTAAAGTGCAGTATGACGATGCGTTCAATTATATTAAAAATAATGTAGAAACCAAGTTTGTTGTAAAACCACTCAACCTTAGAGCAGGAAAAGGAATACTATTTAATGTAGACACTGAAAACTTTGATAACGCTTGGAACAAATGCATTGAAAGCCAATTGTCTGAAGGGTACACGAAACCATCGTGTATCGTTCAGCCTCATATCAACGGTTTTGATCTTAGAGTGACGATTATAGAAGGAAAGTACTCCGGTGCAGTGCTTAGATTACCTGCTCATGTTGTTGGAGATGGTAAGTCAACTATACGAGAGCTTATAGAGGACAAAAATGAGAAACGACAATTGATTACTTACTTTAAAAGTAAATTGATACCAACAGACAAACGAACAGAAACATTTTTAAACAACCAGCAATTGAATTTTGATTCTATTCCAACTGAAGACCAAGTTGTGATGCTCACACATATTTCTAATCTTACTTTCGGTGGTGAGAGTATTGATGTTACCGATGTGTTATCTGAAAGAATTAAAGAACTAGCAATTCATTCTGTTGCATCAGTGCCCGGTCTATTTACTGCAGGTGTGGATATACTTACTGAAGACTATTTGAATGGTGAAGGATTTGTTATAGAGATTAATACCAACTCAAACTTAACGATGCATCATATGCCATATAAAGGAGAAGCTCGCTATCCATATGATGATTTCGTTAGAATTAATTTGATTAGACACAAACTAGAACATAATATAGAAATTAGCAATGATGACAGAGATTTTTACAAAGAAGTTGAAGAGTTTTTAGCATTAAAAAAAGATTATTCTCAAAAACAATTGGACTCAAAATCCAGTGTTATTAAACTAAATCGCTTTAATACGAAGTTGCTAGAAGATGTATTACTGCATGTTAATAAAGAGGACCGTAATGAATATGGATTAAATATTACACTTGATCTCTATGAAGTACTGAAACAAGAATTAAATGTAATTGGTGTTAAATACGAACCATTTGTATATAAAGGTAGAAATCGTTTGAAAATCTTCGATGGAGATCATGAAGTTAAAACTTATCAGAAGAATGTGTATCAGAATAATAGCGAGTTTGGGTTTAAAATATCGAACGATAAGTTTCTTACAGAAAAGTACTTAAAATTAGCTAATATTCCTACATCCAATTCCATATTACTTCGCGAAAGTGAAATAGATATTGCTCATAGACATATTGAAGCTGGTAATAAACGTTATGTTGTTAAACCAATAGCTCTGATGAATGGTATTGGTGTATTCACTGATGTTAATTTGGACAATCTAAATGAAGTGTGGGATGAATGCTTTACAATCCAAAAACGACGTAAAGTAAAAGCTCCGCGAGTTCTTGTTCAAGATTATATAGAAGGATATGAAGTTAGAGTCATTGTTACTGAAGGCAAAGCTCTGTCTGCAACGATTCGTACACCAGCTTATGTCATAGGCGATGGCCAGAAAACAATTCAAGATCTTATTAATAATAAAAATGAGAAACGTAAGCAAAATGGATTCTTTGCCAATAAGCTAATTAAATTGAATGATCAACTGACTGATTTTCTTGCAAGCCAAGGACTCAGCATGGATACTGTGCTTGAAAGTGAACGTTTAGTCGTTCTAAACCCTGTATCCAACCTTGTAAATGGCGGTGAGAACATCGTCATTACAGACTTTGTTAAGAAGGAAATACTCGAGCTTGCTGAAGCGGGTGTCGCAGCAATGCCTGGCATTCAAACTGCAGGCGTTGATATATTGCTTAATGATTTGAATGACACAGAGGCTGTAATATTAGAAATCAACAAAGCACCTGCATTTCAGCTGAACTATTATCCTTACATTGGCGAACCTCAATACCCGTTACAATATATATTTAAATCATTAATTCTTGAGGACAGAATTTTAAGTGGTAGACTAAAATTTGACGAGATAACTAGGGAAGATCACCAATTAATGATTGAGAGATACAAGGCTCTTTATGAAAAACAGAAATCGTTAGAAAAAATAATAAAAAATTTATCTGTGTAGGGAAGAAAACAAGTTATGGTAAACACGAAACTATTAGAAGATATATTAGAACACGTAAAAGACAAAGATCGTAATGAACATAGTTTAGATATAAAACAGACATCCACAGCATTATTAAAACGAGAATTAGATGTATTGGGAATAAAATACGCACCCACAGTGGTAAACGGTATTAGACGCACGAAAATATTTGATGGGGATCTTGAAGTAAGAAAACATCGAAGAAGCTATTATCATAACAACAGTATGTTTGGAATGGCGATTACTACAGATAAATTTATAACAGAAAAATTCTTAAAGCTTTCAAACATTCCAACATCGAATTCAATTTTACTTCACGAGAAAGATATTGAAAAAGCCCGTAAACATATCCAAGATGGGAAGAAGCGATATGTTGTTAAACCAATAGATTTAATGCAAGGACGCGGCGTATACACAGATGTTACGACTAAAAATCTCGAGGAAGTATGGCATAGATGCTTTGCACTCCAAAAAAGGTATAAAGTAAAGAACCCCAGAGTACTTATACAAGATTACATTGAAGGTTACGAAGTGAGAGTCGTAGTGACAGAAGGTAAAGCAATGTCTGCAACGATTCGTACACCGGCTTATGTCATCGGTAACGGACATGATACAATTGAAACACTTATCAAGCAAAAAAATGAATCGCGTAGTCAAAACGGATTTTTTGCAAAAAAGCTCATTAAAGTGAATCGGAGAGTAACTAATTATCTAGATTTACAAAATCTCAGTATGGAATCAGTGGTAGAAGACGGTAAAATAATTGTTCTAAATCCCGTTTCAAACCTAGTAAACGGTGGTGAAAATATCGTCATTACTGATTTGGTTAAGAAGGAAATACTGAAGCTTGCAGAAGATGGTGTGACTGCGATCCCAGGTTGTCAAACAGCAGGTGTAGATATTATTCTGAATGATTTAAATGATACTGAAGCCGTTATTTTAGAAATCAACAGTCGTCCAGCATTTCAGTTAAACTATTTTCCGTATATTGGCGAACCTCAACATCCTTTTCAATATATTTTTAGGTCGTTTATCTTAGAAAAGAGAGTGTTGGAGGATAGACTAGACATTGATCAAATGAGTCGGGACGATATTCAGTTAATGGCCGAGAGATACAAAGCGCTTCATAAAAAGCAAAAGGCACTAGAAAATGTGATTAAAAATTTAACGAGGTTGTTTAAATAGACTTTAATTATTATCCATTAAGTATTTTGAGTATATCGTTTCTTACTCAATTTCAAATTCATATCAAACATGTATATTCTTGAAGTAAAAGTAGTAAATGGTAAACTAATCTATAATTATATGAGTAAACAAATTTGAGTGAGGAAGGAACAATTTATGATTAAAATTATTGTATTCTTGTTACTTGCTGCTGGTATTTTCGGAAGTGAACCGTACGAAAGTGGGGAAGGGAATATCGAAGATGATGTTGTAGAAGACGAAGAGGCAGGAAATGAATTCATTGAAGTGGACATTGAAGAATCGGTCGTTGGTACGGATACGGAAGGTATTACTTTCACAGTGATCAATAATCATGAAAGTGCAAATCTTCAGGGTGGTGCGCCTTATACGTTAGAGTATTATGATGGTGAACAATGGGAAGACATTACACCTTCTGATGTTTTCATTCTGATTGCATATATTATCGAGCCTGGTGGATCTCATGAATTCACACATATGATACTTGGTGAAGATGAAGAATCTCTAGAACCTGGAGACTACCGTATCATCAAAAACTTTTCTATCGCTGACGATAATGGTGACTCAGAGTCTGTTGATGTGATTGTTCCATTTGAAGTGGTCGAAGAATAAAAAAATAATAGTCGGTATATACGAGAAAATTCGTACATACCGACTATTTTAGTATGATTATTCAGGCGTTACGTCGACAATGATTGTTGCAGAATCTGTAAAGAAGTCAACGAACTGAGTATACTCTAGCTCAATCGATTCTGGTTCACCCATAATTTCGTATGCGAGTGTACCGGAAGAACTTCTTCCATCTGTGACTGTATCTAAAATTATATCTCTAATAGGGTGGGTAGTTGCCTTCTGTCCGTCAAAATAAAGTTCAAAGTCAAAGGCAGGCATGTATTCTTCTCCACTATTATTTTCATAATGAATTTCAACCAACAATACTTGATCAGGAGAATCAACTAATGAGTTTCGTTCATCTGTAAAGTAAGCATCTTCAACAACAAGCGTTACACCATTTACTTCAAATTCTTCACCGATAGCAAATATTTCACCATCAGATGCACTGTTATCATTCTCTTCTACATCAACATCCTCATCATCTCTTAGAGATTCAATCATCTCTTCAAGTTTAGCAATCTGTTCCTCAAGGTTCGCAATGGTTTCATTTAATACTTCAATTTCATCTAGCAACTCCTGATTTTCTTCCATCAGTTCTTCAACATCTTGTGCGGAAACATTTTGCGACAATGTAAACATAAACGCAGCTAAAACTAAAACACCCAAGTAACGTTTTAAAAGACTCATTTTAAGACCTCCATATTTTTACATATTCATCTTAAGTATATCAATCCACTAATTTTTGTAAATATCACATAAAAAAAGAGACACACCATTGAGATGCATCTCCAAAAAATCATTTACATATTTTTATTTTTCTTCTTCATCTTCTTCAGGCGTGACATCAACAACAACTGTTTCAGAGTCCACAAATAGATTTACCATCTGTTTATATTCGAGTTCAATGACTTCTGGGCTTCCCATAATTTCATATGCTAAAGTGCCCGTTGAATTTCTACCATCTGAAATCGTTTCTAAAATGACTTCTCCGATCGGATGTTTTTTTGCGATCGTTCCATCATAATAGACTTCGAAATCAAAGACAGGCGTGTAATCGTCACCACTATCATTTTCATAGTAAATTTCAATCATCAGCACTTGATCCGGTGAACCACCTGCCAATTGGTTTCTTTCATCTGTGTAGTAGGCATCCTCAACACGAATGGTGACACCATTTACTTCAAATGCCTCACCAATACTGTAAATATCATCCTCTTCTTTTTCATCTTTTTCTTCTAATTCAATTTCCTCTTCATTTTCTCTTAGCGTTGCAACCAACTCTTCGAGCTCATCAATGCGCTTTTCTTGAAGCTCTATCGTTTCATTCAGTTCATCGATTTCATCTAGCAACTTTTGATTTTCTTCTACGAGTTCTGTGTCATCTTTTGCAAATGCATGATGAGGCAGCATGAATAGAAATGTACCAAGTACAAAAACACCAACGCAACACTTTACATGACTCATTCTAGAATCCTCCGTTTTACTTTAATCAAATCTATGTATTTCCTTGCCACACACATTAAATTATCCGATAAAAAAGAGACACATCGTTGTGATGTATCTCTTTAATGCCAATTTAAATCTATACATTCATTATTGTTCAAACGAATCTTGTATATTTTCTTTCGTTTTTTCTTCATCAGATTTATCGTCATTCTCTTGTTCTCTTTTTTCTCTTTCCGCTTCTTTTAAATTTTCAGCAGCTTCTTTTAGTTCTTCTTTTTTATCTTTAAACATATTAAAACCTCCACTTTAATTTCGTAGTTTAAAAATACCCATCACCAGATAAAACAAACATGATGAAGTTTTTTATCGAGTTAGATTTTAATGGATTATTCTGGCGTCACATCGAATTTAATGATATTTTCAGGTTGTGGAATGCCGACTAATCCTGGTGCGAATTCTAATTCAATCGTACTTGGGTCTTCATAAATTCCATATGCAAAACTTCTTTTGATACTTTCACCATCTGCGACTTAAATGTCTTCATATTCCATCCCAACAATTGGATACGTCACTAAATATTCTTCACCATTCATAAGAGACATGTCTTGCACTAGAGGTACTTGATAGAGTTCCCCAGAGTTATTCTCGAAATAAATATCGACGATTAATACTTCGTTCACACCCTCAGCCATAAATTCATTGCGTTCATCGGTATAATAAGCGTCTTCAACACTGATTGTTATACCATCGACTTCTGATTCATCACCGACACTTAATACTTGATCATAGTCGATGTCTGATTCATCGTTAACTTTAACTTCATTTAAAGTTGCGAGTTGTGCTTCAAGGTTGGCAATTTGTTCTTCAAGCGATGCGATTGTTTCTTTTAAAGTTTCATTTTCTTCAATGAGTTCTTGATTCTTTTCTTCTAAATCATCGTCAGATTGCGCATGGACGTCTTGAGATACTGTAATCACACAAACACTTAGGATAAAAACAGCGAAGTATCGTACTAAACTTCTCATATGAATAACCTCCGTCATTTTAATTTTCCCCTCCAATATACCCATATATTATCTACAATATATAAAACGTTCGGTAATTTATAAAAATTTCACAAACTTTTTAAAAATGATGTGTATTTTTAATCTTTGTGGGTATATAGCAAAGTAACCGTGGTTACAAGTTGTTACACATAAACTTGTAGCTATTGTTATCAGTTTAAATACAATTGTACTCACTAAAAATATAGAACGAATTCAATTTATTTAACTGAGATATGTGATTCAAACTTTTTATAAGGGAGAGTATTAGACATGAAGTTAAGAAAATTTGGGTTAGTCCTAGGGACAAGTTTATTACTTGCAGCATGTAATGGTGACGACGCTGATAACGATGCAGATGATAACGCAGAAGAGGCAGATGATACCTCTTTACTAACAACTGAAGAATATGTCTTACAAGATACAACAGAAGATGATGAAGATGATCCAGAAGCTGACGCCGACGCAGATGCTGATGCAGACGCTGATGCTGATGCCGATGCCGACGCAGACGCTGACGCTGATGCCGACGCAGATGCCGATGCAGACGCAGATGCCGATGCAGACGCTGACGCGGATGCGGATGCCGATGCTGACGCTGACGCGGATGCAGACGGTGTAGAACAGTTCCAATACACTGGTGAGTATGGTGATTATTCTATTACAGACTACTATTTACAAGACTTCGTACCTTCTGACTTAGAGCCAGAAGAAGCTGAAGTTGAAGAAGAAGTAGCTGAAGATGATGTAGAAGCTGATGCAGATGCAGATGCTGATGCAGATGCTGATGCTGACGCAGATGCTGATGCAGATGCAGATGCAGACGCTGATGCCGACGCTGACGCTGATGCAGACGCTGATGCAGACGCTGACGCAGATGCTGACGCAGATGCTGATGCAGATGCTGTTGAAGAAGAAGCACCTTCAACATTAGTATTCATCGAATTCGAATTCACAAACCTTTCTGACGTACCAACAACTCCGGTTGAAGGTTTCGGTTTAGACTTAGCGGTTCGTGAAGTAGATGAAGCAGCAGATTCTGAGAGAACGCTTGAAAACTATACAACATTAGTTCCTGAAACACATGAGGACTATGACAAGTTAGAAGCAGCAACTGAGCTTGTTTCTCCAGGTGAAACTGTAGAAGTACTAATCGCCTATGGTGATGTAAATCCTGAATTAGATGTTAGATTACAAAGCCGTGACGTTGAAGAAGGCGTTGAAGACGACGCTGTAGATGAAGATCTTGACGTAGAAGCAGATGCTGATGCCGACGCAGATGCTGATGCAGACGCAGATGCTGACGCGGATGCTGATGCCGACGCAGATGCTGATGCCGACGCAGATGCCGACGCCGACGCAGATGCCGATGCTGACGCAGATGCTGACGCCGATGCAGATGCTGACGCTGACGCAGACGCTGATGCCGATGCAGATGCCGATGCAGATGCTGATGTAGAAGGTGACACGTACGAATTTGACGAGTTACTTGAATTCATCGAACACAGAACGCTTTAATTTGAATATTTGATTCACGACCCCACATTCGTGGGGTCTTTTTTTGGTTGGAATGGGTTTTAATCGAATCTGCGTGTCAGTGAGTATATCTCATAGTCCGTCAAATACATTTGCAAGCCCGTGAGCTGATCTCATAATCAGTCAAACGGATTAGCGTGCCTTTGAGCTTCGCTCATAGTCAGTCAAACGGATTAGCGTGCCTGTGAGCTTCGCTCATAGTCAGTCAAACGGATTAGCGTGCCAATGAACTTTGCTCATAGTCAGTCAAATGAATTTGCGTGCCAATGAACTTTTCTCATAGTCAGTCAAATGAATTTGCGTGCCAATGAACTTTGCTCATAGTCAGTCAAACAGATTTACGTGCCAATGAGCTTTGCTCACTGTCAGTCAAATGAATTTGCGTTCCAATGAGACTCGCTCATAGTCAGTCAAACGAATTTGCGTTCCAATGAACTTTGCTCACTGTCAGTCCACTTGAATCTACACGCCTGTGAGCAGATCTTATAGTCAGTCAAAATCTGTTCAGTCCAACTAATTGCTAATTTTGAATCAATCAGAGTCAGAGAAATTAATTATTCAAAAATTATCGTACTAACTCTAGTCGACTATAATCAAAATATCTCGATTTTTTATCTGTGCTGGTCAGAGCTTCTTCAAAATCATGATAATTAAATGTATAAGTAGATCCTCGACCTAGATCTGTTTTAGTACAGTACTTACTTAAAACACGTATCAAACTTCTCTTACTCACAGAGCCATCAATAAATTCATATAAGCGAGATAAAGTAATTGGTTCCTTATAAAAAAGTGCATTGTAATCTGACAATGTTCTTAAAATATGTGTTTGAATAGTATCCATACATTGGCAGTCCTGGCATTTAAAATGAAACTGCAATTTTTTCATATTAAAACTATTACATTTGAAACAATATACACCTTTTTTAACGTCGGTTATATTAACTTTTCTATTAAAGAATGGGTTCTCGATTATATTCTCTGCAATATAATTAACATAGAAATTAGCTTTTTCTGTAGAAGTAAACCCCTTTAATTCATGGAAATATCTTCTTAACTGACTACGAATTATAATCTGTTCTAAAATCTCTTTATCATGTGATTCAATATTAAATTCGATATTAGGGAAGACAAGTTTTCCTAATATTGACATGTTTTCTTGAAGTGTATAATTGAGAGAATGAAGTTTGTTCGTCGTTCGCTTAAGTTGAATAATGGGATCGTTTGAGAGAGGGGATTGGCGAATCGTCCATTTGTTGTTAATGATTTCGTATAGACCTTGGAAGTTTTTGATTTCATGAACAATAAGTCCATAATCTGTAACAATTAGTGAATCAATCTGAAGTGTTGTGTCCTCTATTTTCAGATAAATATTTCTAAAAGTGTAGAGATGATTAATTACCTGATCGTAGATTTTGTCATAAATGAGTTCACCTGTATAACCTTTCTCTAGACGATTGAGTTTAGCTTCATCTTTTGTGCTGAGTGTCGAGCGATGGTTGAGTGCACGGAAGAACAAAAGTTCAATATCTGGTTTGCGTTGATGTAAAATCATATAATCCTCCTATCAAAATTTAAAAACCCTCTCATACTATATAAGCCTTTTTTTCTTGAGTTATTTTTTTAACTTGTTATAAAGTGAGAAAAACTTTAAATTTCTTTATTTAGTACAGATAAAAATGCATGCAGAACTTGATAAATGTATTCCTAAGATGTCTGTGTGGCGGTGAGCGTATCTCACAGTCAGTCAAATGAGTTTGCGTGCCCGTGAGCAGATCTCATAGTCAGTCAAATGAGTTTGCGTGCCAGTGAGCTCATCTCATAGTCCAGCAAACCACCCAAACCACCCCCCAATCACAAACTCCCACACACCACACCCATAGGTTTCTTAATGAAAAGAATGAAAATTTCATCTATAATGTAAAAATGAGGTGAAAGAAGCTTATGTTGAGATGGATACAGCGCAGTGAAGTTTATATCAGTATGACCATTGGATTTTTCTTCATACTATTAGGCGTATTTATTTTATTTAATATCGACTTACTCCATGACGATTCTTTCGAGTCGGTGGAAGACTTAGAAATCGAATCTGTACTTGATTTATTAAACACATTTTTTCTAGAAGTTTTATTTGTTATATCTAATTTATTTGGACCCGCGCCATTTCCATTAATCGGTGCAATTGTGCTGATCTTATTCGGACTCGTCATGATGAAAGTTGCACAACTCGTTCTACATACGACAAAACACGACAGATTACTCAGCATATTTTTTATAGTATTAGCATCCTTGCTATTTATCGCAACGACAATACTGATGTATCAAGTATACGGCTGGACAGCATTTTTCTTTACGCTCGCATTTTTATTGCACATGCTGTACTACATTTACCAGCATTATTTCGATCCGCGACACCGTAAGGAACAGTATATGATCTTGTTGTTTTTCTACGGGCTCGCATACTTTTTAACACAGATCAGCGTTTACAGTAGTTTAGATAACGGATTAACACCGATCGACGTGTTAAGCTTTAACATTTTCTTTGGTACATTCTGGTTGCTCGCATTCGGCGCACTTTGGGTCGGCGTATTTTTACGTTCGAGCGTAAATGAGTCTGTGCCAGAATACGAGACGCAAGAGATAAAAATCTCGAGACGGTCTAAACATGAACGCCGCATTAACCCGAACCAATACTTTAAATTCTCAAGTCAGCTTTCTGATTTTAGAAATACGGTATTGAATGGTGTACTCAACTTTTTCGAAGTCGGTATTCCGAAATGGTTACGCGCAAATCACATCGAGATTGCGCTTGGTTTGATGGCATTTTTAATTATTTTGATTGAGTTCAGCAACCGCCACGGTGTAATTACTGAAGGTTACTTCAGACTCGATAATATGAACTATATGTATCAATGGGTGAACTTAGCTTTTATTTTGTTAATATCATTACTTTATCTTTTAGTGACGGTATTAAATTTATTCCAAAATCGTTATTTCGTTAGACAGATGGTATTGATTACGATACTTTGGCTCGTTGTGACGGTCAACTTATTTGTGACACTGATGATGGATGTCGAGCTCAGCTTATTCATACTACCGTTTAATGTGCTGCTTGTCGTACTGACGACGCCGCTGCTCTTGTTTAGCATATTTAAAGACTTTAATACGGAAGGGGATACACAAGATGAAAGAGATTAAGTTTCATGAATATGATGGTCGCACGGATGATCCGAATATCAAGGAACGCATTCACCAAGTGATTGAACCTTGGAAAAAATATGTGCCTGGTGGTATTTCATTGATTGGGTTTTGCTCTGATGAAGGAGTAAAGCGTAACAAGGGGAGAACGGGACAACATTTAGGTCCAATTCACGTTAAAAATAAACTCGGTCCACTTGCATATACAGGCAAGCTGTATGAATATGGCAACATTTTTGCAGATGAAGATTTAGAGGGTTCTCAAATATGTCTCGGTGAACATGTCACGCGCGTGCTTGAATCAAAGCAGTTTCCGATCATTATCGGTGGGGGACACGAGACGCTTTACGGTCATTATTTAGGTGTGCGACAACATTTTAAAGATGCAAAAATTGCGGTCGTCAATTTGGATGCCCATTTTGATATCCGTAAGGAAGCACCATCTTCTGGGACGATGTTTTATCAGATTTTAAAAGACGATAAAAACATCGATTACTTTGTGTATGGAATAGAACCCGCAAGCAACACGAAAACGCTGTTTGATACGGCGGATGAGTTTGGCGTCACGTATGTGACGATGGACGATTTGCGCGCGAACAATTTTGAGCAGTTTAAAGAAGGACTATCAAAACTTGCAGATTACGACGTCGTCTTCGGCACGCTCTGTATGGATGCCGTGCAACAAGCGGTGGCGCCTGGGACGAGTGCACCAAGTCCGAATGGATTTTCTAGCCAAGAGGTTCATTACATGGTGAAAGCCTTGGCACAGTTAGACAATTTAGTGAGTTTTGACGTCAGTGAGGTCAATCCAGAACTGGATATTGACGCGCGAACTTCAAGACTTGCAGCAAGTATTATATATCGAGTGATTCAAGAAAGAGGTGCGCATGGAACGCGTTCAGATTAAAAAAGGACAAGAAAACAAATACTTTAAAGGTCAAGTCAATATTGAATATGGGGATCTATCGGATGATGTGTTTTTAAACAATGGTCAACTGATTTCACTCGAGAGCCATTACGGTGAATACATCGGCACGGCAATTTTAACGATGGAAGCGAAAGCACAAGGCTGGGTCATTACACGTGATGCGAATGTTGTGGTTGATGATTATTTTGTCGCTGATTTAATTCAAACAGCCATCGATAAACGAACAGCGTTATTTAATGAAACGGGTACGAATGTGTTTCGTCTATTTAATGAAATTGGTGACGGTCTTGGTGGCTTGATGATCGATTATTATGATCATCATCTATTCGTAGTCTACAATACGAATGGTGTTTATCAGTATCGTGATGCAATTATGCGTGCACTGATCGTGGCGCTTAAGCCGAGTTCAATTACAGAACAGACACGCGTCATGTCAGACGGCAAACTCAAGACTGAAAACAATCATGTATATGGCAATGTGACATTCCCAATTGTCGTCAAAGAAACAGGTATTGATTACTACGCACACTTAAATGATGGCCCGATGACACGTCTATTTATTGACCAGCGTGAAACACGCAAGGCGCTCAGTCGAATGAACAAGCCTGGTGCGTCGATGCTAAACTTGTTTGCTTACAGCGGAACCTTTTCTATTGCTGCAGCACGTGCAGGCATGACAACGACTAGCGTCGATTTAGCGAAGCGTTCGATTGAACTCATCGATGATAATTTTAAATTGAACGGCATGGATACTGAACGGCATAATACACATATCATGGATACATTTGAATTTTTAAAGTATGCGGTTAGAAACAATATGAAATATGATGTGATTTTGATTGATCCACCATCATTTGCAAGAAACAAAAGCAAAGTGTTTAAAGTCGAGAGAGACTATCCGAAACTAATCGCTGAAAGTGTTAAAGTATTAAAGAAGAACGGTCTGCTCATTCTCAGTCAAAATCTAGAGACGTTTACTTTGAACCAATTTAAATCACAGATTACTTCGACATTAGAGAAGCTTGGTTACGAAAGTAAGATCGAAGATGTAAAAGGATTACCGAAGGACTTTCCAGTATCAAAAGGATACAAGAATGGGAAGTATTTAAAGGTCGTCACAGTCTCGCTGAATGGTTAAATGTGCACGTGACAGGGTATTTGATAATGTAGAATTTAGGAAATAAAAGGGGAATTATAATGGAATATCAACTAACAGTGCATCAAATAGAAGCGAAAGAGAAAGAAGCACGTGAACTTGTGCGTAAAAAGTCATTATATTCATCTATCGCAGCCATTGTACCGATTCCATTTTTAGACATTGGTACAGATATGAAACTCATGCGCGACATGTCTCAAAATATTGAAGACATTTTCGGCATTGAACATGAAGAAGTAAATAGTGCATTCGATGATCAAAAAGAACGTGCACTTGTTTTAGGGACGTCTTTTATCAGTGAGTTTGTTGGCAACCGTCTCGTCAGATTTATGATTCGCCGTTCAGTCAAGCGTGGATTCTTATTTAGATTTATACCGCTTGTCGGTAATGTCGTTAGTGGTTTAATCAGTTACTACATGATGAAACGTCTGGGCAACACTCACGTGGCAAGATGTGTCAGAATAGTAAAAGGTGAAGTATAGCGGCACAAAGCATTGAATAAGTAACTGAAGTGGGGAGTGAAGTGGATGGAAAAGGCATTTTTTATAACAGATGAAACGGGCATTCATGCGCGTCCAGCGACCTTGCTTGTACAATCAGCATCTAAATACGATTCAGATATTCAACTTGAATTTAACGGTAAACGTGTCAACTTAAAATCAATTATGGGCGTGATGTCCTTGGGCGTTGGGCAAAATTCTGAAGTCGTCGTTATTGCAGATGGTAAAGATGCAAAAGAAGCGATTGACGGCATAGAGAAAACGCTAGTGGAGGAAGGGTTAGTCGGATGAGTAAAACGACGATTGATGGTCGCGAACTGGTGCGTGGTATCGCAATTTCTAAAGCTTGGGTATTAGAAGAAAATCAATCGGTGTTTAAAACACGGTTAAACTTAGAAGCGGTCGATACACGTATCGAGCGCTTTCAATTTGCCCTGCGTGAAACACAAATTGAATTGATGAAAATCAGGAACTACACAGAGGATAGAGTCGGTACGCCGCAAGCTGCTATTTTTGATGCACATATGATGGTGATTGATGATCCGGTATTTGTTCAAGCGATTGAGTCTCGAATTCAATCTGGCATAGATCCTGTTGAAGCGATGGACGATTGGCGCAAGTCATCTCAAACGAAGCTGAGCCACATGAATGATTACTTAAAAGTGCGCAGTGCCGATGTCGATGATATTACTATCCGGATTGCACGACATCTCGTTGGTACACGAACGTTTGATGCGACACAAGTCAACGAAGAAATTATCTTCGTTGCCGAGAAGTTAACCCCATCATTTATTGCATCTTTGAATCCCGAGTTTGTGAAAGGCATCATCGTCGCCGAAGCTAGTCCGTTCGCACATGCAACGATGCTTGCACAAGCGATGGGTATTCCATTGATGCAAGTGGATCGACCGGATTTTTTACGGATTAAGCATGGTGCGTCAGTCATTATTGATACGGAAGCATCACTCGTTATTGTAAACCCTGATGCTGATGATATCCGTGCATTTAAAAGTAGAAGAGATGCGTATATACAATCGTTAGAAACACTGCAATCATTAAAAGATAAAGAGACACGCACCCAAGATAATGTGGACATCAATTTGATGATGAATGTGAACGAACTGAGTGCGTTAAATCACTACGAGGAAGTCGGTGCAGAAGGTATCGGACTCGTTCGGAGTGAGTTTTTATTTAATGGAGATAAAAATCTTTCGAATGAGGAGACACAAGTGGACCTCTATCGATCGATTTTAAAATCTGTACATGAGAATAATGTTGTCACGATCCGCATACTGGACTATGGTGGCGACAAGCGATTCATTCATGATGATGAAGTCGAAGACAATCCATTTTTAGGTACCCGCGGCACGCGATATTTATTTAAACATATCGATCTATTGTTGACACAGTTGCGCGCTTTATTCCGTGCAAGTGTGCATGGTAATTTACAAATATTGTTTCCATTTGTGACGACAGTGGATGAGCTTAAGGATATACTTCGGATTGTCGATCAAGTGAAAACAGAGTTAAAAGAAGAAGCCCATCCATTTGATAACGACGTGAAGATTGGTGTGATGATAGAAACGCCAGGTGCAGCACTGATGGCTGGAGAATTTGCTGAGATGTGTGATTTTTTATCGGTTGGGACAAATGACTTATCACAGTACATGTTTGCAGCAGATCGTACGAATGCACGTGTCGCAAAATATAATGATGCAGCAAACCCGGCGATGTTAAAAATAATAAAACATGTCCTCGAGCAAGGAAAGAATGCCGATACACCAGTTTGTGTCTGTGGCGATGTCGCAAGCAACACGCTGATGATTCCTATACTCGTTGGTCTTGGTGTACGACATTTATCGATGGATCACACACATATTTTAAAATCGCGACAACAGATTTCACGATTGTCCGTGACATCTGTTGAAAAGCTCGCTCAGCATGCGGTTGAATGTACAGGTGGAGAACAGGTAAGATTGTTAGTGAAGGATTTTATCAACCATCTTTAATGTTTGTGAATGATATAAGCGAAGCTTTCGGAGGTAAATATGGAAAATCAAGTGAGTGAAGTACTAACACGTATAAAAAAATTAGGACATGAACCAGATGAATTAGTATTGAGTCTCGGTGAACCAAAAATAAAAGCGATGACATTTTTACTGAAAAAACCGAGATACTTTAAAGAAGATATTTTAAAACAAGTATTGAAATTCAAATCCGATACTGGACATATGCCAGAGTGGGTCCGTATCGATGCGATTACAAGTCGTGAAGAATTGCAGTATGAAGACTTGATTGCGGAAATGACATCTATTCGGAGAAACTACATTCCGTTTGGAATTCGACTAGATAAAACAGCAATGATGACATTCTTACCAGAAGAAATAAACGCGAATGCTTTTATGAAGCCGACGGGAGAGGGTAGCAACATTGAGCTGTCTGAAAACAACGTCAACGCCTATTTGAAACGCCATAAAAAGTCAAAGCGACCATTTTTACATCGTAATTATGTCGGTAAAAAAGTTGAGAAATTCCATACACAAGGCTTTTTAATCGAGGGCGATGAAGTGGTAGAACTCGTTGGCGAAGGCATGGATCGTGGATTGCGCAAAGTGAAGAATTTACACAAAGAACTCGATAAGCTCATCACGACAAGCACAGAATTTTTAGCCTCAGAAATTAAAGATAACGGGCAGTTTATCTATGGCTACTTCTCGCATTTTGACCGTGAGATAAACTTCTATAATAACTTGCGTCACGCGTCGTCAACGTATGCGATGATTGAAGGATTGAAGTATTTGAATCGTTCGGTGACGGTGGCGAGAAAGCCAATTAATTATTTGATTCAAAATAAATTGATCAAGCGCAATGATGAGACGTACTTCGTGTATGATGACACGAATGATATGAACGAAATTAAGTTAGGTCAGAATGCAGCATTTATTTTGGCGCTGACAGAGTATTTAACGATGGAAGACGCGCCGACATATTTACGAGTCGCACAGCGATTGGCGAACGGTATTTTGGATATGATTGATTTTGACAAGGGTGAAACAACACACGTGTTGCACTACCCAAGTTTGAATGTGAAACAGCGCTACCGCATCATTTACTATGATGGAGAAGCGGCACTTGCTTTGCTTCGCTTGTATCAAATTGATGGTGATGAAAAATGGTTAGACGCAGTGAAGAAA
>DYYI01000057.1:0-8296 GCA_020741755.1 Aliicoccus persicus | reverse complement strand
ACCTTTTAATGAAGAAGAATTGGTTGCAAGAATGGATGCATTACTAAGAAGAACAAGACCTGTCAACCGGATTGAAGTCGAAAGACTGTTATGGGACGAAGATCAATTTGAACTATCCTATAAAAAACAGCTTGTAAAATTAACACCAAAAGAATTTGCACTCATTGGATTACTCATGAAAAATCCAGGAAGGGTATTTTCTAGAAATCAATTGATTGATTTAGTGTGGGGCATGCATTCTGAAACGGAAGGACGTACTGTGGATTCCCATGTTAGAAATATGCGGGAAAAAATTCGGGAAGTCGGCTTTCCTATCGATGATTACTTTCACACGGTGTGGGGCGTGGGCTACAAGTGGATTAGAAAGTAGCTTTCTCATATTATCGATTGCTTAAAAATGTAGATTTTGAGCACATTGCTAAAATTAATTTGAAATATTTTAAAAACTGCACACTAACTGCACAAACCATGGGCATATGTTTTAGAGACTATTATTTCTGAGGTGATTCTAATGAGCGAATATATCCTGAAAATTCATTTAACCCAACAGCAAGCCCTCTTTGCTTAGGTTTGGAGATGTCTATTTTCATATTTACTGTCATAGACCATGTTAATCCTTGATTGATGCCCAAGAAAATATTTGCAACTACAATCATCCACCATGAAGTTGCGAATATCACTAATAAAGGAACGAATAAGCCGATACTCCAACCAATTAAAAGGACTTTTTTCTCCCCAATCTATCAGCGATGGCACCAGCAAAGGAATTAACTATTGCCTTTGAAAATCCAAAACTTATAATGAAGGACAATGCTGCACTTGCTGATGCTAAACCAAAATCTTCTTTACCAATGATGGGAAGAATAGTTCTTTCCACGCCAACCATTGAACCCACAAAGAAGTTTGTTATAACCAGAAGTATAAAATTTAATGCATTTTCTTTAATTCCGATTTGTACTTTACTCAAAACTGTCTCCTCCTTAAAGAGAATAAAAAGAAGTTCCAACGATTATTATTTTTCTCATTTCGCTGATTATATAACTGAGTTAACCATAAAAAAGGTCACTCGTGATACACTCAAAATGCTCTTCTGATTAAAGAATATTTTGAGTGATTACAAATGACCGGTATCCATTTTATATGGGTGTACTGTTAACAATAGAACTTTATAACCAACAGGAGATCCTTGTTTCAATATTCTGGGTCGTTGGGCAGTGCCATGGGACAGTACACTATTAGAATACATTTTTGAGTTACAAGAATCCAGGCAAACTGCCTTGCTTATTTGATGAATATAACATTTAAAAAAAGATTTCTCCCCATATCTTCAAAGAAGTTCCTAGGATGAGCAGGGCCAGAATCCATTGGAGTATTTTAACATTCATCTTCTGTCCCACTTTTGCGCCGATCGGTGCTGCAATGAGACTCGCAACTATCATGATGGCTGCAGGTCCATAGAGTACCTGGTCTGTGGCAACTTTCCCAATCGTGGCACCGATGGATGAAATGAAAGTGACCGCCAGACTTGTGGCAATCGTTACCCTGGTGGGTATTTTAAGCACGACAAGCATGATTGGTACAAGAATGAATGCCCCTGCTGCACCGACGATGCCTGCTGCTGCACCAGTTATAAACGCAAGCGCTGCTGCCAGCGGCCCATTGAAATCAAGGTCATCACCAGGATTGTATGGGATTTCTTTCTTTGGCAGGAACATCATGATGACAGCAATTGTCGCAAGTACTGCATAGACGATATCTATCTGGGTCTCGGTGAGAAATTCTGATCCGTATCCGCCGAGAAGACTGCCGATGAGTATGGCGCCACCCATATAGGCAATCAATCTCATGTTTAAATAACCACTGCTTTTATATGCCCATACACCAGCAATCGTTGCAAAAAAAACCTGTACGGCACTGATGCCGGCTACCTCGTGGGAGGTGAATGCAGCGATTCCAAGCATGGGTGGAATATAAAGCAACATCGGATACTTGATGATGGAACCACCGATTCCTACCATCCCCGAGATGAAGGAACCGATGAATCCGATCAGAAATATAACGATTATAAAAGTAATGTCCATTAGTTCATCGCTTCTTTAATGCCGGCATAGCCTTTTTCTATATTGACGACATTATCGAAGCCACGTGCTTTAAGTGCACTCATTGCGATGGCTGAACGTACACCGGATTGACAGTGGACATAGATTGTATCGTCTGTGCTGAATGGCACTTCTTTTTCGTCGAGATGTCCAAAGTGGACATGGTGCGCATTCTCGACATTGCCTTCCTTGTACTCGGAAGTGGAACGGACGTCCAGAATATGCTTGTCTTCATAGTTCTTAACCAAGTCTTCAGGTGACACATTTTCATATGAGTCATCGAAGTACTTGTCGGCTTTGTCAGCAGGTACGATCAGCTTAAGGTTGTCAAAACCGATGGATGCAAGATCTTCCTGGAGCGTTCTGCTGTCTTCCGGATTTGCAATGACTGTCATCGGCTGGCCATAATCGATATACCATCCGGCAAACTGAAGGAATTTGTCGTTGTACGGGATGTTGATGGCGCCTTTTTTGAATCCTTTTTTGAATTCTTCCTTGCTTCTGAGGTCGAACAGCTGACCTGGAAGCGTATCAGGTGTACCGATTTCGACTTCCTTCACCTTGAATTCAGGCAGGCCTTCCTTATTGACTTTCTTCATCTGTGCAAAGTAGCTTGGCGGCTCCGGCTGGTCACTTGTCAATTCTTTGATGAAGGCATCTTTATCTTCGTATTCGAACACCCAGTTATTTTTGCGCTCATATCCAAGAGTGGACAATGGCACAGCACCGAGGGATTTACCACATGCACTGCCGGCTCCATGGCCTGGCCATACTTGCATGAAGTCCGGATAGTCATTCATCTTCTTGAGGGAAGCGAACATCGCATTCGCGCCCTCTTCGGTTGTGCCTTCCATTTTGGCTGCTTCTTCGAGCAGGTCGGGACGGCCGATGTCGCCAACGAAGATGAAGTCACCTGTGAAGATGCCCATCGGTTCATCACTGCCGCCACCACGGTCGATCAGCACGAAAGAGATGCTTTCAGGTGTATGACCTGGGGTGTGGATCACTTTCAATTCGACATTGCCGACATTGATGATGTCGCCGTCTTTCAGGTAGACGGTATCTTCTGGCATATTTTCATATTTCCAGTTCTCATCGCCTTCGTCGGACACATAAGCTGTGGCGTTGAAGCGTTGTGACGCATCACGCAGACCGGACGCGAAGTCGGCGTGGATGTGTGTTTCCGCCACCTGAGTAATATTGAAACCTTCAGCCTCTGCTACTTCCTGATATTCATCAATGACACGTTTTGGGTCGATGATGATGGCTTCCTGTGTTTTCTGACAAGCGACCATATAGGAAGTTTGTGCAAGTTTTTTATCGAAGAACTGTTTAAAGAACATTGATATACACTCCTTGAAATTTTAATTGATTGTTGGGATGCGCAGGGCAACCTGTTCAATTATATGAACAGGTTCAGGTTGCCATTTTCTGCATCGCCGAGATAAGTGCCTACGCCACCGAAATTGACATTAGGGAGAAGCTCATCTTCGTCAATGGCCATGATATCCATGCTCATTGTGCAGGCTACCATTTTGACTCCGAGTTTATCTGCCTTTTCAATCATTTCAGTAAGCGCGTCGACTTTTTTCTTCTTCATTACATATTGAATCATTTTGGATCCCAGTCCGAACATGTTCATGTTGGAGATTGGCAGTTTGGAGGCGGATTTTGGCATCATCATGCTGAATGCCTTATCCAGACCGGCTTTATTCTTTTTCGGTGCATTTGGATCCTTGATGACATTCAGTCCCCAGAATGTGAAGAACATGGTGACATCTTTGCCCATGCTTTTTGCACCGGTAGCAATGATGAATGACGCCAATGCTTTATCCATATCGCCACTGAATACGACCATTGTTGCTCCGTCTTTCGTTTCCACCATCTGATGGCCTTCACCCTCAGCTTTGGCCTGAGGGGCATTCTTCTGCAGCACCACTATGACCTTGTCTTCTGATTTTTCATTTTTAAGAATGGAATGCCCTGTCTTACGGGCCCATGCTTCGACATCCGTACAGAAGCCGAAGTCTGTGACCGTGATTTCCATCTGTTGACCGGGTTCAAGCTCTCCCATCACTTCGTTCACCTTGAGAAGGGGGCCGGGACATTGCAACCCGCTTGCTTCCACTTTTACCCGATTTGGGTCAATTTCAACATTTTCAGTTGCTGCATCTGCAGTTTCACCTGCTTCGTCTGCAATGTCGTATTTTCCTGTATAGGCTGAATAGCCTTCTTCAAGGTTCACTGCGTCGAAACCATTGCGTTTCAGTATTTCAACTGCACTTGCACCGCGTTTTCCGCGCTGGCAGTATACATGGATCTTTCTATCCTTTGGAAGTTCTTCAAGGCGTTCTTCAATTTCATTTACGGATACATTGTCTGCCTCAGCAATGTGTCCCATTTCATATTCAAAAGGTTCCCTTACATCCAATAAATATTTATTTGCTTCGACCAACTGGTCGGCATCATTAATGTGGTACTTTGTTTGCGTGTTACTCATATTGCTAAATCATCCTCCTGTTTTTAATACCTATAAGGGTATAATAGCAATGCTTTTTCAATTTGTCAAATACCCATAGGGGTATTTTTAAAAATAAATAAAAACAGATGGGATCATCTGCTCTTATTAAGCAATTCAACTGCCTCTTTGACGAGTTCGTCTGTATCTTCATCCGGATTGTTCATCGTTTCTTTGACGCACTGGACAAGGTTTTCGCTGACGATGACGTTCATTGTACGATTGAGTGCACTTTTCGCTGCGCTCAATTGGATGACGACATCCTTGCAGTCCTTGCCTTCTTCAATCATTTTCAGTGCGCCGTTGATCTGGCCCTGCAGACGATTAATGCGATTGATTACTGCTTTATCATAAACAGTCTGTTCTTCCAATGTAGCCAACAACATCACCCTCTTTTTTGATATACCCATATTATAAAGAATGAAATTCCACATGTCAAATACCCTGCCAGGTATATAAAGTTAACCATTTCCCTTCCTTACATACCCGTCCGTGTACAGAGTATACACTAGGGGAGGAGAGCATGAAGAAGTGTCAGACTGTGAAGGAAAAGGATAGTATTACGTCATCAAAGCCGTCGTGAATGGACAAAGAACAAAAACACGGGTGGAGATTGAGTTGAATCTAACCTGTGATCGACCGATTGATTCATATCTTGCCGGAAGAAGCCCGTCACAGCCATTGATCCGCATCTGAGATGGACAATCATCCGGTTGTATCGCAAACAGTACAAGGGGTATAACTTTAAGCATTTCATGAAAAAATGAGAGATACTGAAGGCGTCTCCATTCCCCATACATCCCTGCTAACCCTTATGAACAGCGAATGAGGAAAGACCAGTTGAAACAGAAGGACCAGTCCCATCAATTTTTGTTTAGTTCTAACGGCTCATTTCAATAAAAATGTTTAATCCGGCGATTAAAGAGGGAATTTTACCAACAGTATGAATAAAAAAGAGAGGAGCAATAAGTATGTTTAATTACACAGTAGAAACATCAAAAAGCAGAGACGAAGCTGTCCATACACTTGAAGAGAATTTAAAGGAAGAAAAGTTTGGTGTCTTATGGAATTTCGATTTGACGGCCAAACTTCAGGAAAAAGGGACCGACTTTGACACGCCATTTACAGTACTTGAAGTTTGCAATCCACAGGAAGCGAACCAAGTTCTTTCAGAAGATCTGCTGGTCGGCTACTTCCTTCCTTGCAAAATTGTGGTGTATGAAGAAAATGGTACAACAAAAATCGGGATGCCGAAACCAAGTGCACTGATTGAAATGGTGCAGAACGATTCCATAAAAAAAATTGCCGTTGATATTGAAGAACGATTGATTGGTTGTATTGACAAGTCGGTGTAATGACATTTTTATAAGATAATATACGTCGGCCGTTAATAACTGGGCTGAGCGTTGGGAGGAATTTGATATGATGGTAAAATCTATATCTCCCCAAGATATTGTAGACCAGGTGACGAACCAGAAACCGGTTTAGGTGTACAGTAAAAATGGACTGGGATAGACAGGATTTCGGCACGAAAAGTTGTCATGTTTCCGGGTTTATATAGTGAAAAAATTAGAAAAAGCAGTAAATGAAACTCAGCGAAAGAAAGGATAATTCCTATGATGACAGGTGGAATGGGCTTATTTATGATGCTCTTTTGGATTGCAATTCTAGGATTGCTTATTTATGGAATTTACCGGCTGGTCACTACTAGAGCAACAAAAAAGAAAGATGGGGCCTGTCGATTCTAAAAGAACAATTTGCACGAGGAGAGATTAGCGAAGAAGAATATGAAAAATGAGTGTTTAATATGATAAAAACTAAATGTAAAATTAAGTTTAAAAAACGACCGTTAACACGCACTACTTGTGATACGCTTCATTCCTCAATATCTTATTCACTCTAAACAGCTGTTCTAAAATCATCACCTTCATCATCTGATGAGGATAGGTGAGGGAGCCGAATGAAATTTCTTGGTTGCTTCTTTTCTTCATTTCTCGACCAATACCATTGCTGCCTCCGATTACAAAAACAACGTCGCTTTTGCCGGTATTCATCCAAGTTTGATATTGTTTAGCCAAACTCTCACTTGTATATTCTTTTCCTTCGATTTCCAAAGTCACCACATGCTGCGAGTCTTTGATCTTCGATAAAATTCTTTCGCCTTCTTTATCTTTAATCATTTCTATATCTTTTTCACTCGCATTATTCGGTTCTTTTTCATCAGCAACTTCTATCAATTCTATTTTTGCATATTTACTTATTCTTTTTTTATACTCTTTAACAGCATCTACCCAATATTTTTCTTTTAATTTCCCCACTGTAATCACTGTAAGTTTCATCTTTTTCTCCTATTATTAAGTTTTTATTTCCATTATACAAAACTGTGGAAAATATCGTATATATACTGCAATATTATGAGTTATTCACGACTTATCCACAGGTTGTGAATAACTTTCTCACCATTAAGCGCGTCATTATCGTCTTTTTTTGGGTCTATACCTCAGTTTTTTATGCATATATTAATAATCCACATACTTTTCCACGTTATTCTCACACTTATCCACAAACTCTAAACACACTTGTGGATAAGTCGTGGAAAGCTCAAAAAAATAGCCAAATTGCTAAGCAATCTGGCTAAATATTTATATTTGGTAAATTTCTGTTGGAACTGCTTTGTCAGTATCGTATATCAATACATCGTTATTTGTATCGATGTCATACTGGTTCAAAATTTGTTCAACACTCATGCGTGCGAGTTCTTTAATATTATTATCTAAGCTGAGATGTCCTAAGTATATACGCTTAGTGTTATTAGTAATTACATCTTTCATTGCATGTGCAGCGTCTTCGTTTGATACGTGTCCGACGTCTGATAGGATGCGTTGTTTTGTATTCCATGGATAACGTCCCATACGTAACATATCTACATCGTGATTGGACTCAAAGACAAAGACATCACTTTCTTTAATAATGCCTTTCATAGTATCCGATACATAACCCGTATCTGTGATTAACGATATTTTTTTATTCTCTTTAGAAAATGTATAAAACTGTGGATCAATCGCATCATGTGAAACATTGAAAGATTGTACATTCATACCAAATAAATCTTTTTCTTCCAGAGGATTAAAGTGAAACTTTTTCTCTGGGTTAATCAAAATATCTTTTCGCTCAATTGCATCCCAAGTTTTTTCGTTCGCATAAATCGGGATATCATATTTTTTAGAAATCACTTTTAAGCCTTTAATGTGGTCTACATGTTCATGTGTAATAAAAATAGCATCTATATCTTGGAGTGATCTCCCAATTTGATTGAGCGTCTCATTAATTTTTTTACACGATAGTCCAACGTCTACTAGTACACTACCTTGTTCTGATTCTATAAATGTACTATTTCCAGTTGAGCCACTAGCTAATACGCTCATCTTCATAATACTACTCACTCTCTCTCAATAATATCTTCTGTCTGACTTAGTGCATCCACATACAAGACGCGTTCTAAATCGCCGTCCGTAACTTCAAATTGCCATTTCGGCCGCATCATAACTTGGTTTTCTTCTTCTAAGATGATGTAGTAGCCAAGTTCTGCTCCTTCTATAACAGCATTTTCTGTGATTTCTTCGTTTAAGTATAATTCTTCAACGATGACTTTAGGTGGTCTCACAGTCGTCGGGCTTGA
>DYYI01000056.1:0-11371 GCA_020741755.1 Aliicoccus persicus | reverse complement strand
TGGAATTCATCGCCACCAACTTCTCTCAGTTCATAGTATTCTTCTAAGGTTACATCGACTCCAGCTTGGTCAATGGCGTTCTGATAATCAGAATCGATGATTTCCTTGCTCATGATGCCCGAAGAACCATGTGCTAAGTGGTTTTGAAGCGGTGCAAATGGGAATTCAGTGATGAAGTTCACTTCGTAATCGCTTACAATTTCAACCTCATCAATCATTTCGAATAAGAATAAAACCTCCGAACCAAGTGCAGGATCTCTGACTCTGTCAAAAGTAGCTTTAACATCTTCAGCTGTAAACTCACTACCTTCATGGAAAGTAACACCTTCACGTAACTTAAAGTTCCAAGTGTTTTCATCCGTTTGTTCCCATTCAGTAGCTAGAGAAGGGACAAGGTTCATTTCCGTGTCAAAATTAATAAGTGGCTCATAAACATTTCTACGAATTTGTGCAGAAGAGTTATCGTTAGATCCGTGAACATCAAGAGAAACCATCTCTGAGTTCATCCCGATGACTAAGTTACCTTCGTTTTCTTCCTGAGCGTATGTAGTGTCAGAATCTGTGATACCTGATAGTGCAAGAAAACTTGCTGTTGCAAGGGTTAATAGTTTTAAACCTTTTTTCAATGTAATCAGCTCCTAGTAGCAAGTATAAAGTAATTAACCTATTTTTGGAATACTCATAAAGTATAATGTATTGATATTCAGCTTCAAGGTTTTAAGCCAAATTTTTCAGCCTTCAATATAGAGTCAATTGCAACTTTATTTTGAAATAAAATGATATGATTTTAGCATCGGATAAAAAGAACATTACATATTTATGGAGGCGTGCTATGGAACAGAAAAAAGCATGGCTCATTTATGTCATGGTGTTTTCAGTAACCATTATGTGGGGACTGAACGTCGTCATGCTAAAGGTGCTCGTCGAAAATTTACCACCACTAACGATGACGGGTTTTAGGATTTTGCTTGCAGGGGTGACTGCGTTTTTAATTGTCTTGGTTATGAGACAATTTGAACGGATGAGTCGTAAGGCTTTTTACTATACATTACTGGGTGCATTATTCGGTGTCACGCTACACCATTTATTTATGGCATACGGGTTGACGATGGTTGATGCATCGACAACGGCTTTAATTTTAGCACTTGTGCCTATTACGACTGCATTGTTCGGATTGTTGTTCTTAGGTGAACTCATGACAATGATGCGAGGGATCGGTTTTGTACTTGCAATTATCGGTGTATTCTTCATTCAGAGTAGTGGATTAGATGGATTCTCGTTATCTTTCGGGGAGTTTATAATATTTTTAGCGATGCTGGCACAAGCTGTCAGTTTTATCTTTGTAAAAAAGGCAACGGAGAATGTTGATTCTAAGCAAGTGACGATCGTGATGATGTTCGCAGGTGCACTTGGTTTGTTCATCATCAGTTTCATCTTTGAACCTGGTGGACTTGGTGGCATGTTAGATGCGCCTTGGTGGATATACGTTGTATTCTTCTTATCAGGCGTAGTCTCGACAGGTGCGGGTTATATTATTTTTAACTCAGGTATACAGATGATCGGTGCGAGTCAGACGGTCATATTTAACAACTTCATTCCATTTTTTGGTGTAATTTTTTCAGTTTTATTCTTAGGTGAAAGTATTTACGTATCGCAGCTGTTCGGCTTTGTCTTTATCGTGCTTGGTGTCATGTTTGGTACGGGATATATTGAGAGGATATATATGAGGCAGCGACGGAGATACTTGAAATAGGGGTTAAGACATATTCACCCAAATTGACAAACTGTGGTGACTATCATACGATGATGACCAATGGAAAAGTCTGAAATGGTGTATAAATAGCCGGGGCATGCTGATGCATACCTCGGCTTGTATTCTTCTCAAGCATTTTTCGAAGAAAGTGAGGTGGATAAAGTGCCCACTGACATACTTATATTACTCACAATCGTGTTGCTTGCAGCAAGTCTACAAGCAAGTACGGGTTATGGATTTTCGATGATTGGTACGCCGATACTGATGATAGTCTATCCGCCGCACACTGCGATTCAAATAAATATTATATTATCGATCGTGCTCTCCGCACTCATGATATACAAAATCCGTAATGAAGTAGATACGAAGTTATTGAAGCGGTTAATCATCGGAAGTTTTCCCGGTATAGTTGTGGGTATCTTCGTCTACCTTTATTTAAATATCGATTGGCTCAAGTTCTCTGTTGGATTGATTATTTTACTCGCTACGGTGCTAATCATTTTTAAGGTTAAAATTAATCGCTCGATTGGGAAGGATTTCACTTCTGGTGGAATATCAGGGGCATTAACAACAAGTATCGGTGTGCCGGGGCCACCGCTGTTACTGTATTTTTCAGGCAGTCAAATGGGTGCAAAAACATTGCGAAGTACGACGTTAGCTTATTACTTATTCATATATACCATCAGTTTATGTATGCAAGTGGCTTTCGGCGGAACTGAAATCGCAATTTGGCTTGATTCACTTTACGCACTACCTGCACTCATTGTCGGTGTTTTTGTCGGGCAGTTTTTATTTAAACGAATGAAACAACGATTGTTTTTCATCATTACGTATATCATTTTGATCGGCTCGGGATTATATTTGATGCTGTTTTAACACAAGATAAAAAGAACCGAAATCTACTAAGCGTGATGTCAGTAGATGTTCGGTTCTTTTCGTTTATTGCTTTTTTAATTTGAGGAGCGCAGCACCTTGTTCAACAATTTTATATTTTCTCAGTGTGTGCAACACACCAACGCCACCACCAGCAATTGCGATGAGTATTGCTGATTTTGCTGCAGTTGGTCCCAGTACAGCAATTGCAGCTGGAGCGGATGTAAAAATAGCTGCAGACGTGATTGGTGTAGCTAATCCACCGCTTGTCGTTTTCAGTAAGATCGCTGCAACTGAAGTTGTAATCGCTGCAATCGTAATCCCCCACGCCAGTTTCCCAGTCGCCTTAATTCGGATGACTTTATTGGCTAGATCCCCTTCGATGAGAATCGACTCTTCTTTATTTTTTAATGCTTTTCCTAATTCTTTGTTATTCGTAATTTTCAACATGACACCCCTTCGTGTGACAAACCCTTAACGTCTAGAGGAATAAAACCGCGTCAGATGCTTATTCTATAATAAATTGTTGTGAAAGTGTTAACAAAATGCATTATTCAGAAAGCATCTTAATGCTATTATCGAGCATCAATTTAACGATGATCATCAAGCTCATCCCCAGTCCACCCACACCAATCGGTGTCGTCAGGAACGTATTAATCTCACTTTCTATACTATACCCAACAAGTGTTAGGATGAGACTTAACATTCCGAAAGCGAGGGTAATAACACTCATGTGACGCGCATCTTTACGGTCCTCAGTACTACTTTGGATTTGTGCAAACTCTCTCGTCATGCTCTTTGTGATGGTGTCAATGTTCAACTGACTAATATCAAACGAAAGAAGTCGACTTTCAGCTTTCTCACGCATACCGAGAATATATTCTTCAACGATTGTATTGAGATTCATGTTCTCAGCAAATTTCTTCGCTTCGACAGTAA
The DNA here is from genome assembly GCA_020741755.1 of Aliicoccus persicus. Lineage (GTDB taxonomy): Bacteria > Bacillota > Bacilli > Staphylococcales > Salinicoccaceae > Aliicoccus > Aliicoccus persicus_A. The sequence goes on along the minus strand of DYYI01000056.1, from coordinate 7,806 downwards.
GGCGATATGCTGGGTTGATTGTCCCTAGCGTACCATCGAGTGTAATAATCGCTCTAAAGGCACCGGCCACTGTCGGTGACAAACTCAGTCCATGTGACCCTATCATTTGCATCACTTCTTTAATGAGCGTCACAGTGGGGTCATCACTCAGCTCTCCAATGTAGAGCATGCGTTTCATTGATTCTTGTAATGAAACCTCATCAACATCACTTTCTGTCGACATGCGAATGAGTCCTTGGGTCATGAGAGAACTATTTTTACGATGATATCCGACTATGAAAAGAATCAGTCCGTTTTTCTCAACGTCCGTCAAATATCCAACAGACCCAAAGTCAATGAATGTCGGTGTTTTATCTTTTGTAATCAGTATATTACCCGGATGTGGATCCGCATGATAAATCCCGATGATCATAATTTGTTCGAGCAATGCTTGCATCAACGTGTGACTAAGTGACTCTGCTTTTGTATCTGTCAACGCTGTTTTGTTAATACTTGTGCCTTCAATTTTTTCAATGACGAGAATGCTTTTTGACGAAAGGTGACGATACACTTTTGGTGCGTTTATGCTTTGATTTGCATCAATCATTTTTGTGCGTAATGCCTCTGTGTTCATCGCTTCAATTTCAAAGTCAGTCTCTTCTAGCAAATTATCTCTGAATCCTTCTGCTAAATTGACTAGGCCAAGTCGCGCAAACATTTCTGACTGATTACTCAACCATTTACATAGCTCGATAAGTAACCTCAAATCTACTTCAATTTTTTGTGTAATATCCGGTCGCAACACTTTAATAATGACCGGTTCGTCTGAGTCTTTGTGCGTTGCGACATGCACTTGGCCAATGGACGCGGCTGCGAGCGGTTCATAGTTAAAGTCCTTGAGCGATTGGTCCAAATTTGAACTTTTAATGATTTGGGCAAGCTCTTTATCTGCGAGAGGTTTTACATTATCCGTCAACGATTGAAGGGCATCGATATAATTGGCTGGGAAAATATCCTTCCTTGTCGATAACAACTGTCCGAACTTAATATACACGCCACCAAGAGACTCAAACAAAGCTGCAAGCGAAGTGGGTAGCGTATGGTCCCTGTCTTTTGCCGAACGATACAGACCGTGGCGAACAACGAGCATAATCACTTGAAAGAATCGTATCATCATACGGATGCGTATCGAAAGATCATGAATCGGATTTCTTGAATTCACAAGCGGTACATTAAATACATTGAACAATATGAATAAGTAAATCGCATAGATGATGATTAATATAGGGAAATACAAGAACAATACACGCGTGAGTTCAGTGTTCCCAACAGGGTCACTGATATGTACAAAGTATGAGTAATGAAGTATCGCTGTAATCAGTGCTGTTGAAATCACAGTTGAAATCACAATTTTTAAGATGTGCCGATTGTAATTGAGTAGAGTTGCGAGAATAACAGAAAAAAAGAATGCGACTGCGATGACATTTCCAAAATTGAGTTCAATACTTACAGTGATAACGAGTGTGGTCACCGTACTGATGACGAGTGATTTTATCCACGTTGTGAGCATTGTGTTGTGGCGTCTATACCAGAGAATCAGTAGAACATTTAACGCGATGAAAATGATGAAAGGATAGATCATAAGTTCGCCTCTATTCTGTTCTTTTTCGTGAAGTTTATTTTGTTTTAATATAGCATGATTCAATTATAAATGGATAGTTCAAGGCTAAGACAATCTGTTTAACATAAATTAATTAATGATAAACATTAAATAATTGTTGCAATTCATAAATTGAGGTGTTAAAGTATAACCATAAAGTAAAAGGTACCTACTTTATTGATCGTTGCTGAAGTCGTTTGGCAATTGACTCACTTTGATACGAAAACTTTAGAATAACGTGTAAATGAAAAAATTCATCAAAGGTATAGGAGATTTCTATCATGGAACCAGTAAAAGCAGAAAAACAATTTAACAAATTCGTCTCACTTTTCTACGTGTTGTCATTTATTCCGGTTGTTGTGTTATCGTTAGCCGTTGTTGGGATTGTTATCGGAATTATCGTTGTACTCGTCGCAGCGGAATCAATTGTTAATTTGATTCAAAACGTTCCATTTACAGAACTTACAGTAGAACTCGAGCAACTTGGACTTTTATCAAATGAAGTCACTGAAAACTTAGTCATTAACCAGTTGCCAATTATTCTCGTCATGCTTTCAAGCATGGTTGTGATGTTCCTTTTAATCTCGATTACAATTTTCATTAACCGTTGGTTAAAGAACTTGAAAGAAGGTCACTACTTCGATGAGAAAAACAGCAAGTATGTTGAGTATGTTGGATACACAATCATTACGCTCAGCATTTGGTATGGTGTTCAAGAATTAGCTGGTAGTTACATGGCGGTTGATTTCTTTGAATCAAACCCTGAAATCATGTCTCACTTTACGGATGTGTTATTTGATTTTAGTGATATGCTCACGTACAGTTTCTCAATCGATATTGTCCTGTTGTTTATCGGTGTGCTCGTATGGATGATTGGTAGAGTATTTAAATATGGAACATATTTGCAAAATGAATATGATCAGACTGTGTAGGTGATGAGGATGATAATTGTAAGATTGGACCGGATGCTCGCAGATAGGAAAATGCAGTTGAATCAACTGGCAGAAGAAGTTGGTGTATCTGTTGTTAACCTATCTAACTTAAAGACAGGTAAAGTAAAGGCGATTCGATTTTCCACATTGGAAGCGATATGCCAAGTACTCGAATGCCAACCAGGTGACATATTGGAATATGTGCCGGATGAAGAATAATGGTATGTTGAGCACATTAATCTCTATGCGTAGAGATTAGTGTGCTTTTTTTGCTTTACCATCTATTTACATTCAATGGTAAAATAAAAGTAACAAAAATACACACAGACTATTACGTCAACTTTCTTAATTAAAGGAGTAAATCACATGGAAGTCTTCGATGAAATTCAAGCCTATTTACCTTTTTTAATCCCATTGATTGGATTGCAAGTCTTACTCTCATTAACTGCACTCATCATGTTGATCCGACAAAACCGAGTTCACTATATGAACAAGCTGCTCTGGGCCCTGATTATTATTCTATTTAATTTAATCGGCCCGATACTCTACTTTGTGTTGGAGAAACGGGCATGAATATATTAGAAGTAAAAAATCTAAAGAAAAGTTTTGGTGACAAGACGGTGCTCGCGGACGTATCATTTTCTGTGAAAGAGAATGAGATTTATGGCTTCATCGGTGGCAACGGTGAAGGTAAGACGACGACGATGCGGATTATTTTGGGACTGTTAAAAATTGATGCAGGCGAAGTATTTGTCTGCGGTGAGCCTGTGACATTTGGTGAGACGAAGACAAATCGTCATGTCGGGTATCTCCCGGATGTACCTGAATTTTATCCGTTTATGGACGCGCGAGAATATTTGAAACTATGTGCAGAAATTACAAACATTACAAAAGATAAAAGTGCGGCGCGAATTGAGGCGTTGTTGGAATTAGTCGGCTTGAGCGACGTTGATACGAAGATCAAAGGGTATTCTCGTGGTATGAAACAGCGTCTCGGTGTGGCGCAGGCCTTGATCCATCAACCGAAATTGTTGATTTGTGATGAGCCGACGTCAGCGCTCGATCCGAAAGGCCGCCGTGATATTTTGGGAATCTTGAAATCAATTAAGTCAGAAACGACAGTCATTTTCTCGACGCATATTTTAAGTGATGTCGAGCAGATCAGTGACCGCGTTGGAATTTTGAAAGATGGTCATATCATACGGGAGCTCGATTTAAAAACGGATAAGCTACCACCGAGCGGGGTGCTCGTCACTGTACAAGATGAGGACGTGGAAAAGTTAAAGTCTGTATTTACATCAGAACCGCGTGAGGGGATGTTCTATATTCCAGAGATTGAGCTTGAAGCACTGTATGAACAGTTAAATGAACATAAAATCTATCCGATTCACATTGAACAAGCACGACCGTCACTCGAAGATGTTTACTTGGAGGTGACGTAATGTTTAATGCAATGTTCAAGAAAGAATGGACACAAGCGTGGAAGAGTTTTAAATTTGTTGCCTTGCTCATTGTGTTTGCTATAGTGGGCATTATGAGTCCGCTCGTTGCGCTGTTAACACCAGAGATTCTGGGGTCTGTGTTAGAGGAAGAAATGCCGGGATTCACTTTGCCAGATCCAACAGCATATGATGCATTTACACAATTTTACTCCAACATGAATCAGATGGGGTTACTCATTTTCATCATCGTTTTCGGTAGTGTGTTAACAATCGAGTTTTCAAGAGGGACTTTGATTAATTTATTAACTAAGGGCTTGAGTCGTTCGATTGTCATCCACACGAAAGCATTGTTCTTAGTGATTGTCTGGACAGTTTCTTACGCGATTGCAGCAGCGCTGACGTATTTCTACACGATATTTTATTGGGATGAGCCGCTCAACCAGTTGTTCGGTGCGTTGTTCACTACATGGTTCTACGGCATATTTTTAATCAGTCTGATTTTATTATCATCGGTATTGTTTAAAAACTTCATCGTCGTGCTAAGTACAGTGCTCGTTGTTGTATTTGCGTTTATGTTGCTCGCGATACATCCAGATATTGCGGAATGGCTACCGAATTATATCGTCAGTCATAATGTGGCACTCATTGAAGGGTCGTTTGAGTTTGATGAATTGTACAGATCACTCGGCGTCACCTTTGTTGCAACGGTTGTAATGTATGTATTAACAATTGTACGATTTAAAAAAATGGAAGTTTCATAATGTAAAAAGAAATGGCGGTGGTGGCAGTGAGTCAAACGGATGCGATTCATGTGACACAAGAGAAAAAAGAAAAATTATATAAACGCACATTGATCATCGTTATGCTATCCCAAGTATTCGGTGGTGCGGGGCTCGCTGCCGGCATCACTGTCGGTGCGTTGCTTGCAGGCGACATGATGGGTGACGAATCCGTGACAGGATTGCCGGCAGCGCTGTTCACATTAGGGTCAGCGGCGGCCGCGTTAATTGTCGGACGACTGTCAAATCGTTTCGGCCGCCGCCTCGGACTTTCTCTCGGATTCATTACCGGTGGAATTGGTGCAGCACTTGTTGTGCTTGCAGCCGTGATACATAATATCCCACTCCTATTTATTGCAATGTTTATTTACGGGTCAGGGACAGCAACGAATTTACAAGCACGATATGCCGGAACTGATCTTGCGACGAAAAAACAGCGTGGGACAGCAGTGAGCATCGCGATGTTTGCTACGACGTTTGGTGCAGTCGCAGGACCGAATTTAGTCGGTGTCATGGGTGACTTTGCCGAATCTCTCGGGGTGCCTGCACTCGCGGGACCGTTTATTTTATCTGCAGTTGCATTTACTTTAGCAGGGATTGTGCTTCTCATATTAATGCGACCGGATCCTCTTTTTGTGGCACTTGCTTACAATGAAAAAAATGTTGCGCCAAATGACGATATTTCAGAGCGAACAGAAACGAATCATCGACTCGTTATTACGGGTGCAATTATCATGGTCATGACGCAGATCGTCATGCTCGCGATCATGACGATGACACCGATCCATATGGGACACCATGGGCACCCACTCGAATCTGTCGGACTCGTCATAGGTTTTCACATCGCAGCGATGTATATGCCCTCTCCAATTACAGGAATTTTAGTCGATAAAATCGGCAGAAAAATGATGGCAATGATGGGTGGCGTCACGCTGCTTGGCGCAGGTGTTGTTGCATCTTTAGCACCGGGAGATTCGCTCTTCTGGATTACAATTGCACTCATCTTGCTCGGTCTCGGCTGGAACTTTGGCCTCATCAGTGGTACCGCATTGATTGTCGATGCAACAGAACCGACGACGCGTGCGAAATTGCAAGGTACAGTGGACGTCTTCATTGCCCTCGGTGGCGCTTCGGGTTCAGCGATGAGTGGAATGGTCGTCGCTGGTGCAAGTTTCGAATTGCTGTCACTTGCGGGTGGCGTGTTCTCGTTATTGCTCATTCCAATCGTACTCCGTGGCACGAAACAAATGCGTCAAAATTGAACTTAGAAAATCGATGTGCTACATTTAAAAAGAATTAAATAACGAAGTTTTCTAGGGTTCCGCTCGAAATGAGGTCAGGTCCGAGAGAAAACGCAGTGGCAACACTGTACACGGAAGGACAAAAGCCTGGGAGAATAGCAAATTGCTATCTCTGCCGGGCTTTTTATTTTTGAATTTGGGGGAAATAATGATGTGGATACTTGTTGTAATCGCAGCAATTTTTGAAATTGGATGGGCAACTGGACTTAAATATGCCAATGACTTCACAACGTGGACACTGACGGCTATTGCGATTGTTGTCAGCTTTGGTTTGCTGATCTATGCGGGCACGAAATTACCAACAGCAACGGTGTATGCCGTGTTCGTCGGACTCGGCACAGTCGGTACAGTCCTTGTGGACTTTATCTTTTTCGATCTTAATTTTAGCTTCGGGGTCGTGTTCTTTATCCTGTTATTGCTCACGGGAATACTCGGACTTAAAACCGTGACTGACGTCGATGAAAAGAAAGAGGTTAAGCCATGAGTTGGATTATATTAATTACTGCAGGATTTCTTGAAGTTGTCGGTGTGAATGGCATCCAGCGTTTTAATAGTGGTAAACGTATCAGCGGTATTCTTGAGATTGTTCTTGGATTTTCAGCGAGCCTATTGTTGCTCGGAATTGCAATGGAATCAATACCACTCGGCGTATCGTATGCTGTGTGGACAGGTATGGGGACTGTCGGCAGTGTGATACTCGGTATCGTACTCTATGGAGATAGTGCATCAGTGAAACGAATATTTTATGTGAGCTTGATCGTCGTCGCAGTCATTGGACTACGTCTGGTGACAGCATAGAAGAAAAAATCATCAAAGTAACCGCTGTTTTCTGTTATAATAAAGCTATTCCCTTTTAATGGATGGTTTTTTATCGTTTATAAGACACATTGCATGCAAAGATACTCGCCTTTAGTAGAACAAAAAGAATTGAAGGGAGTTTTTATGATGATCAAAGCGATTGAACAAGTCAGTGAAGAAGTGATGGATTTACTGTTGGTTGCAGATCCGTCGCGTGGACAAGTTGAAGGTTACTTAGTGAATAGTACCATTTTTGTTTATGAAGATGACCAGGAAGTCGTGGGTGTCATCGTATTGAAGCAGCATGATGAAGATTATACCGAAATCATGAATGTGTCCGTGCGAGAAAGTCATCGCGGACGTGGGATTGCGAAAGAATTGATGCAAAAATCTGTTGATTACTCGCGTGAGTTGGAAGTGAGTCATGTGGATATTGCGACAGCAAACTCCAGTATCAATCAGCTGGCTTTATATCAGAAAAGTGGATTTAGAATTACGGATATAAATAAGGATCATTTTTTGAATCATTATGAAACACCGATTTGGGAAAATGGCATCCAAGCCAAAGACCAGTTGGTACTGACATATGAGTTGTAGATAAAAACCCCTCTAGTTTGATGAGAGGGGTTTTGTTGTGGGGTTGAGGTGGTTGTTTGTGTGCCAATGAGCGAGTCTCATTGAAACGCAAATCAATTTGCGCGTCCGTGAGCGAGTCTCATTGAAACGCAAATCAATTTGCGCGTCCGTGAGCGAGTCTCATTGAAACGCAAATCAATCTGCGCGTCCGTGAGCGAGTCTCATTGAAACGCAAATCAATCTGCGTGTCAGTGAGCAACTTTCATTGGAACGCAAATCAATCTGCGAGTCAGTGAGCGAGTTTCATTGGAACGTAAATCAATCTGCGCGTCCGTGAGC
>DYYI01000055.1:0-33544 GCA_020741755.1 Aliicoccus persicus | reverse complement strand
TTTATTTTAACATACTTTATACATTATGACACAAAAAGACCAGGTAGAGAAATACTACCTGGTAAAGTTTAAACTGACATAATATCCTGTTCTTTTTTGTCACAAAGTGTATCAATCTCTTTGATGAATTTATCTGTTAAAGATTGTACATCCTCACTGTAACCTCTTAACTCATCTTCAGAAATTTCTCCATTTTTTTGTAACTTTTTCAAATCATCATTTGCATCACGTCTAACATTTCTAACGGATACTTTTGCAGTCTCTCCAACTTTACGCGCATCTTTCGTAAACTCTTTTCTGCGCTCTTCAGTCAACTGAGGCACTGTAATACGAATCATTGTACCATCACTTGTCGGGTTCACACCGAGGTCTGCTTGTTGGATTGCTTTTAATACATCATCTACTGAACTCTTATCGTAAGGTGTTACAATCAGCATTCTTGCTTCTGGTACACTGACAGTTGCAAGTTGGTTAACCGGCGTTGGTGCACCGTAATAATCAACATTCACTCGATCTAATAAACTAGCGTTCGCTGCACCAGTTCTAATACTTGCAAGCTCACGTGATAAGTTGTCAACTGCTTTTTGCATCTTGCTTGTTGCATCTTTAATAATACTGTCTGACATGTTCATTCATCCTTATTATTTATTTATGAGTGTTCCGATTGTTTCACCAAGAACAGCACGTTTAATATTACCGTCATCTGTAATTGAAAATACCACAAGTGGTATATCGTTGTCCATACAGAACGATGATGCAGTTGAGTCCATAACTTGAAGATTTTTCTGAATCATTTCCAAGTATGTTAATTCATCAAATTTAACTGCTGATGAATCTGTTTTCGGATCTGCAGAATACACACCGTCGACATTGTTTTTACCCATGAGAATAACATCTGCATTAACCTCTGCTGCACGTAGTGCAGCTGTCGTATCTGTCGTGAAGTACGGGGTACCATTTCCTGCTGCAAATATTACAATACGACCTTTTTCTAAGTGACGAATCGCACGGCGTCTAATATAAGGTTCTGCAACTTCTTTCATTTCGATAGAAGTCAGCACGCGTGTTTCACAACCGATTTGTTCTAAGCTATCTTGCAATGCAAGCGAGTTCATCACTGTTGCAAGCATGCCCATATAATCAGCTGTTCCACGATCCATTCCTAAGTCACTGCCAATTTTACCACGCCAGATATTACCGCCGCCGACGATAATCGCAATTTCAACATCCAGTTCTTTTGCTTCTTTCACCTGTGCAGCAAGATTTTTGATGACGACTGGATTAATACCAAATCCATCGTCACCGGCAAGTGCTTCACCACTTAATTTTAATACGATTCGTTTATATTTAGAGGTTCCATACATATTATTCATTCCCTTATCTGTAATTTAGAAAAAAAGACACCGAAGTGTCTTTAAATTATTTCTTTACTTGACCAAGTACTTCGTCAGCAAAGTTTTCTTCTCTTTTTTCGATACCTTCTCCGACTTCATAGCGTACGAAGTTAGCTAAAGTACCACCTTTAGATTTAAGATAAGCACCAACAGTTTGATCTGAATCTTTAACAAACGGCTGATCTACCATACAAATTTCCTCTAAATACTTTCTCATTCTACCTTCAACCATCTTATCAACGATGTTTGCTGGCTTACCTTCATTCAATGCTTGTTGTTTTAAAATTTCACGTTCGTGATCAAGTTCCTCTTGAGAAACTTGGTCTTTTGAAACGAATTTAGGATTTAAAGCAGCTGCATGCATTGCCACGTCTTTTGCAACTTCTACATCTGTAACACCTTCAACTAGAGTTAACACACCGATACGTCCACCCATGTGTAAGTACTCACCGAATGCATCTGCATCAGTTTTTTCAACAATCTCAAAGCGACGTAATGTTAACTTTTCACCAATACGTGAAACAGCTTCAGTCATAACGTCAGACACAGGCTTACCATCCAATTCTGAATTGTTTAATTCATCTAAATCTGCAGGCTTCACTTCTAAAATATGGTTTGCAATGTTTGAAACTAATTCTTGGAACATTTCGTTGCGCGCAACGAAGTCTGTTTCGGCGTTAATTTCAACGATTACACCAGTATTTCCTTTAGATGCAACGTGAACTGCACCTTCTGCTGCAATACGATCTGCTTTTTTAGCAGCACTCGCAATCCCTTTTTCTCTTAAGTAGTCGATTGCTTTGTCTAAGTCGCCATCAGTCGCTGTCAGTGCTTTTTTACAATCCATCATTCCTGCGCCAGTTTTTTCGCGAAGTTCTTTAACTAATTTAGCTGAAATTGCCATGTGTTTATAATCCTCCTGGACCTATTTTTTAAAAATGGTGATAAGAGAATTACTACTTATCACCGCTAATGTTTACTTTATAATTATTCTTCAGTAGATTCAACCGTGTTGTTTTCTTCAGTTTCTTCAACTGAATCTTCTTCAGTCATGTCAATGTTTTGCTCTGCAGCAACATCTTCGTCACTGATTCCACGCTGACCTTCTAAAATCGCATCTGCCATTTTAGATGTCATCAATTTAACGGCACGAATCGCATCGTCATTCGCTGGAATTACGTAGTCGATTTCATCTGGGTCACAGTTCGTATCTACCATTGCAACGATAGGAATACGCAATCTTTTTGCTTCCATAATTGCGTTTCTTTCTTTACGTGGATCTACGATGAATAATGCTTTAGGCATTTCTTTCATCTCACGAATACCACCTAAGAATTTCTCAAGACGCTCATATTCTTTGCGAAGCTCGACAACTTCTTTCTTTGGAAGTACTTCGAAAGTACCGTCCGCTTCCATGCGCTCGATTTCTGAAATACGGTTGATACGACCTTTGATTGTTTGGTAGTTCGTTAAGATACCACCTAACCATCTTTGGTTAACGTATAACTGTCCTGCGCGCTCTGCTTCTTCTTTAATTGAATCTTGTGCTTGTTTTTTCGTACCGACGAATAAAACCTTACCACCGTCTTCAGAAACACTCTTGATGAAATCATAAGCTTCTGCTACTTTCTTCACAGTTTTTTGTAAATCAATGATATAGATACCATTTCTTTCTGTGAAAATGTAACGCTTCATCTTAGGGTTCCAACGACGTGTTTGGTGTCCGAAATGTACACCCGCTTCAAGCAATTGTTTCATACTAATTACTGACATAAATATTTCCTCCTTGGTTTTACCTCCAGCTCATCTTATTTCAGCTACCGCATGCGGCACCGACTGAAACTTCGGACAAACTGTGTGTATTAGCACTTTTTAGCGCCATCAAACATATTAACACAAAAGTGACTACGCATCAAGTCGTAGTCACCATAAAATAATGATTAAATTAAATTTCGCAATTCTTCAGGGAATGATTCTTTCTTAACCTTAATAAATGTTCCCTTCATCCCGAGTGATTTTGAATCGATTACACCCGCACTTTCTAACTTTCTTAGCGCATTGACGATAACCGAACGCGTGATGCCAACTCTATCTGCAATTTTCGATGCAACGAGCAGACCTTGTGGTCCGTCAAGCTCATCAAAAATATGAGTGATTGCTTCACGTTCTGAATAAGATAATGAGTTGATCGCCATTGTAATGCTCGCCTTATCACGTGCTTTTTGCTCGATCTCATCATGTTGTTCTCTGAGCATTTCCATCCCAACAACCGTCGCCGCATATTCTGCAAGCACGAGATCGTGCTCAGTAAATGAATCAGTTACACGACCGAGTACAAGTGTACCAAGTCGTTGTGCAGCGCCCGAAATCGGAACGATACACGTGCTTGAATCTTGAAACGAGTCTTCTTTTGGGAATACAGTTAAGTCATTCTCAAACGGAATGTTCGATTCTGTCTCTGTGACAACAAATAAGCGCTCTACATATTCATCTGGGAATTGCTCATCGTTTAACATATCATGTACACGTTCATTGACACCATCTTGATTCAAACTATAGCCGACGAGTCGACCTTTATCTGAAAGAATGAATACATTGCTCGATATTACATCCCCCAGTTTTTTTGCAAGCTTCTTATAATCCACATTCACACTGTCATGCGACTGGATCAAGCGGCTGATTTCTCTTGTCTTATCTAATAATGACATAGTTGCTTCCCCTCTTTTGTCCTATAGAATATATTTACTTAAATTTTTGTCTGACTTAATGTGCGACAGTTTTGAATCGACATATTGTGTCGTAATCTCCACGTGTGCCCCCATCATGTTGCTCGCTTCATAGAGCAGCTCTTCAAGCAATGTCTCTAATATTGTATGCAAGCGTCTCGCACCGATATCATCCGTTTCATTATTCACTTCATATGCGATTTCTGCAAGTTTTCTTATCGCCTCGTCAGTAAATGATATTGTCACATCCTCCGTGCCGAGCAGTGCTTGATATTGTGCAAGTAATGAATTTTTAGGTTCTTTTAATATGCGCTCAAAATCATCTGCCGTCAACTTTGATAATTCTACACGGATTGGGAAACGTCCTTGTAACTCTGGAATTAAATCGCTAGGTTTCGCCATGTGAAATGCACCAGCGCCGATGAATAGAATGTGGTCTGTATGAATTGTTCCATATTTCGTATTGACAGCACTGCCTTCAACAATTGGTAAAATATCGCGTTGCACACCTTCACGTGAGACATCTCCAGAATTGGTTGAGCCTTTCGCGATCTTATCCATCTCATCGATAAAGATTATCCCCATCGTCTCAGCAAGTCGAATCGCAGCATCATTAACTTCGCTTATATCCATGAGTTTCTCTGCTTCTTCGCGCTTTAAGATTTCACGCGCATCTTTTACCTTTAATGTACGCTTTTGTTTTTTCTTTGGCATTAAGTTTTTAAACATGTCTTGCATGCCTGACATATCAACGCCAGGACCTAATCCACCAGGCATCTCAGGTTCTTGTTCGACTTCGATTTTCACTTCATAGTCCTCTAGATAACCATCGCGTAATCGCTCTCTTAAATTCGAACGCTTCACCTTTACTTCTTCTGTTACTTCTTCACTTGGTTCAGCGTTTTGATTCATGTTCATAAACATTTGAAATGGATTTTGTTGATCATTCGATTGACGTTTCACACCCGGTGCAAGCAAGCCAACCAATCGCTCATTCGCCAGTGCGACGGCGTCCTCTTCTACCAGTTTAAATTGTTCATCCTTGACAATGCGAATGCTCGCTTCGACGAGATCACGAACCATGCTCTCTACGTCACGGCCCACATAACCGACCTCGGTAAACTTCGTCGCTTCTACTTTCGTAAATGGTGCACCCGTTAGTTTCGCCATGCGGCGTGCAATCTCAGTCTTACCGACACCAGTCGGCCCAATCATCAAAATATTTTTTGGAATGACTTCGTCTTTGATGTCATCCTCCAGTCTCATGCGGCGATATCTGTTGCGCATTGCAATCGCGACTTTCTTTTTCGCCTCTGATTGACCGATGATATTCTCATCAAGACTAGCTGTAATTTCTCTTGGCGTTAATTGAATACTCAATACTGTAACTCTCCTTATTCGATCGTTTCTACGATAATTTGATCATTCGTAAATACACAGATGTCTGCTGCAATCTCTAATGCATCTTTTGCGATTGTTTTCGCATCGAGATTATCACCGTGCTTTTTCATCGCACGACCAGCACTCAGTGCATAGCTTCCACCGCTGCCGATTGCAATCATGCCATCATCTGGCTCAATCACTTCACCTGAACCCGATACGACGAGCAACGTCTCCTTGTTCATGACGATGAGCATCGCTTCTAATTGACGGAGCATCTTATCGCCGCGCCATTCCTTTGCTAATTCGACTGCTGCACGGTCCAGCTGACCGTTATATGTGTTCAACTTTTCCTCGAATTTCTCGAACAATGTAAATGCATCTGCCACCGAACCCGCAAATCCTGCGAGTACTTTATCTTGATACAGACGCCTTACCTTTCTTGCTTTATGTTTCATTACGATTTGGTTCCCCATCGTCATCTGTCCGTCACCACTCATCGCAGCGACTCCGTTATGATGAATCGCAAATATCGTTGTACCTTTGATTACCATCATGTCACCTCTTATTTCCTGGATGAAACTCCAAATATGTTTTCCTTAAATTTTCACGCGACACATGCGTATACTTTTGTGTCGTCGATAAAGATTCGTGCCCAAGTAGTTCCTGCACAGCCCTTAAATCTGCACCATTATTTAATAAATGTGTTGCGAATGTATGTCTCAATTTGTGTGGATGTAAGTGAAAGTTAAGTGCACTTTTCTTTACCAACTGATTTAAAATATAGCGCAGTCCACGATCAGTCAGCACGTCACCTTTAAAGTTTAACCAAATGCTGCCTTGATTTGGTATTTTATTGTGAAATGTTTCTAAATATTCTTCGAGTGCAAAGTGCGCACGATCATTAAACGGAATGATGCGCTCCTTATTACCTTTACCAAGTACGCGAATGACTTGACCCGTAAAATCAATGCTACGCTTTGATATACCAAGTAACTCTGAGGCACGCATCCCCGTCCCATATAACAATTCTAATATTGCTATATCTCGCGTGTACATCTTACTGTTTTGGTCAATCGAACTAAACAGTTGTTCGATTTCATTCTCATAAAAAAATGTTGGTAAATATTTATCTTGTTTCGGTAATGGCAAATGATCAAACGGATTATGTGTCACATAATCGCGCTGAATTAAAAAGACGTAAAACGCACGTATCGCCGAGATCTTTCGTGCGATCGTCGACTTTTTCAATCCATCTTTGTACAGCGTATGTAAAAAATTTCGTGCATCCCGGTATTGAAATGTTTCGAAAGTTAAAGTTTCACGCTCTAAAAAAGACTGGAAGCTTTCCAAGTCTCTCATATAACTATTCACCGTATTTTGTGATAAATTGCGTTGATATAGGAGTTGATCTTTAAATTGTTCCATATGCATCAAACCGACCTCCTAATTCTGAATTTTACCACAATTCCAACTATTTATGCATAGATAAAGACAAGCAGCAATTTACCACTTGTCTTTACAATCTCTATTTATTGACTAACTTGCTTTTTCACTGTAATCACATTCTGTACATTTCACTGTGACATTTTTACCTTTTTTCGATTCTACAAGATAATTTTCACATTTCGGACAATCTCTGCCGATTGGCTTATCCCAAGATACGAAATCACATTCTGGGAAACGATCACAGCCATAGAAAATTCTATTGCGTTTTGATTTGCGCTCGACAACGTCGCCCTCATTACACTTCGGGCACTTCACACCAATCGATTTGACGATGGCTTTCGTGTTGCGGCAATCTGGGAAATTAGAACACGCCATAAATTTACCGTACCGACCCATTTTATATACCATCGGCGAACCACATTTCTCACAGTCTTCCCCTGCAGGTTCATCTTTGATTTCAATCTTTTCCATCTCTTCTTCCGCACGCTCAACTTGCGGTGAGAATCCTTTGTAAAACTTATCGATGACACTGACCCAGTTAGCTTCTCCGTCCGCAATATCATCCAGTGAACGTTCCATCTCATTCGTGAACTGAACGTCGATAATATCTGGGAAGTACTCTGTCACAGAATCATTGACGACTTCACCGAGTTCTGTCGGCATAAATCGTTTTTGGTCCATTCTCACGTAGTTACGCTTTTGAATCGTATCGAGTGTCGGTGCATAAGTTGAAGGACGTCCAATACCAAGCTCTTCAAGTGTCTTAACGAGACGTGCTTCTGTATAGCGCGGTGGCGGTTGTGTGAAGTGTTGCTTCGGATCAATTTTCTCCGCTTTCACAACTTCACCTTCATTTAATTCAGGCAGCGCGTTTTCTAGCTCTTCTTCCTCATCGTCTTTACCTTCAATATAAATCGTCATAAACCCTTTAAACTTGATCGTCTGTCCATTACTTCTGAACATGACATCATTGTTCCAAAGATCAACACGCACAGTATCAAGTACTGCCGGTGCCATTTGAGATGCAATGAAACGATCCCAAATGAGTTTATATAGACGATATTGATCGCGACTTAAATATTGTTTCACATTGTCAGGTGAACGATCACTTGAAGTCGGTCGCACCGCTTCGTGAGCATCTTGACCTGCTGTTGCTTTTTTATTGCTGCCAGCTTTCAAATATTCTTTACCGTATTTACCTTCAATAAACGTTGCTGCTTCAGCTTGTGCAACAGGAGATATCCGCGTTGAGTCAGTTCTCATGTACGTGATCAAACCGACCGTTCCACTGCGTCCTAGTGCAATACCTTCGTATAACTGCTGCGCAATCATCATCGTTTTACGTGCTTTGAAGTTTAATTTACGTGCGGCTTCTTGTTGCAGTGATGAAGTTGTAAATGGATTTGCAGGGAATCTTCTTTTCTCTTGTTTAACAACTTTACCAACTTCAAAGTCATCGCCTTTGATTTGTGCGAGTACTTCTTTCACATCTGATTCTTGTTTTAAGTCAACTTTCTTACCTTTCACCGAATTGAATTTTCCGGTGAAAGATTGACGACCTTTTTTAAATGTATTGGTAATTGTCCAATACTCTTCTGGTTTAAACTTTTTAATTTCTTCTTCGCGATCAATAATCAATTTTAATGCAACAGATTGAACACGACCTGCAGACAATCCCTTTTTCACTTTCTTCCATAATATTGGAGAAATGTTGTAACCGACGAGACGGTCTAATATGCGTCGTGCTTGTTGTGCATCGACGAGTTGCTGATTAATCTCACTTGGTGCTTTAAAGCTGTCTTTTACTGCATCTTTCGTAATCTCATTAAATACGACGCGATAATAATCATTATCTTCTCCAAGCGCGTGAGACAAATGCCAGGCAATTGCTTCACCCTCACGGTCCGGGTCACTTGCTAGAAAAATTTTATCTGCTTTCTTTGCTTCTTTCTTTAATTCTTTTAATAATGGACCTTTTCCACGTATCGTGATGTACTTCGGTTCATAGTTGTTCTCAACGTCAATTCCCGTCTGACTTCTTGGTAAGTCACGAACGTGACCGTTTGATGCAAGTACTTTATATCGCTTACCTAAATACTTCTCAATCGTCTTTGCTTTTGCAGGTGATTCAACAATCACTAAATTGTTAGCCACGAGCCTTACCTCCTTCATCTTTCTATTCAGTACCAAATAATACATACAAAGGTTAAACATTGTCAATCATTAAATTCTGGAGTGACTACAACTCTTCTAAAATATCTTGAGCCGAAAGGACCATTTTTGCACCCTCTTGTATACGTAAATTTGTCCCTTTTGAATACTTTGAAGTCATGTTACCAGGCAAGCACATCGCACTCCTATTTTCATCCATCGCCATCTCTAACGTGACCAAGCTGCCACTTTTTTCTTCAGCCTCTGTCACCAACACCCCTTTAGATAAACCCGCAATAATTCGGTTTCGTGCAACAAAGCGCCATTTCTCTATACCAGTTTCAGGTGGATACTCACTCAGCGTCAAATAATGACAGTCTAACACATCTCTCATATGCTGTGTTGTTTTTGGATAATGGATGGAATGACCAAAAGCGAGGATACCGATTGTTGGCAACTGATTGTCGATGGCAATTTTATGTGCATATTCATCCGCACCAAAAGCGAGTCCAGAGACGATGACGACATTACTCAGTTCACTGAGAAGTGAAGATAATGATGCGCGCGTGTACTGTGTACAATTTCTACTACCAACGATGCTGAGCGCGCGGATTTTTAACAAATCGATGTTGCCCCTGTAATATAAAATATAAGGGGGATCATAAATTTCTTTTAACAGCGGTGGATAATTCAGGTCATTGATTGTTATATATTTCACGTCATGACGTCTCAACAAATATTCTAACTGTGATGTATCTAACGCATCATATGTTTGAAGTTTTTTCTGAATAGATTCCGAAGTTTTCGCATGTTTTAAAGTGATGTATTCTTTCGCAGTAATTTTTAAAAAGGATAGCTTGAGCAGGTTGATGTTGATCCCTCTTTTTATCGTTTGATAGGTCTATTATATAGTAGAAAGTAATCGTAAAAAGTTAAAAATACATGTCAAAATTTCTTATAAAAACAGAAAGAAAGACAAGAAATCTCACGATTTCTTGTCTTTTCGTTATCACTTGTTGAATTAGATTACAATTATTTTACAGTTAAACATTTTTCGTATAATCCGTCTTCTTGCTTAATCCGTTTAATTAAAGTTTCACCGATTTCAGATGGTGTTGGTGCAGTCTCGATACCCGCATCATTTAATGCTTCGATCTTAGATTCTGCAGTACCTTCTCCACCAGAAACGATCGCACCAGCGTGACCCATACGTTTACCTGGAGGTGCAGTGACACCACCGATGAATCCAACAACTGGTTTCGTCATATTTTCTTTCACCCATGCCGCTGCTTCTTCTTCAGCAGTACCACCGATTTCACCAATCATAACGACCGCATAAGTTTCAGGGTCTTCATTGAATGCTTTTAATACATCAATGAAGTTTGTCCCGTTAACTGGGTCTCCACCGATACCAACAGCAGTCGTTTGACCGATACCTTCTTGTGTTAATTGGTGAACCGCTTCATACGTTAATGTACCAGAACGGCTAACTACACCAACGTGACCTTTTTTGTGGATGTAACCTTGCATGATACCAATTTTACACTCATCTGCTGTAATAACACCTGGACAGTTTGGTCCAACAAGACGTGTCTTTTTATCTTCTAAGTAACGCTTAACTTTAACCATATCTAATACTGGGATATGCTCAGTGATACAGATTGCCATATCCAAGTCAGCATCCGCACATTCTACAATTGCGTCTGCTGCAAATGGAGCTGGCACGTATATAACAGATACTGTTGCACCTGTTGCTTCTTTCGCTTCTTGAACTGTATTAAATACTGGAACGCCTTCTACTTCTTGTCCACCTTTACCTGGTGTTACACCAGCGACGATTTGAGTACCGTACTCAAGCATTTGTTTCGTGTGGAACAACGCTGTAGAACCAGTGATACCTTGAACTAAAACTTTCGTATTTTTATCAATAAATACACTCACAGTTGCATCCTCCGTTATTATTTATTTTTGATTCACCGCATCAATAATTTTTTGTGCACCTTCTGCCATAGTTGTTGCAGGAATAATATCGAATTCTGAGTTGTTTAAGATTTCTTTACCTTTGTCTACGTTTGTACCTTCTAAACGCACGACTAATGGAATTCTTAAACCAACGTTCTTAACTGCCTCAACAACACCTTCGGCAATAACATCACATTTCATAATACCACCGAAAATATTGACGAAAATACCTTCAACACCTTCATCACCTAAGATGATTTTGAATGCTTCAGTTACTTTCTCAGCCGTCGCTCCGCCCCCTACGTCAAGGAAGTTCGCAGGCTTTCCGCCGAAGTGGTTGATCGTGTCCATCGTTGCCATCGCAAGACCAGCACCATTAACCATACATCCAATGTTACCTTCTAATGCAACATAAGCTAAGTCATATTTAGACGCTTCAATTTCTTTTGGATCTTCTTCAGATAAGTCACGTAATTCAACAACTTCTTTTTGTCTAAATAAAGAGTTTGAATCGAAGTTAATTTTCGCATCTAATGCCATGATTCCACCGTCACCAGTAGAAACAAGTGGGTTGATTTCGATTGTAGAACAATCTTTTTCAATAAACACGTTGTATAAACCAAGCATTAATTTAACAGCTTTACCAACTGATTCTTTCGGAATGTTGATGTTGAATGCTAAGCGACGTGCTTGGTATGGCATTAACCCTAATACTGGGTCAACTGTTTCACGGAAAATTTTCTCAGGATTAGAAGCTGCAACCTCTTCGATTTCAGTTCCACCTTCTTCAGAACCCATTAAAACAACTTTGTCCGTCGCACGGTCAATAACGAAACCTAGGTAATACTCAGATTGAATATCACTGCCTTCTTCTACTAACAAGCGCTGAACTTCTTTACCTTCAGGACCTGTCTGATGTGTAACAAGCACTTTACCAAGTAGTTCTTTGGCTGCTTCTCTTACCTCATCAATTGTTTTAACGATTTTGACACCACCAGCTTTACCACGACCACCAGCATGGATCTGTGCTTTAACTACGTACACATTAGTATCCAAACCTTTAGCCACTTCAACAGCTTCTTCTGGTGTTCTCGCTACGCCACCATTTGGCACAGCAACGCCCATTGAGCGAAAAATTTCTTTTCCTTGATACTCATGGATATTCATGTTCATCCTCCTAGATTTTTATATCCTACATTCCAATTATATGTAAGGTTGGATTGATTGTAAACAATGTATGACCGTTCATTTCATGTAATCGTTTTAATTTATAATTGATGTGACAGGTTCAAACGTTTTTCGATGAATCGGCGATGCACCATACGCCTTTAGCGCTACAATATGATCCTTTGTGCCATAACCTTTATGCTTATCAAAACCATACTTCGGATACAATTCATGCATCTTTAACATATCCATATCCCGTTCAGTTTTAGCAAGTACTGATGCAGCAGCAATTGAAATGGAATTCGCATCCCCTTTTATAATTTTCGTCTGAGGTACAGTGCTCTCTATTTCCATTGCATCGATCAGCAAATGTTCGGGACAAATAGACAGTGCTGAAACCGCTCGCTGCATGGCAATTTTCGTTGCTTCGTAGATATTGTATTGATCAATTTCCACAGCAGAACATTTACCGATCCCATACACAGAATTCGCCATAATATATTCTCGATATTCATATCGCTTCGATTCAGACAGCTGTTTTGAATCATTCAAACCTAACAGTTCAAATCCAGGATTCAATATGACCGCAGCAGCCACAACATCACCCGCTATAGGTCCGCGCCCAGCTTCATCAATACCTGCTACATGCAACACGCCAGTTTGTCTCTCATAGGTTTTCATCACTTCAAACTTTTCTCTAAGCAATTCCTTCTTAGCAATGACTCTATATTGTCTCTCCACCAGTTTCAATACACCCTTGCGTGTATCTTCACCAAGATTCAAAGCCTCAATATCTTCAACCGTTTCACAGAGTAAAATATCTTTTTCAATCACTTTAATCGTTCGCATGAAGTTTCACCTGATCAAACGTATACGCACCGACTTTACCGTTTCTAACATCATAGATAACACGGTTCGTCACCTGCTCATAATCGATTAAGTTACCTCGCATCTTCAAACCACGAGATGCGCCAATTGCATCGAATATTTCAATCGGATCACTCTCTTTATCGACGTCGATATTATAGAACTTGTTCAAACGCTCAAGATCATTTTCTTGTAAAAACTTAAGCGTATAAATGGCAACCTCATCAAGCGGTACAACCGCATCTTTAATCGCACCTGTTAAGCTCAATTTCTGACCCGTTTCTTCATCTTCGAACTTTGGCCATAGAATACCCGGTGTATCTAACAATTCCATATCACGACCTGCCTTAATCCATTGTTGCTTTTTCGTCACGCCTGGCGTGTTACCGGTAATTGCTTGTTTCTTACCTGCAATGTTATTTATTATCGTTGATTTACCGACGTTAGGAATACCAAAAATCATTGCTCGAATGGCACGTTTATTAATACCTTTTGCCGCCTGCTTATCAAAATATTCCTGAGTTGCAATCTCAGCAAGTGGTTCGATTTTCTTTATCAGATTACTCTCACGTCCGTTTAACGCTAACACTTGGTGACCTTCGTTTTTAAAGTGAGAAATCCACTTGTTAGTCTCATCTGGGTCTGCGAGATCTTTCTTATTGAGTAAAATAATACGCGGCTTATTTTTGACGACCTCATCAAGCATCGGGTTATGACTCGATGCAGGAATACGCGCATCTAAAATTTCAATAACCACATCTATTTTCTTTAATATTTCTTCAATTTGGCGACGCGCTTTCGCCATATGTCCTGGGAACCAATTGATACTCATTAGAGTTCCTCCTTAATTACTTAATGTATAAATTATAGCATTTTAGCTTTCTCAGACTTATGATTATACAACTATTTTATATATAATAGTAACGAATGCTCAAACAAACATACAATTGGGAGGTCGTAATGAAATATCAAACACCTGAAGGACTTGAACAGCTCATTAAATACATTGTCTCACTCGATTCACGCAGTGGAACCCAAGGAGAAATTCAGTTTCCACATAATATCAAAGACTTATTATTAGAATTGGATTATTTTAAGAAAAACGATAAAAATATAGAATTACATGATGCTGGTGATGACTTAAGCGTTTTAACTGCACTGTATGATTCAGGCAAACAAGATGCACAAACACTCGTCATCATGTCCCATTATGATACGGTGCATACGAATGATTTCGGCACTTATGAACACATTGCACGAGATGTAGATGCACTGACTAAAACATATAAAACACTAAATGATTTCCCTCTAGAAGTTCAGCAAGACATCGACTCAGATGAATACTTGTTTGGGCGTGGTGTGATGGATATGAAGATGGGATTAGCGCAGCACATTCGCATGATTGAAAAGGCATCGGTTGAACAATTACCTGTAAATTTATTACTTCTAACCGTACCAGATGAAGAAGTCGATTCTAAAGGGATGCGTACAGCAACAACAGTATTAAATAAAATTCGCAAAGAGAGAAATTTAAACTATGCGTTAATCTTAAATAGTGAACCGAGCTTTATGCAAACACCAAATGATCCAAACTACTACATCTATACAGGTTCAATCGGAAAGATTATGCCAGCTGCTTTAAGCTACGGTGTTGAAACACATGTCGGAGAGCCACTGAAAGGATTGAATGCACTCTTTATGGCAAGTATGTTAAACACACATATGGAATATCAAACAGACTTTAATGAAGAAGTTTATGGTGAACAAACGCCACTGCCAATTACATTACGATCAGATGATTTAAAGATGGATTACAATACGCAAGTGACACATCATGTTGCATCTATCTACAATGTATTCACGATGCAACGTTCAGCAAATGAAGTATTTTCGATTTTTAATCAAGTCGTAGATGATGCCATTGAAGATATGATGGAGAAATACAGTTCCGCATGTCGTGCATCAAACATTGAACCAACTTTAAGTATTAAAAAAATGACTTACGAAGCATTGCTAAATCATGCATATGAAAAGCTAGGCAGAACAGCTGTAGAAGAAATCATTCAAGAATCAATACAATTAAAAGATATGCGTCAGCAGTCATTTGATATTGTAACTAAACTGCTACAACGCATGAAAGAACTAACTCCAGCAGTTGTGACGATGTTTGCACCACCATACTATCCAGCAGTAAACAACACGGATCATCCATTGATAGAACAGTTGATTGAATTAACAAAAACACATGTTGATGATGTTAAAGTGATGCATTATTTCAATGGAATTTCTGATTTAAGTTATGTGGATTATGAAGATGATGATGCATCATTTACAGATTATGAGAAAAATACACCTGTTTATGATAAAACATATCATATTCCGTTTGAAGATATGAAAGCGCTAAATACACCATTCATCAATATCGGTCCGTTTGGAAAAGATCCGCATAAGTACACGGAACGTCTGCACAAAAAACATGCATTTGTAACGACGACCAAGTTACTCGATGATGTTATGACACAATTTTATACAAAATAAAAAAGACCGAAGAATCACATGGATTCTTCGGCTTTTTCTGTTGAGTAATTGCTAAATTAGCGAATTTCTCTAATACGCGCAGCTTTACCACGTAAGTTACGTAAGTAGTAAAGTTTCGCACGACGCACGCGTCCTCGACGTGTAACATCGATTTTTTCTAGCTTCGGTGAGTGTACAGGGAATGTACGTTCAACACCTACACCGTAAGAGATCTTACGAACTGTAAATGTTTCTGAAATCCCGCCACCACGACGCTTGATTACAACACCTTCGAACACCTGAATACGCTCACGCGTACCCTCGATGATTCTTACGTGAACACGTACAGTGTCACCAGGTTTGAAATCTGGTAGATCAGTTTTTAACTGATCTTTCGTTAAGTTTCTTAGTAGTTCTTGTGACATATAATCTTCTCCCATTCAATCTTCTTGCCAAACTTTTTTACAGCAGCGGATGATTGTGATTTGTGTATTCACACATTTAAATATAATAGCATAATACCACGCATAAAACAACCAGTCTATAATGATTATTTTTCTTATTCTAATAAATCTGGACGACGTTCTTTTGTACGCTTGAGAGATTCCTCTAATCGCCATGCATCGATGTCTTTATGATTACCATTTAACAACACTTCTGGCACTTTCATTCCACGAAATTCTCTCGGGCGTGTATAATGTGGATGTTCTAACATTCCTGTTGAAAATGAATCCTCGATATGACTTTCTTCACGGCTCAAAACACCTGGAATCAATCGGACAATTGCGTCAGTCATCGCCATGCTCGCGACTTCTCCACCTGTTAGAACGTAATCACCGATAGATATTTCGTCCGTAACAAGCGTTCTAATACGCTCATCATAACCTTCATAATGACCACAGATAAAGACAATTTCTTTTTCTTTACTCAGTTCTTCTGCTTTCTTCTGATTGAAAGGCGCACCTTGTGGGCAGAGCAAAATGACGCGTGCATCTTTACTTAATTCTAATGCATCCATCGCATTAAATATTGGCTCTGGTTTTAATACCATACCTGCACCACCGCCATATGGATAATCATCCACCTTATTGTGTTTGTTGCCTGAGTAGTCTCTAAAATTAATTAGGTTGTAGTCCACAATTGCTTTTTCTTTCGCTCTAGCCAAGATTGAACTGCCGAGCACACCTGTGTACATTTCTGGAAACAGTGTTAAGAAGTGGATGTTCATTCAATCATCCCTTCGATTGGTGATATGCGTACAGTCCCTGCTTCTAGATCAATATCTTTCACAAATTCATCGACGTACGGAATCATATACTCCTTATCACCAGTGATGACCCAAACATCTTTTGCACCGGTCTGTAAGATATCACTTATCATACCAATTTCACGGTCGTCCATCGTGAATACGCGCAATCCGATGATATCTTTGAAATGATACTCACCTTCTTCAAGTGCCATTTCAATCGCGTCGCCTTCTTGATACACATCGTGACCTTTCAAATGTTCTACCTGATTCAAGTTTGAAACACCATCAAATGTTACCAAGTGCATGCCTTTATGCTGGCGATACGATTTAATCATATACTCTGTTTCATCTATCGATATTTTGTTTCCCACTTCAAGTCTTTCTTCTATAAAATCTGAGCTGCTATGAATTTTCACTTCACCTTTTACACCGTGGAAATTCACAACTTTACCAATGACTATTGTCATGCGCATTCAACTCCTTGTGCTATCGAAAAAAGACACACCGAAAACGGTATGCCTTAATCTAATTCAACAAACACTTTCTTGGTGTTCGTGAGATTTGCATTCGACATTACTGTGCGAACTGCTTTAATTACACGACCACGTTTACCAATTACACGTCCCATATCATCTTCATGTACATTTACTTTAAGCGTCGTATGATGCTTTGTTTCATGAACGTCGATGTCAAGCGCATCTGGATAATCCAGCATCGGTTCAAGAATTGTTTGTAATAATTCTTTCATAACTATTTGCTGTATTTGTCATTATGGTATTTTTCCATAATGCCACGTTTGCTAAGAATGTTACGTACTGTATCACTTGGCTTCGCGCCTTTTTTCAGCCAATCGAATACCTTTTCTTCATCAAGTTTAACGTTCTCTTCTTCCTTAGAAACAGGATTGTAAGTACCCACTTGTTCGATAATACGACCATCACGTGGACTTCTTGAATCAGCAACTACGATACGGTAGAACGGATTACGTTTAGAACCCATACGTGTTAATCTCATTTTAACTGCCATTTATAAAAACTCCTCTCTAATCTTTTTCACTTTTAATACTATAGCAAAGAAAAAGAACTCTGTAAAGTCTTTTACCTTTACAAAGTTCAATTATTTTTAAAATGGTAATCCCATACCACCGAATGGATTTTTCTTCTTCCCTTTTCCGCCTGTCATCTGCTTCATCATCTTCTTCATTTCAGTAAACTGTTTTAACAGTCGATTGATTTCTTGTAATGAGCGTCCACTACCAGCAGCAATTCTTTTCTTGCGACTGGCATTTAATTTTTCAGGATTCTCACGCTCTTCCATCGTCATGGAACGGATGATTGCTTGGACGTGGTCGATTTCTTTACCACTCATCTTCATCTTATCTAAACCTTTGATTTTGTTCGCACCAGGCATCATTTTGATCAGTTCATCAAGTGGCCCGAGCGTCTTTACTTGATCCATCTGGCTTAAGAAATCTTCTAATGTAAATGATTGATCTTTAATTTTCTTCTGTAATGCTTTTTGGTCTTCAAGTACAACATTTTCCTGAGCTTTTTCGATTATAGATAAAACATCACCCATACCTAAAATTCTCTGTGCCATACGATCAGGGTGGAACGGCTCAAGTCCATCCATCTTCTCACTCATACCGGCAAACTTAATCGGTTTTTCAGTCACACTTCTAATTGATAGTGCAGCACCACCACGTGTATCCCCATCAAGCTTCGTTAATGTCACACCCGTAATATCGAGCAAGTCGTTAAAGCTTTCTGCAACGTTCACCGCATCTTGCCCAGTCATCGCATCGACAACGAGCATGATTTCATCTGGTTTTGCAATTTCCTTAACTTCTTTTAACTCATTCATCAGTGTTTCATCGATATGTAAACGACCCGCTGTATCGATGATAACCGTATCCAAATGCTCATCTCGTGCATGTTGCAATGCGTTCGTTACGATCTCCTGTGGCGACACTTTGTCACCCATATCAAATACTGGAATATCGATTTGTTTGCCGACTGTTTGAAGCTGATCAATCGCCGCAGGACGATAAATGTCCCCGGCAACTAGCAATGGCTTCTTGTTATGCTTTTTTCTTAAATGCAGTGCAAGCTTACCACTCGTCGTCGTTTTACCCGCACCTTGTAAACCGACCATCATGATGACTGTCGGTGGTTTATTTGATAGATTGATACGCGAGTTTTCTCCACCCATCAATGCAGTCAATTCATCTCTAACAATTTTAATAACCTGTTGCCCCGGTGTTAACGATGTCATGACATCTTGACCGAGTGCACGTTCTTTAACGTCGTTTACAAATGACTTTACGACTTTAAAGTTAACGTCTGCTTCAAGCAATGCTAAGCGCACTTCTCGCATCATCACTTTAATATCTGCTTCAGTGACCTTACCTTTACCTTTGATGCGATCCATCGTCGCTTGGAGGCGTTCACCTAAACCTTCAAATGTCATTTACATTTCCTCCTAGTCGAGTTTCTCTAACTGTTCAATCAGTTTTAATACTTCTTCGTCATGCACTTTTGATTTTAACTGCTCGATAATTTCTGTACGTGCTTCAAAAGCTTCATACATACCCAAGTTCTCTTCGTAATGTTCGAGCGAGTCCCTTGAGCGCTTTAAATTATCATAGACGGCTTGACGTGTTACATCAAGCGTTTCAGCAATTTCACTCAGTGCGTAATCTTCTAAATAATAGAGTTTTATATAATTGCGTTGTTTATCTGTTAATAATTCATGATAAAAATCATACAGATAATTCATGCGCATCGTGCGTTCGAGTTCATCACGCATATGCTCTCTCCTTAATCTGTTTCAGCCTCTTCCTCTGCCGCATCAACCATATCAGCAAATAGACCATACACATAGTTTTCTGCATGGAATTCTTGAAGGTCATCCATCTTTTCACCGAGTCCAACAAACTTCACAGGAATACCAAGCTCATTTTTAATTGCGAGCACGATACCACCTTTAGCAGTACCATCGAGTTTCGACAGAATAATCCCACTGACATTCGTCACTTCTTTAAATGATTTCGCTTGTGACAATGCATTCTGTCCCGTCGTCGCATCGAGTGTCAACAACGTTTCATGTGGTGCATCAGGAATAACACGTGAGATGACCTTGTTAATTTTAGAGAGCTCATTCATGAGGTTTCCTTTATTTTGAAGACGCCCTGCCGTATCACATAGCAACACGTCAACACCGCGTTTTTTCGCTGCATTAACTGCATCAAAGATCACTGCAGCTGGATCGCTTCCTTCACCTTGCCTAATCACTTCAGCACCGACACGATCTCCCCAAATTTGAAGCTGATTAATTGCACCTGCACGGAACGTGTCACCAGCAGCAAGCATGACAGATTTACCTTCTGAGACATAGCGATGTGCCAGTTTACCGATACTTGTCGTCTTACCGACACCATTTACACCAACGACTAAAATAACCGTTAATCCATCGTCCTGCATATTCATCTCATCATCTAATGCATCATTGCGGTTATAGATTTCAACCATTTTTTCAATGATTGTTTCTCTTAATTCAGTCGTTTCTGTAATGTTTTTTAACTGAGCTTCACGGCGTAATTCATCCGTCAGTTCCATCACCGTATTAAATCCAACATCGGCACCGATTAAAATTTCTTCCAAAGCTTCGAAGAAATCTTCATCGACCGTACGGTACTGTGCCATCAAAGCATTGATTTCCGTCTGGAATCTCTCGCGTGATTTTTCTAAACCTTGTTTAAACTTATAACCAATCTGTTCTTGTTCCCATTCCTCGAATTCTTCGAGACTGAGTAAACCATCATCTAATTTTTCCTGTTGGTCTTCTCCCGATTTTTCGAGTTCTTGCTCAGATTTATTTGAACTAAAACGCTTTTTTAATCGATTTAAAAAACTCATCTGATTACTCTCCGATCATTTCTTCATAATTGTTTAAATCCACGCTAATCGTCGTCGTTACACCACGCTCTGCCATCGTTAAACCAAATAATCTATCGCTATACTCCATTGTACCTTTTCTGTGTGTAATCACAATAAATTGTGAGTCTTTTGACAGTTCTTTTAAGTATCGTGCATAGCGGATGACATTTGCTTCATCGAGCGCCGCTTCAACCTCATCCAAAATGATAAAAGGACTGACGCGTACTTTTAATATACTAAATAGCAAGCTGATTGTCGTCAATGCACGTTCTCCACCTGACAATAATGACAATGAACTCAGACGTTTACCCGGTGGTTCTGCAAGTATTTCAATACCTGACTCTAGATAATTCTCAGGCTCAGTTAAACGTAACTCTGCGCGTCCACCACCGAACATTTCTGTAAACACTTCTTTAAAGTGCATGTTTACTTCGTCGTATACTTCTTTAAATCGTCGCGATACTTCTTCATCCATATCTTTAATAATCGCTGTCAGCGTGCTGTGTGCTTCGAGCAAGTCACTCTCTTGTTCACGTAAAAACTCGTACCGTGTATTAACCGTTTCAAATTCTTCAATGGCATTTAAATTAACAGGACCGAGTTCTTCAATTGCCTGTTTATGCAGACGGATGCGCTTGCGTTTCTCATCGATATCCGTAGGTACTTCAAACGTTTCTTTTTCTTTCTCATACGTTGTTTTGTACTCAGATTCTAAGTAAGACAATTTCGTCTCAAGCTGCGTATTTAACTTTTCAAATTGACCTGTATTACTTCTTAACTTTTGATTGAGTGCATCTATCTTTTGAGATGCTTCCTCTTTACTCTGTTCATACGACTTTAACTGACGCTTAATATCAGAGAGTGCAACATCGATATCACTGAGTTCAAGTTCAAGTGTTTCAATCTCTTTATCTTTTGATTGCTGCTCAGCCTTTAAAGCATCGATGTCAATCGATGATAAGTCCTGACTCAGCGCTTCGATTTGAATTTCGATGCGTTCTAATCGAACTTGATGCTCTTCCAGTAATTCCAGTGCCTCACTCAAATCTTCTTCTTTATGATTTAAATGAATTGTCGTCGAATCAATATTTCGCTCGAGCGTACGAATTTGTTCGTTCATCTTCTCGATCGTTTGACGCTTCTCTTCATCTGAAGCATTCAGCATAGAAAGACGTGAACGTATCGCTTCTAATTGGCGTTCAATTTCATCGATATCTTCACTTGCCTCATTATCTTCTTCAATCGGTTGAACCGTGCTTTTTAACGATTCGATTGAATTCTGAAGTGTATCTCTACGCATTGTTTTCGCCATCAATGATTGACGATTTTCATCATGGTTAACACGTGCTTCTGAAAGCTTTGATTCTAATTCATTGTTCTTCTCTGTTGTAGTCGCGTAGTCTTCCTCTTTCTTTTGATAATCCGCTTTAAATGCTTCCGTTTCCGCTTCGTAACGCTTTAAGTTGTTCTGTATCGTTTCAATTTCATTTTTCGTTTCGAGTACAGATGTCCCCTTCGCTTTAGAGCCACCACTCATCGCACCACCAGGCATGAGCGTATCACCATTCGTCGTGACGATTTTCACGCGATATTTGAGTGCTCGGGCGAGCTTTGTCGCATCCTCAATCGTCTCTGTCACGAGCGTATTCGCTAGCAAGTGTTCTGCAACCGCTCGGTTTTTATCGTTGAAAGTAACGATGTCAATTAACCGATGAAACTGCACCGGCGCATTGCCTAACGCGCGTTCAATGTCTTGAGATAAAAAGCGTGGTTTGATCGTATTCAATGGCAGGAACGTTGCAAATCCTTGTCTTGCATTGCGCAAGTATTGTATAGCCTGTTTCGCATCTTCTTCACTATCCATAACGATGTTTTGCGCCGATGCACCGAGTGCTGTATCCAGTGCCGTTACATACTGTTTCGCTACGCTAAATAATTCACTCACAGCACCTGTGACACCGTTTAATTGATCTTTTTTAGATAAGACAGCTCGCACACCCGGATAAAACCCTTGGTATGAATCAGCAATGTTCTCAAGCATTTCTAGCCTGTCACGTTGCTTCGCCATGTAGCTCACAGCAGCTTCGACCTTATCTTTCGCTTCTGTCATTGCTAAGTTCTTTTCTTCTTGAGATTGTTCAGATTGTATTAATTGATTACTCAGTGCTTCGATTGTTGAAGATTCTTTTTCAAGCACTTCTTCAAGTGATTGAATATTATCTATAATCGATTCAAGTTCTCGCTCTTCATGATTCAATTTTTCACGCTGGGCACTCATAAACGAGTCTCTGCGCTCTAACGCTTCAATGCGTGATTTTTCTTTATTTTCAGCAGTCGTCTTTTTAACAGACAGTTCAAAGAATTCATCTCTTAGTGACTCTGTCTCAGACGCATCATCTTCTAAGTACGATTCGAGTGTGTTTCCTAAATTTTTCTTTTCTTTTCTGTCCACTTGTATCGATTGTTTTAACGCTTTAATTTCGTCTTCAAGCGACGCAATCGTTTCTTTAGATTTATTGATATTATTTACTAGTTTTTCTTTGTCGTCATGCAGCTCTGATGCAGCTTTTGACTGATTTTCTTTTCGTTCTTTATACAGCCTGATATTACCGCTCAACTGTTCAGATTGTCGTGTCGCTTGTAGCAATGCTTGCTGTGCATCACGACGATCTTCACTTAAACGCATTTCATTTTCTTCGAGTCGTTGCATCTCTGTATTGTGTTGTAGGATTTTATCTTGTGTACGTGAAACTTCAGATTCACTTGATTCAATTTCTGCTTGAATGTCTTTTACCTTTTGATTAATCGATTCAACATCGAATACCGTTACTGCAATATCGCTCTCTTTCATTTCGTCATACAATGCTTTGTATTCTTTTGCAACAGCACTCTCATGAGACAGTTGTTCAACACGGGAAGACAATTCCTTAATAATGTCATTCACACGCGATAAATTTTCAATCGTATCATCAAGCTTTTTCTCTGATTCTTTTTTGCGGGATTTGTATTTCATCACACCGGCCGCCTCTTCAATTAAATGACGGCGATCTTCTGGTTTTGCTTTTAATACTTGATCGACTTCACCTTGAGAGATGATGTTATACGCATTTTTTCCGAGACCCGAGTCCATGAACAGTTCAGTAATCTCTTTTAATCTGCATTTCTCATTATTTAAATAATACTCACTCTCACCACTGCGATAGAGTTTCCTTAATATATGAACTTCATCCTTGTCCACTTTTAAGTCACGTGATTCATTGCTTAAAATTAATTTTACATATGCTGAATTCAGCGGTTTTCTCGTATCAGTCCCACTAAAGATGACGTCTTGCATCGTCGTCCCACGTATCGTTTTTGCTGATTGCTCACCGAGCACCCATCTGATTGCGTCCGTAATGTTACTCTTACCACTACCATTTGGTCCAACAACACCGGTCACCCCACGATCAAATTGAATCGTTACTTTATCGGCAAAAGATTTAAATCCATGTGATTCAATTGTTTTTAAATAGACCATTTATCTTCACCTAATTTGTAATAATCTCAAGTGCCGCTTCTGCAGCATGTTGCTCTGCCACTTTTTTAGACGAACCAGTGCCACTGGCAATTAATTGCTCTCCGACGTAAACACCTGAGGTGAACGTTTTGTTGTGGCTCGGACCTGACTCATCTAGCATTTCATATGTCACTTGACCGCGTTTAAGTTGATGAATGCGTTCTTGCAATTCAGTTTTGAAATCCTTTTGCTGTGTATAATTTTTATCTGTTAAATGAATATAGACATACTCTTTTAAAAATTGTATGACTGCATCATTTCCAAGATCTAAATACATCGCACCGATAAATGCTTCAAAAGCATCCGATATAATCGATGGACGCTCCCGACCACCTGTTTTTTCCTCGCCTTTACCTAACATGATTAATCGGGACATATTCAAATGTTCACTGAATACTACAAGTGAAGGTTCACATACTATATTTGCACGGAGCTTTGTTAATTCTCCTTCTGGCAATTCAACGTAGCGTTGATACAAGTAATCTGAGACATTCAATTCTAGTACAGCATCACCGAGAAACTCCAACCGCTCATTGTTATAAATACGATCTAAGCTCAAATCATTGATATATGAACTGTGCATAAAACTTTGTGCGTAGAGCCACTTGTTTTTCGGTTTTAAATGAATTTGTTCTGCAAGTGCATCGAAGGCTAGCCAAAACTGTGATAGTTTTTGATTCGCAACACGATGTTCACGAATTGTCGTTTTCAATCGTTCCATAATTATCTCACCTTAAAGAAAAAGAAATCCACTTGCAACAAGTGGATTTACTCTAGTTTTTATGCTTTTTCAAGCTTTTCGATGTAATCAAGTGCATCTCCAACTGTAACGATTTTCTCAGCCTCTTCATCTGGAATCTCCATATCGAACTCGTCTTCAAGTTCCATAACTAATTCCGCAATGTCTAATGAGTCTGCACCTAAATCATCTTTGAACGATGCGTCTGTTGTTACTTTATCTTCGTCAATACCTAATTTATCAACGATGATTGCTTTTACTTTATCAATGTTTGCCATTACACTTCACCTCCTTTTAATATTAACATATTCCACTACCCCATGTACATACCACCGTTGACATGAAGTATTTGTCCAGTGATGAATTTTGCACTGTCAGAAGCTAAATACTTCACAGCTTCTGAAATGTCATTCACTTCACCGAAATGTCCAAGTGGAATTTGCTGCAGCATGGCATCTTTAATCTCATCGCTTAACACATCTGTCATGTCACTTTCGATGAAACCTGGTGCAATTGCATTTACTGTCACACCTTTTGGTGCCAGTTCACGTGCCACTGAACGCGTCAATCCATCGATTCCCGCTTTAGATGCAACATAGTTTGCTTGACCCGCATTACCGATACTGCCGACAATACTAGAAATGTTAATGATGCGACCATGCTTTTGACGCAACATTGGACGCGACACATTTTGAATGACATTAAATGCACCTTTTAAGTTAATGTCAATCACCTTATCGAAATCTTCAGGTTTCATGCGCATTAACAATCCATCTTTTGTCACACCTGCATTGTTAACGACAAGATCTAGTGAATCATGTGTCGATGTGATATGCTTAATCATTTCTTTCACTGCTTCAAAATCTTGCACATGACACTGATAAACTTCAGCACTGCCGCCAGCTTCTTTAATTGATGCAGCAACGGCTTCGGCTTTATCTTGTGAACCTGAATAGTTCACGATAACATGATAACCATCTTTCCCTAGTGCTTGCGCAATGCTCGCACCAATTCCGCGCGATGCACCAGTAACTAATGCAACTTTACTCATGAACAAACCCCTCCAAATCACTTAATGTATCTACGTTTTTCGTCACTAAATCACGATCGATTTTTCTGATTAAACCACTCAACACTTTTTTCGGACCAACTTCAATAAACTCTGTCGCACCGAGCTTTTTCAAGTGTTCGATACTTTCAACAAATCTGACTGGAGAGACAAGTTGCTCGATTAAATTTTGTTTAATAATCAAAATTCTCTCTTCGTCTTTTGCACTGAAATTTTGCACGACAGGTGTTGTCGCATGAGTGAATTCAACATCATCTAAAAACTCAGCAAACTTTTCTTTAGCGGGTGCCATTAAGTGTGAGTGAAACGCACCCGACACATTGAGTGGCATTACACGGCGTGCGCCATGTGTCTTACCTTCTTCTTTAAAGCGCTCAATCAACTCTAAATCACCAGAAATCACCACTTGATCCGGTGCGTTTAAATTCGCTGGTGCGATTCGTTTATCGTCTGTAGAAAACTCAGCACAAAGGTTCGTTAGCGTTTCAATATCCATGCCGATGACAGCAGCCATACCACCCTCACTCGCTTGGCTCATCAACTCACCGCGTTTCACAACAACCTTCAGCCCATCTTCAAGCGATAAAACACCAGCAGCAACAAGTGCGGGTAACTCACCGAGTGAGTGACCGATGTAATAATCTGCCTCAACACCGAGCGCTGCATGTGCTGCAAGCGCGTGTGCAAATAATGCGGGTTGCGTATATTCTGTCTGGTTCAATTGTTCGTTTTCTTCAAACATAATTGATTTTAAATCAAAATCAACAGCATTAAAAATCTGATCAAGCACTTCGCGTGCTTTATCGTTTTGTTCATATAAATCTCGTGCCATACCTGGATACTGAGAACCTTGACCCGGGAACATAATGACTTTACTCATGGATTAACCCACCTTGTTAGAAATTTTTTCAATCGAATCACTATTCGCCATGCGCTTCGCTTGTCTCACAGCTGAAGCAATTGCAACGGCATCACTCGAACCATGCGCTTTTAACACGTGTCCATTTAAACCGAGAAGTGGTGCGCCACCGTATTGACGATAATCAAGTAAGTCTTTAATATTTTTTAGTCCAGACTTAACGAGGACAGCGCCGATTTTACTTTTAAGAGAACTTGTCATCGACTTCTTAATTTCGCCCATCATGCTCATCGCCGTACCTTCAATTGTTTTAAGAATAATATTTCCAGTAAAACCATCCGTGACTGCAACATCCACAACACCGCTTAAAATATCACGTGTTTCAAAGTTACCTTGGAAGTTTAAATGACTTTCCTTTAGTAATTTATGTGTTTCCTTCGTCAGTTCACTACCCTTATTCTCTTCACTACCGATATTCACTAGGCCTACCTTCGGGTTTTTACGACCGAGGATATCTTCC
Source organism: Aliicoccus persicus (assembly GCA_020741755.1). Lineage (GTDB taxonomy): Bacteria > Bacillota > Bacilli > Staphylococcales > Salinicoccaceae > Aliicoccus > Aliicoccus persicus_A. The sequence continues at coordinate 6,001 of DYYI01000055.1, read as the reverse complement.
ATATAAATATCCGCCATCATCGCAAATTGATACAGATGATTCGCTCTATTATCAACGTTCGCTCCCATATCTAACAGCAGCATACCTTTACCGTTCGTACTTGGAATCATCGAAGCGATTGCCGGACGATCAATCCCTTTAATGCGTCCGACATTAAATAATCCTGCACTCATCAACGCACCCGTGTTACCCGCAGAAATACAAGCACTAGCACGCCCTTCTTTAACAGCGACACATGCTTGAACCATACCGCTATCCTTTTTACGTCTCACTGCACGTACCGGATCATCCGTCGATTCAATTTTTTCTGATACTTCAGTAAACGTGACACGCTCTAAATTTTCGTTGTAAGAACCCTTCGTTCCGTATAGTTGGATTTCAACATCATCATGCTCTTCCAGTGCAAGTTTCACACCATCAATAACCGATTGAGGCGCGTTGTCACCACCGTTTAAATCAATTGCTATTTTTATCATCTCAATCATCCTCTTTTTTAAAATACATTTCAAATTGCCCGTCGAACACAACCATGTCCTCGACTTTTGAAACGACATTTATTATCGCGATTTTTGATGTCATCGATTGTACAGAAGCAGTAGACATCACTTTGTCATTCACCTTCACCTGATGCACAAAGTTAATCTTCGCAGACTTCGTCAGTACGACCGGCCGATCAATAACCGCAACACATAGTGAATTTGCTTGAGCGAACAAATACTGTCCACGCGCTACATTATACTTTAAAAACGTATGCGACTCTTCCACTTCAAACACACTCGTCGCTCGTTTATTCATCTCTACCTCGATAATATCGCCCGTTACCTCTTGTAGGGATAAACTGCGAATTTTATCTTTCTCTTCCCGCGCAACAGATTTGATGCGTTCACGAAGCTCAGGAATATTTAACGCCAGACGGTCGAGACGAATCGTCTGAATACTCACGTCAAAATATTGGGCAAGTTGATCATCCGTCATAAACGGGTTTGTCGATAGCTTATCAACAAGCAATGCTTGCCTCGTACTCTTTTTATACTTACCCATAATTGCCTCCTGTTAGTAATATTTGATAATGATTGCTTCGTTATTTACTCACATTTAAAATTGTGTGCTTGGTCTTAGTAGTTGGTACTAATAAGTAGTATATAAAAATCGTTTGATGATTTCAAATAGGAAGTTGTGGGAAATAAAAAAAGATTTATGTGTTGTTTTATCCTTCTAAGAAAGAATTACTATTATACGCCATACTGTATAATCATAAAGTTTGAAGAAAGCGTTTTCTATTAATACAATAAGAGTAGATGGCATGTTACTTGCCGAAAAGATTTTAAAATTATAAGGAGGAATTATACATGGCACGACTTGATGGTAAAGTTGCAATTATTACAGGCGGTGCGAGTGGTATGGGTGAATCTCATACGCGACTGTTTGTAAAAGAAGGTGCAAAAGTAGTTTTTACAGATATCCAGGTAGATTTAGGAAAGAAGATAGAAGAAGAATTGGGAGAAAACGCTTTGTTCTTAGAGCACGATGTTGCCAACGCTAGTCAGTGGGAAGAAGTAGTTAAAAAAACTGAGGAAAAATTTGGCCCTGTAAATGTGCTCGTAAATAATGCAGGTATTAGTGGTGCGATGGTCCCAATTGATGAATTTACTGAAGAAGATTATGAAAAAGTATACGGTATAAATCAAAAATCTGTGTACTATGGTATGAAATATGCGATTCCATCAATGAAAAAATCAGATGCTGGATCAATTGTAAATATTTCTTCTTTAGCTGGGATTGTTGGTCAAAAAGGTGGACTTGCCTATACTGGGACGAAGTTCGCTGTTCGAGGTATGACCAAAGTAGCTGCTGCTGAATTAGGAGAGTTCAACATTAGAGCAAATTCCGTTCATCCAGGTGTGATTGAAACACAGATGGTTAAAGCTGCTGCAGAGCAATACGAGAGTGTCGCAAATGACTTAAAAGCATTAAGAGAAGGAACACCTTTAAAACGTGGCGCGGAACCAATAGAAGTTTCCAACTTGGTGCTGTTTTTAGCGTCTGATGAGTCTAGCTACATTAACGGGGAAGAAATAGTTATTGATGGCGGATCAAATGCGATAAGCTAGATGCTTTCTTGCTAGAGTTGAGGCCAAATCTCATATTATATTGTTTTGCGCGACAATGAGGGAATCTCATTGTCGCGTAAATCCATTTGCGTGTCTATGAGCAACTCTCATTGGCGCGTAAATCCATTTGCGTGTCTATGAGCAAGTCTCATTGGAACGCAAATCCAATTCCGTAACAAAGTGAGTCCACAAGTTTATGATAAGACCTCCAGCGTAAAGCTGTGAAACCACAAGTTTATGATAAACCCCCTAACATAAAGCTGTGAATTCACAAGTTTATGGTAAGCCCACAAACCATACAAAAACCCCAAAACTCTCTCCAATAGAGAATTCGAGGGTAATAAACATTTTCAATCTGCTCATACTTAACTATCATTCTTTATCTCCAGATTTATCTTTCTCAAAATAATCATACTTAAATACGTAAGTGAACAAAAATACAATGATTACTACACCAAATGGAAGAATTGAATACATGCCTAAGGACACATCATTTGGTACAACATACCTTAATATTAAAGCAGCAATTGCAACATAGATTAAGCTAACAATTATTGATGTCTTATTGGTATTAATAGTTCCACCCCTTCCTTCTCCCATGGCTAGGTCATCAATCACTAAAATCTGGAATAGACTTCATACTAACTTTACCTCAATTGATAAAAAAACAAATTCCTTATATTTATTCAACAATCACTTCAACTAAACCAACCCACAACCAAAACAAAACCCCAAAATTCTCTCCAAAAGAGAATCCAGGGGTCATATAAATCACCTATTCAACTATTTCTGCTTTTACAATTAAACGTGTATCCCACGTCATTGTTTCTGGATTATAGTCATCACAAGTGATCAACGTCATTTCTTGCGATGCGTTTGGATCGGGGTCCTGATTCATCACTTCGACTGCCGACGGATCAACCAACTCGATTTCTGTAATGACGAATTCTCTTGTACCATCTCGTGTAATAAACTCAATCTTATCTCCAATCTCTGCACGGTCAAGGTGGTTAAATCGGATACCAGCACCTTCTACTCGGTGGCCAGCGATCAGTACGTTTTGCATGTCGATATGATCATCTTCATTAACAAACGATAAACCGTTACGCAATTTTTCTTCTGTCCATTCGCCACCAAATACGGGTTCTGATATGTTCGCACTCGGAATATTCAATACACCTTCCATATTGCCGCTAAGTCTCACGCCTTGGCTCTTATTTGAATCTGCACGCGCGGTGTTTCCATCATACGAATCGATGCCCGTAATAAATCGTTCCCACCAAGCAATTTCAACATTTTCTTCACCATTATGGAACGCTTCAATAATTCGATCGTTCACGCGATCTGTAAAATATTCCTGAATGTCTTGCCAGAAAAACAGCACAACTGCTGCGCCTATAAGCAAGAGACCTAACAATCTCATTAATACTCTCATGTTTTTTATCCACCTTTAGAAACGTGCACGATGGCACTTTGTCTTGCATGTTCTAATATTCTATAATCTTCGATTAAATTTGCAACTTTAAACTGTGGCAATCCGCTCTGTCTGACACCAAAATAGTCACCTGGCCCGCGCATTTCTAAATCTTTTTCACTCAAGACGAAACCATCCGTCGTCTCCGTCATGATTTGCATACGCATGTGCGCATTTTCAGTTTTCGGATTTGATAACAGTATACAATAACTCTGCACGTCACTTCTACCGACTCGCCCTCTTAATTGGTGCAAAGTTGATAATCCATAGCGTTCTGCGTTGTATATTAACATTAACGTTGCGTTTGGTACATTGATACCGACTTCGATGACCGTTGTTGATATGAGGATTTTTTTCTCTAATGTCTCAAAGCGTGCCATCCGCTCTGCTTTTTCGTCTGCTTTCAATTGACCATGCACAAGTTCGACATTTTCTTTACCAAATGCATCGATGAAAAATTCAAAGATTTCATTTACATTTTCTACTTCAATTGTCTCTGATTCTTCAATCAACGGTGCAACAACGTATATACTATATCCTTTATTTAACTCGCTCGCAATCATATTCAAAATGATATCCAAATCATCAAACGTATGGTGTTTCGTGATGACTGGTCTACGCCCTTTTGGCATTGTCTTGATCGTAGACACGTCCATATCACCATATGTCGTAATCGATAAAGTTCTCGGAATCGGCGTTGCAGTCATGTATAAGACATTACGACGCGATGCTTTTGCAATCAACCTATTTCTTTGATTCACACCAAAACGGTGCTGTTCATCGACGATGATTAAACTGAGTTTATCGAATACAATGTCATCTTCGATTAACGCATGCGTGCCGATGACTAAGTCACATGAGCCGTCAGCAAGTTGATTGAGCACGTCATTACGTGTCTTTTTTGTCGTGCTTGCTGTGAGCAATGTTATGTTCAGCTTGTCACCAAACAATTCAGTAAATGATTCATAATGTTGTTTTGCCAACACTTCTGTCGGTACCATTAACGCTGTCTGCTCACCAATTGTTTTAATTGCATATGTAGCGATACCGCTGACGACTGTTTTACCACTACCGACATCCCCTTGGAGCAGCCGGTGCATCGACACGTTATCTCTTAAATCACGGCAAATTTCATTCGTCGTCTTCTTCTGATCTTCCGTCAACTCAAACGGCAACGTCTGAATGAATGCTTTTAGTTGATCATTATCATAATCGACGATGTAATGTGGGTTACGAATGCGCTCTTTTTTACGGCGTTCCATAATCTTGAGCTGGAACTCGAAGAGCTCCATGAATTTTATCGTCCGTCGCGCGTGTGTTAGCACCTCTTGTGACTCTGGAAAATGCATGATGTACAGAGCTTGATCAACCGGCATCAGTTGATATTTTTCTGTTATTTCATCTGGCAACTTGTACTCAATCGGATGCGTCTCAAAAATTTTCTTCAATATATTTTGGAACGTCTTCATGTGCATGCGCTGCTGTAAACTGTAGCGCACCTTCAGGGTCTCGTCACTATCTTTTGAGACAGACTGCCCTTTTATCTCTTGCTTATTCAAATCCACTTTACCCGTGATCATCACCGTGTCACCAATGGACAACACGTTGCGCAGGAATGGTTGATTAAAAAACGTGACTTTCAAGTACACACCATCGACGGTTACAAATACGGTCAACCGATTTTTTCCACCACGAAAATAGACGACAGCAGGCGTTGTTTCTACAACACCTTCTACTGTCGCTGTTTCGTCAGGATTCACTTCAGATATTGGGATAATTGTCATGTCTCGATACGATGACGGCAAATGATAAAGTGCATCATTCACCGTATATAATCCAAGTTCGCTTAACTTTTCATACATCTTTTCTCCCACACCTGATATTGTCTTTAATGACACATCGGTTGATACGAATGAAATTTCCATTATTATACTCCGAATAATTCTTCTTTAATTCTCTCACCTGTAGGTGTCGCAGCTAATCCACCACGACCTGTTTCGCGCAATTCTTCCGGCATCGTTAATCCAACTTTGTACATCGCTTCGACGACTTCATCCGCTGGAATTCTTGACTCAATACCTGCAAGTGCCATATCTGCAGCTGTCAGTGCATTTGTTGCACCAGCGGCGTTTCGTTTAACACACGGCACTTCTACGAGTCCTGCAACCGGGTCACAGACAAGTCCAAGCATGTTTTTCATCGCTATGCTAAACGCATGCGCACTTTGTTGAGGCGTTCCACCTTGTAACTCAACAAGTGCCGCAGCAGCCATCGCTGATGCACTGCCGACTTCTGCCTGACATCCACCTGATGCACCGGCTATAAACGCATTGTTTGCGACAACGAATCCAAATGCACCAGATGAAAATAAAAATCTGACCATCTGTTCTTCTGTTAAATCTTTCTTCTCATTCAC
>DYYI01000054.1:0-16133 GCA_020741755.1 Aliicoccus persicus | reverse complement strand
AATCGATTGGCAATTGCCAATCGATTTTTTTATTTCTTCATAGATAAGCTGACCCTACCCTTTTTCGTATCGACGCCAATGACGGTCACTTCAACAATATCCCCGACTGACACAACATCCATTGGATTTTTACAAATCGATTGCTCAGTTGAGATACATGGACAAGTCCGTCGTTTTTCACACCGATATCAACAAATGCACCAAAATCAGTCACATTACGTACGGTTCCCGTTAACTTCATGCCCTCTTTTAAATCTTCCAGCGTTCTTACTTCAGTCTTTAACAGTGGTGTCTCAAAGTCTTCACGAATATCTCTAAGCGGTGCTTTTAAACTTTCTAATATATCAGTCATCGTTGGTAGACCGACATTAAATTGTTCTGCCAGTACTTTAGTATCTGCATCTTGGATTTTTGAAATGGCTTCATCTGTTCCAAGTGTGTTTGCTGATATGCCTAGCGTATCTAAGACTTTATATGCCACATCATAATTTTCAGGGTGAATCGGTGTGACATCTAGCGGCTCTTCTCCATCGTACACACGTAAGAAACCCACACACTGTTCAAACGTCTTCTTTCCAAGTCTTGGCACTTTAGCTAACTCACTGCGTCGTTTAAAACCGCCTTGAGTTTCTCTTGCCTTAACGATGTTATTACTGATCGTTGCAGATAAACCTGACACGTGTTGCAATAAGATTGGTGATGCGGTGTTCACATTGACACCGACTCTATTCACAGATGTATCGACGACGAAATCGAGTGAATCCGTTAAAAACTTCTGATTCAAATCATGTTGATACTGTCCGACACCGATTGATTTTGGATCAATCTTTACCAATTCACTGAGTGGATCTTGGACACGGCGTGCAATGGATATTGCACTGCGTTCTTCAACATTTAAATTCGGGAACTCATCACGTGCAATCTGCGATGCTGAGTAGACAGATGCACCCGCTTCATTCGCGATAATAAACGGCACATCCGCGTCCATTTCATTGATGACTTCACTGATAAAGCTCTCCGTCTCTCTCGATGCCGTACCATTTCCGATCGCAATTAATTCAACATCGAATTCTTTAATCATTTCCTTGACGGTTGATTTCGCATCATCCACTTTTGCTTGTGGCGGATGTGGGTAGATGACGCCTTTATCTATAAATGCACCGTCTCGGTTAATGACTGCAAGCTTACATCCCGTTCTAAATGCTGGGTCGACACCGAGAATGACTTTTCCTTTTAACGGTGGCGTCAAGAGTAGCTTTGTTAAGTTTTCCTTGAAGATGTTTACAGCATGCGCTTCACTCATCTCGCTTAGATCTGCTCTCACTTCACGTTCAATACTTGGCAGAATTAATCGCTTTAACCCATCCATAACTGCCGTTTCTAAATAATCACGCGTTTTAGAATCTGCAATGACAATTTGATTCATTATATAGCGCACAAGACGTGCTTCATCGATTGTTATTTTTACCGTTAACACATTTTCTCGCTCACCACGGTTCAGTGCCAACACACGGTGTGGAACGATAGTCTCTACTTTTTCTGTGTAGTCATAGTACATTTCAAAAATGCCTTGTTCATCAACAGCATTTCTCTTTTTCTTAGCTTCAATGACACCATCTACTTTAAACACTTTTAAAATATAGCTTCGATATTTTGGGGAATCAGAAACTTGCTCTGCGATGATATCAAGTGCTCCACTGATCGCAGCTTCTGTCGTTTCGACTTCTTCATTCAAATACTTCGTCGCTTCTGATTCAACGGCATCGGACTGTTGTGAAAAAATAAATTTCGCGAGTGGTTCTAACCCCATTCGTTTCGCTTCTGTCGCACGCGTCTTTTTCTTTTGCTTAAACGGGCGATATAAATCTTCAACACGGTTGAGCTTTGTTTGACGTAAGATATCAGACTTTAACTCATCATCAAGCATCCCTTGTTCATCGATCAATCGAATGACTTCTTGTTTTCTTTTCTCCAGATTTTCTAAATACTTGTACTCTGTTTCAATCGTATTGATCTGCTCTTCATCCATGTTGCCCGTCATCTCTTTACGATAGCGTGCGATGAATGGGACCGTGTTCCCTTCATCTAATAGCTGGATGACATTCTTGATGTTACTTTCTTTAAGTTTTAACGACTGCACGAGCAGTTTAACCAATGATTCATTCATATGTATTCTCCTAAAAATAAAAACCTCTTAACGAATTAAGAGGTCTTCTAATTATCAGCATTTTGAACTGCATGTCTGAGTTTCTCTATCGCGACACGCTGTAATCGCGAGACGTGCATTTGACTCAAACCAATTTTTTCTCCGACTTCTTTTTGAGAAAGTTCTTCAATAAATGTATATTGTATAATTTGACGTTCTCGATCACTTAAAAGGGGCAGCACACGCTCTAATATCATGCGTTTTTCAGTGAGCTCATAGTTATCATCAGCTTGCCCCATGACATCGAGCAATGTCACAGTCGAGCCTTCCTTATCCGCTTCAATAGCGTGATCGACACTAAGTGCGTTATAACTCTGCCCCATCTCCATCGCTTCTAACACTTCTTCCGTCGTCACTTCTAAAAAGTCTGCGATTTCATTGACCCGAGGCGAACGACCTAACTCATTCGTCAGTTCATCTGTCGCCGATTTAATTTTCGGCCCAATTTCTTTAATGCGTCGTGGCACATGCACACTCCACGTCTTGTCGCGTAAATAACGTTTAATTTCTCCTGCAACAGTCGGAACTAAAAACGCTTCAAACTTACGTTCAAATGCCGTGTCAAAACGCTTGATTGCACCGAGTAAACCTACCATGCCCACTTGTACTAAATCTTCATGATGACTCTGACCTTTAGAGTAACGATACGCGAGCGATTCAATTAGCTTCGTATAGTGTTGAACGAGTTTTGTTTGTGCTTCCTCGTCACCTTCAGTCTGGTATGCCTTTATGAGTGCATTGATATCGTCGCTCGATTGATTATTATCCGTTAGTGATTGATTCTCCATCCGCGCGCACCTGGCTTTCATCCATATACTTCGTCATGCTAATTGTAACACCTGAATCTTTTTTAACAAACACTTCATCCATCAACGCTTCGATTAAGAATAACCCTAGCCCACCTTCTCTAAGGAAATCAACATTCTCATCTTTGTCATATGGTCCAAGGTCTTCTCTAACTTCTTCATAGTTAAAGCTCTTTCCTTTGTCCGATACAACAATTTCTATTTTTTCAGGATAAATAGCGAAACCAATCGTGATATCACCTTGTTCGCCATCTTTGTATGCATGTTTAACTGCATTCGTTACCGCTTCAGAAACGGCAATTTTTGAATCCTCTATCTGGTCGTATGATGCACCTGCTCTAGAGAAGACTCCAGATAATGTTAATCGTATTAAGCCAACGTATTCTGCACTTGCAGGAAATTTCATCTCTACATAGTCATAGTTTACGCTCATTATTCGTCACCCTCTGTAATATTCATAAGATCCTTCAAACCAGTAATTTCGAATAAGCGCTCAATTCTTTCAGATGCGCCGATAACGTATAACTCATTATTATTCTTTCCAAGGGATTTCAAAGTACCCACAAATATACCTAAACCAGTAGAATCCATATATGATAACTTTGATAAATCTATCTTTATATCATGTGTCCCTTCGGATTTTATTGGTTCAAGTGCTTCTTGAAACTTTGAAGCTGTGTATAGATCGAGTTCCCCGTCAAGTGTCATAAAGTAATGTGAATCGCGTTTTTCAGTCATTATACTTAAGTTCATCATTAATCCCTTTCACTAAAAAAATGATATGCATTTAGATTAAAATACCCTCATACATACCATTTTAACCGTATTAATTTAAATTCTTTAAAATAAATAGTGTTAAATCATCACGTTTTGTCGGGTGTGTAATGGAAATCAATTTCTCATAGATGAACTGCACAATATCTTGTGGGTGTTCATCTCGGTTTACTCGTATCATTTCTTTAATTTCATTAAAATCTATAATCGTATCATCGCGTTTTCTTAGCTCACTGACACCATCTGTAAATACGATCAACATATCTCGCTCTGCCATCCTCACTTGGCGTTGCTCATATGTCACAAACTTCTTAACACCCAGGACGATTCCCTTGGCATCGATTTCTTCAAACGTATCCGTCTCATAGCGATAGACAAGTGCTGGTTCATGTCCAGCTGAAGCATAGTATAGTAACTTTGTATTGTTATCAAACATGCCGTAAAACATCGTAATAAACATATTTTGATTGATATTCTTTTCAACGACACGGTTAAGTTTTCTCAATGAATCACTCGGGTATTGACTATAGCCGTTGCTATCCATACTAAACTTGATCATGCTCATCGCTAGTGCTGCAGGAATACCTTTACCAATGACGTCAGCGACACCAAATGTCATCATGCCGTCATTGTGGTCAATGATATTAAAATAATCTCCACTCACCTTGTTTGCAGGTACGCTGAGCACACCGAGATCGATACCATCGAATTTTGGAATCGTCGTCTTTAACATCGAATCCTGTAGTTGAGAAGCGACATCTAGCTCTCTATCGTGAACTTCAATTTTTTCTGCCATGTCTCGGTAAACTTTAAATGATACACCCAGTTTAATATGTACTTCTCTTAAAATTTCTAAGCTCTTTTTAATTTCTGATGCATCTTTTAAATCGATTTCATCGACAACATCCATATGTATTTGAACAAGTTCTTCTGTAGCAGAATTCATTTTAATCACGCGCTCGCAAAAATCAGCACACTGATGGAGTGCTTCTTGTTCTTGACCTGAAATATAGCGACTGACTATGTCTTTGTAATCAGCATATATGTTTTGTGTATATGGCAAATTATTTTTCCCCCCATCAAACTATTGACATGAATAGACATATATAATCGTCTATTATGAGCGGTGCTTCTTATGTTTTTTCTTCTTGGATGGGTTTAATTCTAGACTGACTTTTAATGCTTGATTGACTTCTTGCATTTTATCTTTTGATAAACTCGTCAGTTTTTCTTGCAGTCGCTTCTTGTCGATTGTTCGAATTTGTTCAAGAAGGATGACTGAATCTTTCTCTAATTTATATGTATCCTTGGCTATCTCCACGTGTGTCGGTATTTTTGCCTTATTGATCCGTCCTGTTATGGCAGCAACTATCACAGTTGGACTGTGATAGTTACCTACATTATTTTGAATGACCAGTACAGGTCGGTTACCACCCTGTTCAGAACCTTCTACCGGATCAAGATTGGCTAGATAAATCTCTCCTCGTTTCATCTAGACACCATCTTTTTGACATTATATTTTTTTCATTTAAAACCGCTGCTTGTGTTTCTGTAGAAAAATAAGCTTCAGAGATTGATAGATTGATTTCATGCATTTCTGCATAACCTCTCTTCATCGCGTCACCAATAGTTTCGTACTTAAATACTGACACAATATCCCACTCCTATATATTCAATAATACCACTTTATAATATTATGGACTACTTATTTTAAGACATCGTTATTCACAAATTGTGAATCGCCATAAATGTACTTTCTAGGTACTCTTTTGGATATTAAACAAAGGGCTTCATATGTGATAGATTCCATATGTTTTGCATAATTATAAAGCGAATTTATATGCATATCCTCTTTTGACACAATTGTTACTTCGTCCCCAATCTTAACGTTATCTGGCACACGCACCATCGTCATATCCATACATACATTTCCGACGACTTCGCATTCTGAATCATTAATTATCATTTTGTAACCTGTCATCTGACGTGTAAACCCATCTGCGTAACCGATCGGTAAGATGACAATTTTTTCTTTAGACTTTGCACTGTACGTTTGACCGTAGCCGACAACATCATTCTCATCTAAGAATTGTTCATCTAACACTTTCGTTTTTAGCTGTACTGCTGCGCGTAATTTGATATCTGTTGACTGATGGATAAATTCACTTGGATAATAGCCGAACAGTCCGATACCTATGCGCATTGCATTGCACACTGATGCATCAATCGTTAATGCACCAGCGGTATTTTGTATATGCACATATGGTGGATGCTCAAGCGCTTGTATGATTCCTTTAAAGCGTTCATATTCAACAGATGTCTTATCGTTATCTTCATTCGCCGAACTGAAATGAGAATACAGACCTTCATACTTAAAGTATTTGAAATTTTTAATCTCTTCCACCATCTGCTTTAACTCTCCGACATCATTTGTCCCCTGCCGATTAAAGCCGTTATTCACTTTAATATGAATCCATACTTCTTTTTCGTATTTATCCTTCACCTTTGCTTTCGCCTGTTTTACCCAGTTAAGACTCGGTGCTGTAACAGCGATGCGGTGTTGAATCGCTTTGTTTATATCTTTCGGAATAATCGCACCGAGCACGAGTATTTTATCGCGTATACCATGCATGCGAAGTTCAATCGCTTCATCAAGTGTCGCAACCGCAAAAAAATCTATACCTTTTTCAGATAAAAATTCAGCGAGCACTGTACTGCCAAGCCCATAGCCATTCGCTTTAATGACTGCGATCATCTGCTTGTTCGGCACCACGCGTTTATATTCGTTCAAGTTGTGCTCAATGCGTTCCAAATCCACTTCCATAATTGTAGAACGATAATATTTACTAGACATAGCGTCACTCCTTAACGGTTTGGATAATTACTGTCGCTGTTGCGTAATGCTCGGTGTGCGAAATAGACACGAGTGCAGCATGATCATTTTGTAAATATGGTTTACCCACCTCATCATTCAAACAGATGATTTCTTTAAATGAAATGGTTGCACCAATTCCCGAGCCAAGCGCTTTGCTATATGCTTCTTTCACAGCATATCTTCCTGCTAAATATTCGATCTTTCTCGAATCATTCGTCAATGTTTCATAGTAACGTGTTTCATCTTCACTTAGAATGCGTTTTGATAAGCGATTGTTTTTATCTTCTACAGCACGGATGCGGTCGATTTCAACAATATCTGTACCAAGTCCTATAATCATATACTACTCCCGACGTTTTCATTGACGATTTGACGAATTTCGTCACGTAGTGAATCTGCTTCATCGGACTCTAGTTCTGGGATATACACGATGCTTGATGCAGTTCTGAGCTGCACCCCTTTTAAATTGAATCTTGCCATCAATGGACCTTGCTTCGTATCTATGTTTTGGATACGAATGAGCGGTACATGTTGTCTGGACTTTGTGAACACACCTTTGTGTACTTTCAGAACATCATCAACGATGCCGTATGTTGTCGTTCTGTATTTGATGTTAGGAATGATGATTACTTCTGTTAAAAACAATAACAAAGCGATACCAGCTAGTATCCATGTCACAAAGAGTGGCATCCAATCAAACCGTTCAGATAAAACATAAGCAACAACAGCCAACAAAGCGACGACAACTGCTGTTACCGCCTCTTTAATTCTCCACAGCGTGATCGCGCGTTTCGATATTTGCTTCATGCTTCATCCCCCTTTTAATCCAATGCCAAATTTTGTCGATATCTTTGATGTCTAAATAACGCAATGTGATTTTCTCTCCAAGTAAACCAGCAGCCATTTTAACATGAATGATTGCCAGTTTATCGAAGCGCAATAGTGGTTGTGTAAACGTGCTGACGTGAATCACACGGTTGCGTTTCATCGCGTAGTGCGAACGACTAAAGAAAGACGTCGACATGAGATTGATCTCATCGTGCGCTTCATCGATGCGATAGCCCGTATTGCGTGCACTATAAATACCAGCGAATGTTATTGCAGCAAACAAGAGGATACCGACAATCCACGTGTACTCCCAGTAAAGTATTTGTACGACGATTGTCGCAGTGACGATAACTAACGCCTGAATTTGGAAGAACCTTCTATATGCACGGAGTGGTACTTTGCGCGGTGGTACTTCCATATGATAATTCGGGAAAATGTCGTGAATAATTTCATACAGTTGTTTTCTTCTGACAAATGGAAGTAATGATATTTTATTCCCACCTTCAGATAAACTCATGGCATCTGAAGAAATAATCACACTTAGACTATAGAAACCGAATATGCGTCGGATGATACTGTCCTCTATAACAATCCCCTGCACACGATTGATGTTGACACTCTGGTGTTTTTTCTCGAGCAACCCGTATTCAACCATCAAATCATCACCACGTTTATAAAGCTTATAATCGTAATACTTAACTGCTAAAAGAATCGTACCCATCACATAAGCGAAGATAATAAACAGGATCGCTGCAACGGATATTGCAATGACTGGTACACGGATAAAGTTCTCAAAAACGTCGAAATATCTTTCAACAATCTCCTCTATAAACACACCCGAGAATGAACCAAATATACCAAGAATAATTGCTAAAAATGTACCGAGTGCACCACTAGTCATCGCCATGAGCACAAGCATTCGTCCCGTCATTGCATAGAGCAGTTCACGTTCTTTTGGTTCTGATTTCGTTTCAACTATTGATGATACTTCTCCTGTTTCATCCACTTCTTCATCGATAACATTCGTTGACTCAGCCTGTTCTTCATCGATGGCTTCAAGCTTCTCTTTCTCATAGTACAATGTTTCTTGAAGCTCACTCGCCTGTGTTTTTTTCATGACTGAAATCGTTAAACCTTCACCAGGTGTCGTTACTTTTAATCGACTTGCACCGAATATTCTTAAATAAATCGGTTCTGAAATATCAACAGAATCAATTCGTCTAATATTCAGCTCTTTCTCTCGTTTAACAAGTACACCATCATGATAGTGAAATTTATTATCTTCAATCCAAAAGCGTGTACGATAAATATTGAGCATCTCGATTAAGGATATGACAACGATTAAAATAACAACTAAAGATAATATGAGCATGACCATCGTCGACATATTTCGCACGAGTTCAATAAAATTCAAACTCGACATGTTCGTATTCCAAATGACAAGCAGCACTGGAATAAACATGTTTTTAACAAAGTTGAGCGCACTCGACAAATACGCGAGCGGATGGAGTTTTTGTGGTTCATGCATGATTGTCCACCGCCTTTACGATTTCTATTAAATCTTTCTGCAATTGCTCTAACTCATCAATATCTAGCGGCGGCGTCACGATTCTTTGACTCGCTGAAGAAATGCTGAGTATGCCGAGATTAAAGCGTCTGGAAATGACGCCTGTCTGCATCGTCACATCTTGAATTCGTCGCAGTGGTAACATTTCTTTACGTACAAAAATCAGACCATACTTTAATTCAAACGCTGTCTTACTATGATCATATTTCGTCACGCGCATATAAATTCCGGGTCTGATGAATAGCGACCAGATGTATCCTAGAACGATCAATCCAATCGGTACATATAACAGCCAAAGATCAAGATCATAATGTTGATGAATAAAGACATAAACAATGATCAATGGCACTTGAATGATTAATCCTAACAAAAATTTAACGCGAATATAGTTCGCTACTTTTGGTTCTAAACGCTTCATTTTTACCTCCATAAAGATGATAAAACATCTAGCATGAGTATACCAAAAAACGCACATACAATCAGTTGATTGCATGTGCGTTATTATTTTCAATCGATTACTTTAACATATCTTTAAACGTTCTGCCTTCTTTTGAACGACGGTCACGCTTGTTGTTGCGATCTGGTCTACCTGAGTTAGAACCAGTTTTTTTAGAATTGTGACTAAATGAGCGCTTATTATTTTTACCATGAGGCTTGCGTGGGTTACCACGACGATTGCCACCTTTGGATTTGAAGTTCGATTTTTTCACAAGTGGTTTTTCAAATGATAGCTGAATATTATCATCTTCTTTAGAGAACATGATCTGGTTAAGCAGTGCAGAAACAAGTGCATTCTGCTCATAGTTTTCAAGTAATTTAGCAGCCATTTGATCAGAACGCTTGCTGTCATTTTCTAAAATCCACTGTGCAATATTCGTTTCGATTTCTTTTTCTTTCGCTTTTTGAACTTCATTATCAAGTGGTGGACGAAGTGCAGAAATCGTTTTGTTCTTTTCAGTTTCAATCATGCGTAAGTAATCCATCTCTACTGGATTTACAAATGTTAACGCAATACCAGACTTGCCGGCACGACCCGTACGTCCGATACGGTGTGTATAACTTTCAGCATCTTGAGGGATATCAAAGTTGTAAACGTGAGATACACCTGAAATATCTAGCCCACGTGCTGCGACGTCTGTTGCAACTAAAATGTCCAGTGCTGTATTTCTAAATTTCTTCAATACTTCAAGACGTTTTGACTGTGTGATATCTCCGTGCAAACCTTCTGCGCGATATCCTTTTGCAATCAATGCACTCGTCAACTCATCCACACGGCGCTTCGTACGACCAAAGACGATCGCCAGTTGCGGTTGGTGAATATCTAAGAAGTTTGTAAATACATCCAATTTCTCAAGTTCTTTGACAATCGTGTAGAACTCATCGATCTGTGGTGTATTTTCAATATCGTTTTTCGTTTTTACAATCTCAGGATCTTTCATAAATCGCTGAACTAACTCTTGGATTGCTTTTGGCATCGTTGCCGAGAATAAAAGTGTGTGTCGCTCTTCATTTGGCATATTCGACATGATAAATTTCACATCGTCGATGAATCCCATGTTAATCATTTCATCCGCTTCATCTAATACGAGTGTACGGATATCATCTAAGCGGAATGTTCTGCGCTTAATATGGTCGATAACACGCCCTGGCGTACCAACGATGATCTCAGGCTTTCTCTTCAATTCTTTAATCTGACGTTCAATCGATACGCCACCGAATACTAAAGATACCATCAAGCGCTTGTATTTACTGAATGCGCGTAGCTGTTCGCTAACTTGTACTGCAAGTTCTCTTGTCGGTGTTAAAATTAACACTTGAGAGCCTTTGCCTTTTTGTGTGTTTTCTACAATTGGAATTCCGAAAGCCCCTGTTTTACCTGTACCTGTTTGAGCTTGCCCTAAAATATCTCTGCGTTCTAGCGCAATAGGGATACTGCTCTCTTGGATAGGTGTTGGCTGATTAAATCCCAAGTCATCAAGTGATTTTAATGTCTCATCACTGATACCTAATTCCTTAAAAAAATTCAAATTTTGGATCTCCTTTTTAATAACTATTTCTTTGTTTTTTATCGTCCTAATTGTTCGCAACTTCTAAATACTAACACTTTTCAATTGATTATTCAAGCATTTCAATTATTCTCTCCAGTTGCATACCACGCGAGCCTTTGAGAAGAATTACTGTACTATCACCCAGTTTACCTTGTAAGTGTGACACAATTTCTTCAATTGAGCGCATATGTTGCTTACGCGTTTGTTCAACTGTGTCATGTATATATTTCGCTCGATCACCAAAAGTGATAACTTCCGAAATTGAATGCCCGAGCGTGTTAATATGTGCACCGACTTGCTTGTGCAGTTCCTCAGTATAACTGCCAAGCTCTAAAATGTCAGCAAGTACAACGATGCGTCTGTCACTATCAATCGTAGCGATGCTGTCTAACGCACTATTCATACTTGATACAGAAGCATTGTAAGAATCATTAATGAGCAATGCACCACTCGCTAGTGTCATCTGTTGCATGCGCATGTCCGTAACTTTTAGATTGGCAAAATGTTTCTGTGCTTCATCTAAAGATATACCTAACGTTTGTGCAACAAGCAATGCCAGTGCTGCATTTTGTGCGTTGTGTGCACCGAGTTGTGGAATATGAATCTCCTCAGTGATACCTGTCATCGAAAACGATGTCCCTTCACTCGTCTGCTTAACATTCGACACGACAAAATCATTCGTATCGGCTGTCCCGGCATTCATCTGTTTGTAAGGAGCAGCATGATCAATCAATTCATTCAATCTTGGATAGTCTCCATTATAGATAAAAGTCCCATCTTTTTTTAAACCATTGACGATTTCGAACTTTCCTCGTGCAATTGCTTCTCTACTTCCGAGTTTCTCAATGTGTGATTCCCCTACGTTCGTTATGACTGCGACACTCGGTTCTGTTAACTGACTTAAAAAATCAATATCTCCCGTCTGATCCATACCCATCTCTAAAATAGAAACTTCCGTATCTTTGTTCAGCTGAAGAATCGTCAATGGCAAGCCGATTTCATTATTGAAGTTACCAATTGTTTTTTGCACTTTAAAATATGGCGTCAGTACACATTCAATCATATCCTTCGTTGTCGTTTTCCCGTTTGAACCAGTGATCGCTACTACTTTTGGATTCACTTCGTTCAGATAGACCTGTGATAACTTCTGGAGCGCAATGAGTCCATCCTCCACGAGAATAATTGGCACATCTCGTTCTAAATCTTCATGGTGCTCAGATAGCGAGGCGCTCGCCTTTTTATCGAATGCCATATCAATAAATTTGTGCCCATCGACGTGTTCACCTAAAAACGGAATAAACAGATTTCCCGCTTGAATCGTTCGCGTATCGATCGACACACCCTTAATCATCTCTAGAGCTTGGCGTTCTGCCGCCTTGTTCAATGTTCCATTCACACTTTTTGCTACATTTTCTAAAGTCATTTCAATCATTTTAGCATCGTCCAATTCATCATTTTAATTACAATGTTATTTTTTCACTGAATTTCTTATTCGTTCATAGTATAATATTATACAGTTAATTTTTGAAATATTGAGGAGAGAAATTGTGGAGAGACAGGATCGTTCAACACGCGAAAAAAACTTTTTCTTTGCACGCATCGATTATGTGTTGATTGCCATAATTGCAGTGCTAGCAGTCATCAGTGTTGTCGTCATTACTTCCGCAATGACAAGCAACCAATACATCGGTGATTTTAGAATGCGCCAGATTGTCTTCTATGTCATTGGTTTTGGAATCGCATTTGTTGTTATGGTGATTCCGATGACCCTGATGAAACAATATATATGGCTGATTTACGGTGCAGGTGTTCTTTCATTACTTGTTTTATTTATAATGCCAGATACGCCATTCACACCTATCATCAACGGTGCCCAAAGTTGGTATCGTATCGGAGGACTCAGCTTACAACCATCTGAATTTGTGAAAATTATATACATATTGACACTTGCCTATGTCATTAGTCAGCATAACCAATTTAAGCAATCTAACGATCTTATAGAAGATTTCAAATTGCTCTTTAAAATGGTGCTCGTCACAGCATTACCTTTATTCTTTATACTATCCCAAAATGACCTAGGTACCGTGCTTGTATTCATCGCGATTATACTTGGTATGGTGGTTGTTTCTGGAATTAGTTGGTGGTTGATTTTACCCACTTTAATCGTATTTGTTTCAATCGGCGTGACGACGATACTCGGCATATTGTATCGCCCAGACATCATTCAAAACTTGCTCGGTGTACAATCATACCAATTAGAACGTATCTATACGTGGCTGAGACCCTATGAATATTTCCGTGAAGGTGGATTCCAAC
Organism: Aliicoccus persicus; assembly: GCA_020741755.1. Classification (GTDB taxonomy): domain Bacteria; phylum Bacillota; class Bacilli; order Staphylococcales; family Salinicoccaceae; genus Aliicoccus; species Aliicoccus persicus_A. The sequence continues at coordinate 2,713 of DYYI01000054.1, read as the reverse complement.
TCGCGAACTCACTCCAAGCAATCGGTTCAGGTGGATTACAGGGGCAGGGTTATGGACAGGGCTCTATTTACATACCAGAGAACCATACAGACTTTATCTTTACGATCATCGGTGAGGAGTTCGGCTTCATTGGTTCTACGGTTGTAATCATGATACTATTCGTATTGATGCTGCATCTCGCTCGCATTGCGAGTGCATCGATGGATAGTTTCTCTGCTTACTTCATCGTGGGTTACATCTCGATGTTGATGTTCCAAGTATTCCAAAATATTGGAATGACGATTCAGCTGTTACCAATTACCGGTTTACCGCTACCATTTCTTAGCTATGGTGGTACGGCACTGTGGAGTAATATGCTCGCAATCGGAATTGTACTCAGTATCCAGTTCTATCGCATGCGTTATAAAACAGCAATTTAGCCAAAAAAACTACAAACAATTGAAATGTTTGTAGTTTTTTATATATTGCTTTCCTTTAGCTTTAAGACTTCCTTATGTGTAATCGCGTTTACCATTTCGAATTTCGACTTAGTGACTGATACTTTCACGCCAAGTTCTTTAAGAATCTCTACAATTGCTTCAACTTTGCTGTTACTTTGTTCTTTCACGATATACATCTCCCTACATCTGTAGTTAGTATACATTTTACACCCTTCTGTTTGAAAATACTAGAAGAGTTTCGTGGAATTTATTACAATTTTGTGCACATTCACATATAATATCACTAAAGAGAGGTGATTTAATTGATAAATCAACTGACAGACTTCATCGGAGAACAGATTACACCTTTTAATATTTTCGTTGCGACACTACTCTTTGTCAACATTCTGTTTGGTATTTCCATGATCTTTATCGAGCGTAGAAGTGCACAGAGTGTTTGGGCATGGCTGCTTGTATTGTTCTTCCTACCTGGTCTCGGTTTCATATTGTACCTCGTATTCGGACGGCACATTTATAATGAAGATTTATTTAAAGCCGATGAAACAGTTCAACGTAACTTAGAAGAGCGCGTACAGCAGCAGATGCAAAAATTAAGAAATAGAGAATTTATTCTCGAAAATCCAATCTATCAAAAGTACTATAAACTAGTCCATCTCCTTCTCTACTCCAACCATGCCTATGTCACAGTGAATAATGAAATCACGACATATACGGATGGAAACGTTAAGTTCGATGCATTGCTTGAAGATATTAAAAACGCCAAACACCATATTCATTTCCAGTATTATATTTTTAAATTAGATGGCCTAGGCAAGAAATTATACAATGCAATGATTGAAAAACAAAAAGAAGGTGTTGAAGTACGCATATTGTATGATGATATTGGATCACGTTCATTGAATATGCGCAACTTCAGGAAGCTAAAAAAAGCAGGCGGACACGTCTATGCATTCTTCCCGAACAAGCTGCCCTTGATTAACTTCCGATTGAATAACAGAAACCATAGAAAAATCGTCGTGATAGATGGCGAAATCGGATATACCGGCGGATTCAACGTCGGTGACGAATACGTTGGCCGGTCAGAAAAATTTGGCTATTGGCGCGATACACACCTCCGGGTTAAAGGAGATGCTGTGAAAGCATTGCAACGCCGATTTATGATGGATTGGAATTCACAGGAGAAACGCGAACCGTTAAAATACCAAGATGAATTTTTCCCGAATGTGGATTATAAAGGAAACGTACCGATGCAAATCGGTTCGAGCGGACCAACCGAACACTTTCAACAGATAAAATTCAGCTATATTAAAATGATTGCAACGGCACAACACTCCATACATATACAGTCGCCGTATTTTATCCCCGATCAGTCATTTTCAGAAGCATTGAAGATGGCGATCCTGTCTGGCATCGAAGTAAAAATTATGATACCAAGTTTTCCGGACCATCCATTCGTTTATTGGGGAACATATGCGAATGCTGGATTCTTTGCCGAACTTGGCGCTAAAGTATATGTGTATAAGAAAGGCTTTTTACACCAAAAAGTTTTGATTGTAGATGATGAAGTCGTCTCCGTCGGAACAACAAATATTGACAATCGAAGTTTCGCATTGAATTTTGAAATCAATACTTTTATATACAGTATTGACGAAGCAGTGAAACATCGTAAAATCTTCGAGCAAGACATCGAGGACTCAGAATTGTTAACATCAGAAATTTATAATGAACGCGGAAAGATGATCCGATTTAAGGAAGCAATTGCCAATCTGATTGCGCCGATATTGTAGGTGTTAGGTTGGTGGTTTTGGGTTGGAGATTGGTTGGATTTGAGGTGGGTTGGAGATTGTCGTTTGATTAAGAATTGGGGATCCCGTTAGTGCGGAAATGAGCGAGCACTAGCGGGATTTTTATTTGGTTTTATAGTTTCTCTCCTTGAAGACCTCTGAGTGTTCCTCAACTCTTATTTTTTATCTCGGGAGTAACACTTTGTAGCCCTTAGTGGGACTCAGCACACGCTTTCCAGCTCGTGAGGAACAGTTAATCATCCCAAGTGTTCCTCAGCTACGATTTTTAGCTCGTGAGGAACAGTAAACGGTCTAGCAGTTGATTTGCGTTCCAATGAAACTTACTCACTGACTCGCAAACTGATTTGCATTCCAATGAAACTTGCTCACAGACATGCAGATTGATTTGCGTTCCAATGAAACTCGCTCACTGACTCGCAGATTGATTTGCGTTCCAATGAAACTTGCTCACTGACTCGCAGATTGATT
>DYYI01000053.1:0-26206 GCA_020741755.1 Aliicoccus persicus | reverse complement strand
GTTCCAATGAGAGTTGCTCACAGACACGCAGATTGATTTGCGTTCCAATGAGAGTTGCTCACAGACACGCAGATTAGTTTGCGTTCCAATGAGAGTTGCTCACAGACACACAGATTAGTTTGCGTGCCAATGAAACTTGCTCACAGACACGCAGATTGATTTGCGTTCCAATGAAACTTGCTCACGGACACGCAGATCGATTTGCGTTCCAATGAAACTTGCTCACTGACACGCAGATTGTTTTGCGTTCCATTGAAACATGCTCACTGACCACACAAATAAATTACGTGCCCTTGAGCATCGCTCATAGGCACGTAATCAACTTCTAATCAAACCTATTCAACATTGACTTCAATTTCACTATTTTGCCATCTGACACTCTCTGGCATCGTAAAGTCTTCACCATTGTACGATGATACATTCGCCATGACATCCCTAAAGAACCACTGTGGCATGATCTGTTCGTTACCGCCAACGAATGATGATTCACCATCCGGTCTATCTTCGTGGAAGCCCATCCATACACTCATTGTGTATTCTGGTGTGTATCCGACAATCCACGCATCTTTACCGGAGTTATTTGGTAAATTAAGCTCATTCGCGTGTGCTGTATCATAAGACGTTGTTCCTGTCTTACCTGCAAGGTTTAACCCATTGATATAAGCATTTGCAGCTGTTCCGTAACTATAGAACGTATGCTTCATCATATCGGTCATCATATAAGCCGTATAATCTTCCATCGCTTGGTGTGTTTCATTTTCGAATTCAAACGATTGCTCATCCAATGTGACTATTGAGCGAATGGCATGGCTTTCACCGTACTCCCCGTTGTTACCGAATGCACGGTAAGCTTCTGCCATTTCTCTCGGACTAAATCGAGACTCTGATCCACCAAGTACATCATTAAAATTCACTTCATAATTCCCATCACCAATATGAGAGTAGTTCAGTCCAACTTCTGATGCAAAGTTCATGACACCTTCTGTTCCAACTTCATCGACAACTTGTTCAAATATTTTTACTGATGGAATATTAAAACTTCTCAACACAGATGTTCGCATCGTCACGTTACCGTGGTTCTGGCCATCATAATTATATATCATGCCGTCAGTTCCAACTGGTGAGTATGATTCCTCATCTTGTATTAAATGTCCCGTACCTAACTGTAAATATTCGATAGCTGGTGCATATGAGAGAAATGGTTTCATTGTAGATCCAACATTACGTGCGTATGTGGCCATGTTATGTTTGACGATTTCTCTATAATCACGACCACCTGAAACGGCTGCGACACCACCAGTTTTAGTATCGAGTAAAATCGCACCCATATCAAAGTTATCTGATGCAAATTTTTCGCCACTAAAATACTGTCTATTATTCGTAATGTTGTACATGCGTAATTGAGCATCAACATTCATATTTGTGTAGATATCGACACCGCTTGCTAATACATCTCCACTCGACATTTCACCAAATGCATCGCTGTTATCAATCTCTTCACGAATCAGATCGATATAAGCGGCATACTCTGGATTATCAGGTTCTGAATCGATGCGTTCTTCCTCAGTTCTTGGAACTAGATTAGCAGTAATATCAATTGCAAGTGCTTCTTCATATTGTTCATCGCTAATTCTGCCGTGATAATTCATCAGATAAAGTACCATATGGGCACGATTGATGCCACTTTCTGAATCGATATATAAATTGTAAATATTAGGCAATTGAGGTAAACCAGCAAGATAGGCTGTCTCCGCTAAATTTAATTCGTGAAGTTCCTTATTGAAATAATACATACTCGCTGTTCTGATACCGTAAATCCCATCGGAATAATATATTTTATTTAAATACATTTCTAAAATGTCATCTTTTGTGTATTCCTGTTCAAGTCGGTATGCTAAATACGCTTCTTGTGCTTTACGTTCGAGCGACTTATCATCCGTTAGAAACACACGCTTAACGACCTGTTGAGTAATTGTTGATCCACCTTCTGCGCCGAAACCACTTTGAAAGTTTCGAATGACGGATGCACCAAGACGAATGAAGTCAATCGCGCCGTGATCATAAAATCTATTATCTTCAACGGCTAAAACAGCATCTTTCACATCATCTGGTAATGACTCAATCTCAATGAGTTCACGCGGTTGTTCTTGATGAATTTCAAAAACAAAATTATTATTGACGTCAAAGACGCGAGAGGGGACCGGATCATTAAGTTTCTCATCGGTAAATGTTGGTGCATTTGATGAATAGTAAGCAAATAAAAACGTACCAAACATTAATAGTATAAGACCTAATAATATTGAAATTAAAAATGCACGTTTTAAGATGGTTACATAATTAAATTTATGTTTACTTGTACGTTGATTGTTCGTACTTTCGTTATTTTCTGTCATGAAATCTCCTACTTAAAAAATAATTCGTCGACAGCAGCAAGATAATCTACTCTCGGATTTAATCGAATCGGCACTGTAATACTTGATTCTTTTATATCGGCATATGGAATAGACTTGCGGCCACCTTGTTTAAAAATCATCCAATGTTTATAAAATTCTTTGAACGGATAAACAAATGTTTCCCCGTAAGCAGTAAATCGGACGATAAGAAATACGATACCACCATGGGATTCACAATCGTGCATGTGATCGACTTGGTGTTCGTGGATGTTAATCATCGGAAATCTTGTTTTGTTGCGAGTTTCTTTTGCTTCAAAATCAATGTACTTGCCACGATAAATACCGTTGAAGTCGCTCGTTGATGGTGTTTTAAAATATGCTTCATCAATTTTCGCACGATTTCTAGCAGGATAATCAACATGGACAATTTGTATTGGTGTCGGTTTTTTATGGATGACTGCGATGTCAGAATTTAAATAGTATGTATTTGTCACATCAAGATCTTTCTCTAAAGTCATACCACGCGCACTATAATCAGTATTAGATTTATCTTTAGACTTATCATTTAGTCCGTGCATATGCTGATTAACATTGCGTTTTACACCTGTTGGATATTTCATAATAAAACCTAATTTCTATTGTATATTTCACAGAATGTATTTAGTGTTGTATGTAATGCTGTAAACTATCATAATTATATGAGGTGAAGACATGATGTCAAGAAAATATAATTATACTCACTATTTTAAACTACTCGATGAAGTCAATCAAAGATATGCACGTATGCGCGATGGTTATCAGTATGACTTTAAACGAGAAATTGAACCTTTTTTACAATCTTCTGTTAAAATTATAGATGATATACTTCAAGTACGTACAGATGAACGTTTCACTGAGCCGAGCAAAGAAAAGCTGATTTCTACGTTTAACGAAGTGATTATGAGCTGTCATGCAGAACGTATGAGTTTGAAGCTGTTTACGGAACAGACGAAGTATATTAATGTATGGTTGAAACATATTGAATCAAATAGGTTATAATAATAGTAATAGTTTAACTTGAATAATTGAGGTAAACTACTTATAATGTTAAAGACTACTTAACTCTGAAAAGTAATTAAGAAAATGATCTGGTAGGTGAGACAATTGAATGAAAATACTTTGAAGTTATCCGCTAAAGATATTTTCGAAAAAGAGTTTGAGAAATCAATCCGTGGTTTTAAGCCGATTGAAGTAGATAGTTTCTTAGATGATGTGATTAGTGACTATCAAAAAATGGCTGACATGAATAGCAATGTAAAAAGACTAGAAGAAGAAAATGTTCGACTGAAAAAAGAAGTTGAAGAATTACGAATAAGAATTGCGACAAATTCAAAATCGAAAGATTCTCATACACAAAATAGTCAAATTGATATTTTAAAGCGTTTAAGCAACTTAGAGAAAAAAGTGTTTGGACAAACAAAAGTGAATTAATTTTTTATTAATTATATAGACGGTATTCTGATAATCGCTATGCTGAATTTTTCAGTGTAGAGGAAAGTCCATGCTCACACGTTTCTGAGATGAGCGTAGTGTTCGTGCTTGACGAAACAATAAGTCAAGGCAGTTCGTTTGATACGACTGACGGCTGCGAAATAACCTAAGTGTGTAAACATATGGTTAGATTAGCTATAAAAGTGCCACAGTGACGGAGCTTTTATAGAAATATAAAAGGTGGAACGCGGTAAACCCCTCGAGTGAGCAATCCAAATTAGGTAGGAGCACTTTCTAAAAGGAATTCAACGGATAGAAAGATATTACTTTGTAATATAGACAGATGATTATCACCAATGTGCGAGTGTGACTAGTACACGTTTGCAGCACAGCGGTACAGAACATGGCTTATAGAATAACCGTAACTAGACAGCACCCAATTATTTTGGGTGCTATTTTTCTTTTCATTAAATTGTATTAAGACATTGAATCAATTGTATCGTTTAAATCCATGATTGCTGCCGCATCATCAGCAGCCTTAAAACTTTCTAGAGAATGTTCATAATGGAATTTTGCAACACTCGATTGATCTTGTTCGTTAAAGCAGTCTGCAAGCACTCTGTGTGCACAACCAATGGCCACATGATCATCCGTTCTTAACGCATGGTCTAGCGCGCCGTATCCCATTTCGACTGCCTTTTGCAGTTCGCCTTCAATCTTATAAACTTCTGCAAATTCATAAAAGTTAGCGGAGACAAATAAGTCATTGTCGTCTTTATCTTTTATAATATCAAGTTCATATCCAAAGTAGCGCTTCGCGTTATCGACATCGTGTCGCATGCGGTATACCATGCCAATCTGATGATATGCTATCGCTTTATCTTCATCTGTTGAAGCGCGTGCTAGTAATTGTTCATACACATCGATTGCATCATCATAGCGTTCGGTAAACGCGTAGAGATAGCCGACACCATTCAACACGGACTCGTAATCCTTGTCATTCAGTTCATCATTTAATAGTTCTTGATATAGTGCTTCAGCTTCTTTATATTTTCCTAAATCTACATATTCGAATGCTTTTGTAATCTTAGACACTTTCTCACCTTCTAACGTTTTTATTTATTATAACAAATGGTCGAACAGGTCTATATAAAGTATACTTAACGAATAGATGTGGAGGTATTATTATGGAATTTAAATTACTCGCGAATACGCCGATGGGACTCGAGCGTATTGTGGCTGATGAAATAGAGTCTTTAGGGTATCAGACGACCCTTGAAAATGGTCGTGTGTACTTTAATGGAGATAAGCAAGCAATCATTAAAACGAATTTAATGCTACGCACAGCAGACCGAATTCGAATAATTATCGGTGATTTTCATGTGAATACATTCGATGATTTATTTGAAATGACAAAAGCACTCAATTGGTCAGACATATTAGATGCAAATGCAAACTTCCCAGTAACAGGTCGAAGTCATAAATCAACGCTATATAGTGTGCCTGATGTTCAACGTATCGTTAAGAAAGCAATCGTGGAACATTTAAAAGATGCATATGACGTACCTGGCCGACTGGCTGAAGATGGACCACGCTTTAAAGTGGATGTAAACATTTTAAAAGATCGCGCGTTAATTACGCTCGATACGAGTGGCGATGCGCTCCATAAACGTGGATATAGACTGGGTCAAGGTGATGCACCAATAAAAGAGACACTGGCTGCAAGCATGCTTCATATAGCGAAATATAATGGTAACAATACATTGGTTGATCCGTTTGTCGGTTCAGGCACGATAGCGATTGAAGCTGCGATGATGGCCATCAATATGGCACCGGGATTAAATCGTGAATTTGATGCAGAGTTTTGGTCACTGTTTGAATCATCAGCATGGGATGATATGCGTATGCAACTTGATAATGAAGTTGATTACGACAAAGACGTCCGAATCCTTGCTAGTGATATTGATCCACGTATGATTGAAATCGCAAGGGAGAATGCTGAAGAAATAGGTATTGATAGTTATATAGACTTTTCAGTTCAAGATATTCATGATCTAGAAATCAACGAAGACAACGTTCAAATCGTCACAAACCCACCTTATGGAGAACGTATAGGCGAGGCAAAAGCTGTTGAAAAAATGTATCGTAAAATTGGTCAATTACTCCAAGAGAATCCGACATTAAATGTGTATTTAATGACTTCCAATAAGGAATTTGAAGAAATTGTCGGTAAGCGTGCGACAAAGCGTCGAAAACTATTCAATGGTTATATCGAAACGACGTTTTATCAGTACTGGGGTAAAATTAGGAAATAGGTTAAATGCATATTTTTGTGCATTTAATAAAAAGATGTGTATAATAGTGCATGTGTTTAGTTAATGTATTGTTTCATACAATAATCGTAAGGAGGTTGATGATATGGATAATAAAAAGTATATCGTGATTAAAGCAGATATTATAAATTCTAGACAATCTAAGGATCGTAACGCTGTACAAAAGTCTCTTTCTAAAGTTTTAAAAACGATAAATGAAACATTTAGTGAATCTATAGCATCTAGATTTATGATTACATCAGGTGATGGTTTTCAGGGCTTGATGACAAGTGGGAAACATTTCTTTGATATCATTCAATTGTTAGAATCATCCGTAGCACCACTAAAGTTAAGATTTGGTATTGGTGTAGGGGAGGTCGCAACAGATATTGATGAAAGTAATTCTGCAATCATAGATGGTCCGAGTTATCATTATGCCGATGAAATGTTAACACGCGTCGAAGAAATAGAAGATCAATATTCATCAATTTCAACAAACATCTTACTTAAATCAAACACTGAACCTGATGAGCTATTAAATGCACTCTTGAGTATGAGATATGTTGTACGTTCATCTTGGACAACACGACAACACGAGGTCATTGCAGCATTTGTACAGATGAATGAAAAGCAATACGAAACTGCAGCAAAGTTAAAGGTCAATCAATCGACTGTGAGTCGCGCACTAAAAAGCACGGACTATTATTCTGTAAAATCGGCTGAAATTGCATTGATCAACCACATTGAAGGTACACTGCTATGACGATGACAATAACAATCCTCTTATTTTTAATTGCTCACATCATCGCTGATTTTTACTTACAGTCGACCCGTCTGGCAAACGATAAGCAAAAGTATATAGGCGCGCTTGTTCAACACATTATCATCTACAGTATCGTGATGTTAATCTTTAGTGCTTTCTTCTCTAATCTTACATATCTTATGTTAGGTCTCGGCTTAGCAGTCGTTCATGCACTCATTGATTATTGTAAGTTTTTATATAGTCGAAACAGACAACTCACTAAAGCAAATCATATCCAATTATTTATGTTTGATCAGGCACTCCATGTATTGACAATAATCGGCCTTATTACTATTTTCTATCATTCATTTACACTTGAATCAGCATGGTTTAATAATGTTGTCTCATTTATCGATACAACTTATCTATTCAGTGCTAACGTTGCATTGCAGTGGATACTCGCAGTGCTTCTAAGCATAAAACCAGCAAGTATCGTCGTGAAGATGTCACTTGGTTACTTTGAACCGAAAGAACTTCAAAAAGATAACCCTGGTATTATTCAAGCGGGAGAATTTATTGGGATTTTAGAACGAGTAATTATACTTGTTTTACTTGCCACAGGTTCATATGCAGCCATCGGTTTTGTACTCACTGCCAAATCGATTGCACGCTATAACAAAATAGCCGAAGAACCTAAATTTGCAGAATACTATTTAATTGGTACCCTAGTAAGTACATTATTTGTACTAATCATATATCAGTTAATTTTTTATTAATTACATTTTTAGATGAGTTAGGAAGAAAAAAATGAAAAACGAAGAAACACTGGATATCTTGTATAAATTAAGAAAAGAAATATTACGATCTGATAATGATGATTTAAAGTCTCAAATTGACCATGCGATTGACAAAACGTATCGTGACCAATTGTCTTTTAGTTTTATTGGCCATTATTCTGCAGGTAAATCATCACTCATCAACTATTTACTTGACTCTGAAATACTGCCGTCTTCACCGGTACCAACAACGTCAAACACAGTGGCCGTTGAGATCAGTGAAAAAGAAGAGATTAAAGCATTCGTGAATCAGTATCAGTATGTAAATTTAGAGAACTACGAGCAATTAAGAGATATCAACGCACAGGATGTTGATATTCAGTCTATTTTATTGCGCGTAAAAAATGACAATTTCAAATTAAATACTGTCTTGCAAGATACACCAGGTGTGGACTCAAGAACAAAATCACACAGTCTGTCGATGCATCGCTTTTTACTAAACAGTGATTACATATTTTTCACAGTTGAGTATAACCATGTTGAGAGTGAAAAAAACTTATCGCTTTTAAAAGAGCTGGTAGATTTAAATATACCAGTCTCATTTATTATCAACCAAGTCGATAAACACAACGATGAAGAACTTTCTTTCGAGATGTTTTTATCACGAGTGAAGAACACATTAGCGAATTGGGACATAGAGCTAGATAGAATCTTTACAACATCTATATATGAGTCAGAACATAACCAAGTCGATGAACTACTTAAGCATATTCAAGATGTTGAAGCAGCGCGTGATGCATACCAAGATAAATATCATCAGCGCATTGTTCAAAATATAGAACAAAAACAACTCAGTTATTTAAACGATAAGTTGGAGAATCAACTGACCGAAGCTGACAACGATGTTGAAGTTGAAGATGTGACAAGTACATATATTGAAGAACAATTGAAAAAGTTAGAACAAGATAGGCATGAGGATACAATTAACACGATTCATCAAGATGATGATACGCTTATTTCTCATGTTAAAACCTTTGCAAAAGACATTGTAAAAAATGCATATTTATTTCCACACGCTGTAAAAGCACCCATTACGAATCATTTGAAAATACGATCAGGTGATATTCAAGTTAAAGGACTGTTTGGTAAAAAGAAAAAGTTAGATCAACTATTTTTAGATACTGAACAAACACTTGATGGTGCATTACAAAATGTGTTAAAAACACAGATTGATACACCAGTGAACTCGATGTTAATGGATGCTGGATTAGTGGGGCAATCTTTTAAGTTTAATTGGGACAAATCGCACGACAGATCAGAAATTATAACGCTGTCGAATGACTATATTTTGAACTATATGGACACTTTAAAATCGGAAATTATGCGTGAAGTAACATCTCAAGTCGTCGCGCATATCGATTCTATGGATAAAAAAGCGACATCTTCAAATAACGACTACAACATCGATAAACGAATTAATATATATAACGAAATGAAAGAAACTGAGTATTTAAAGCAATCCATCGTTACGAAACAATATCGACATTTCCACGTGAGACTAAAGGAAGAATTAGAGCAGCTCACTTTTAGTGAAGCAGTATCAATTGATTTTGTCACACTCGACCAAGAAGAAGAGGTTGAACAAGAAAAAACTTATTCAAATGAATCTACGAAATCCGTTGAATTTTATGAAAACTTGAGAGACGTACTTAAAGATAATGATAGGTATCATGCATATCATTCAGTCATTGCCGATAAAATTTCTCGACTTCATAACAATAAGACGAACTTAAGTATTTTCGGTGGGTTCAGTGCGGGTAAGACAACATTCATCAATGCCTTAATGCAAAACAGAATGTTAAAAACGAGTCCAAACCCAACGACTGCGACGATTACTGAGATTAACGATCAATCATCTTCTGTTGTCTATAAATCAAAAGACGATGTCATAAATATGCTAAAAGTTATTACAAACCAAAGTTACGACAAGTTAGATCAATATGTGAAGTGGTTAAAGAAAAACATTTCTGATATAAAAGAAATGCATAAACCATTTGCCCGTGGACTGATAGAGAAGCATGATGAATATGAACCGTTGTTAGGTCTGACGGTAGATGAGGATACAGATAGGATTGCAGAGAAAATAGCGAGTGATATCGATGCTACGTTTATTCATAAGGCGAGTGTCCGAATCGATTCACCATTTACTGAAAACTTTAACATCATCGATTCTCCAGGCATTAACTCGATTAACCAACGTCACACGAACGAGACGAAAGATATCATCTCAAATAGTGATCAAATCGTTTACGTGTCATACTATAACCATGTATTTAGTAGCTCTGATGAGGACTTCCTCAACTACATTAAATCGATTAAAGGCCAAGATTTTCCGATTGTATTTATTATCAACGCGATTGATTTAATGAAGAGTGAAACAGAGTTAGATAAAGTCATTCAATACATGAAAAATGCATTAAGACAGCTAGATATTCCACATACAATTTTACCTGTCTCATCGATGCGTGCACTAACTGCTTATGATGATGACTTCAATAATGCGAAACAGACGATTATTGAATTAGCAAATGCGCACAAAGAGTCTCACCAATTGAAGAGTTTGGAAGTACTTTATCAGCAAACGTTAGAGTCCGTGAAGAGTAATTTGAATCTATATGAGAATCAAGAAGTAGAATTGAATCGAATTCAAACGACACGTAAGGAAAGCATTGAACAGCTAGAATCACTTCACTTAATGTCTCTGGAGAAAATAACAGATGTTGAAATCGATATGTTACTTAACCATATAGAGAAACTATTGTCATTAAAACTATATGATTATTTAAAATCTCAGCTTAGCGTTAGTGAAATGGATGATAAACGCTACATCACGAAACATGTGACGGCACTTAAGCAGGGGATTGAACAGTTTATTTATATTCAAGTGGCGACGTCATTTAACAGCGTATATCGCCGTGCAGATGAAGAGATATCCAAACTGACAAGTAACATCAACACATTGCTAATGGAGAGTAATACAGTTGAAACATTATCTATCGAATCGTCGTCTTGGGAAGATGTTTCAATAATTTTAGATGAACAAGTGTTGACACAGTATGAAAAGCCGTTGTATCAATCAAGACATCACTTTAAACAATTTAACGACATGTTACTACAGCTTGCTGAAGCGATTGCGAAAGATGTATCTAATGACACATTAAAAGAAAAAATGCATTCTAAAATGCATGATTACTTACAGATACAACAATCACAATTTAATGAACAAAAGGAACATTTGATCCTAGCGTTAGAACGTCCAATTGAACGCATATCAGACGCGCACTATCAGAACGATAAAATCTTATACGAACAACTAAAGGAGATTACTCATGACACGTAAATATTTGATTATCGATGGTATGGCACTCTTGTTCCGACACTTTTTCGCAACGAGTTTTAAAGAACAATATATGTATAATTCTAAAAACATCGCGACAAATGGCATTCAAGGTGTCGTCAGACACATGTTTAAATTGATTTCAATGACTAATCCGTCACACGTAATTGTCGTCTGGGATATGGGTGCGCACACGATTCGTAATGAGTGGTTTAATGGTTATAAGAAAAACAGACCGCTTCCACCAGAACAGCTGGTTCCACAGTTCGATCATGTGAAAGAAGTGATACATGCACTCGGCATTCGCCAAATCGGTGCAGAGGGCTATGAGGCAGATGATATTATCGGAACGCTTACACGAATCATTGATAATGCAATTATCGTTAGTGGTGATCGTGACTTACTCCAAATTTTAGATGAGAATAAGAATAATGAGATGTGGCTCACTAAAAAAGGTTTTACAGAATATAACATATATGACTTTGATCGATTCGTAGAAGAATATGGTGTCCTACCTGAACAATTTGTCGATGTAAAAGCATTGATGGGGGACCCTGGGGATGGTTACTTTGGCGTCAGTGGCGTTGGAGAGAAGACAGCGCTTAAATTGATTAAAAAGTATCAAAGTATCGAAGGTATCATTTCTCATATGGATGAATTAACACCGCGCATGAGAGAGAAAATAGAAAATGACTTTGAATCATTAAACATGAGTCTAAAACTTGCTGCATTGATCACGAATGTTCCAATTCCAATTAAGGAGATTTTAGAGCAAAGTGCGTACACAGTCGATATCGCCCACATAAAAGAACAACTCGATCGCTTTGAGCTCACCATTTCGAGTCGATATATGGATTCGCTCATATTTGGTGAATTAAATGGCTAAAGTGTATATAGACGCCGCAGCACGAACGGAGCCAACACTTGCTGCAAGTGCTGGCGTTATCATTGACGGTGATGAAAAATTTACGTTGAGTCATTGTCTCGGTGCCGTAGACAATCATGAAGCAGAATGGCACGCATTGATATATGCTCTCAATTTTTGCCAATCAAAAGGGATTACTCAAGTCATCGTCTATACCGATTCAAAAATAATTGTCGATAGTATAGAGAAACGATTTGTTAAAAACAAGGTCTTTAAACCGTTTCTCCAACAAGTACTCCAACTTGAACATGACTTTACATTAATGATTGTGTCTCATCTTGCTAGAAAAAATAATGCAGAAGCAGATCATCTTGCGAAACAACAACTGTTTGAATGTTTAAAAGCATTGAATACATGATTATAGGTTGTCATTCTTTAAAAGAATGGTTAATTTTTGTATACTTATTTAAGGAGGAAAACATATGAGAGAATATGCGATTACTCAGATTAATAAGTTGGAGCAACGCTATTGTAAAAATTGTTTGATAAAACAAACGTTGCGTCGCGAGAAAAGTAAAACTGAAGCACATCAATTTTGTATATCTGAATGTTCAGTCGGTCAAAAAATTCAAAAGTATGGTAACCAATTAAATTAGAGGAGAGTCAAAATGAGAGTTTTACAAATAGATGCAACACCGAATCCGGATTCAATGAAGTTAACACTTGATTTTGATAAGGAAGGTAGTCGTTCTTCAACTTATGATCGAGTAGAAGAGGATAATCCTAAGTTTATCAATGATCTATTGCAAATAGAAGGTGTGAGAAGTTTATTTCACGCAATCAACTTTGTCACTGTCGATAAGAAACCAGACTATGAATGGGAGCAACTCATTGATCAAGTGGTAGACACAATCGACAATCAAGAATAGAAAGGAGTTATTTCACATGAATGCATACGAACAACATATGAAAGAGCTCGCAGTGCCAATGCGTAAAGAATTAACAGACCAAGGTTTTCTTGAATTGACGACAGAAGATAACGTCAATGATTTTATGAAAAATGTCGATGATGATGCAACGACATTTGTGATGGTAAACAGCATCTGTGGCTGTGCTGCAGGTATCGCACGACCGGCTGCGGTGACTGTTGCCTCTCAAAATCCAATTAAACCAGACCATTTGGTTACAGTATTTGCAGGCCAAGATAAAGAAGCAACAGAATCGATGCGTGAATTCATCATGCAAGCGCCATCGAGCCCATCTTTTGCATTATTTAAAGGACAAAATCTCGTACATTTTATACCGAGATCAAATATAGAAGGTAGAGAAATCGAAGATTTGATGGAAGACATCAAAGAATCGTTCGATTCTCATTGCTCATAAAAAAAGGAAAGGCCGCGGCCTTTCCTTAAATATTATCGGTTAAACGTACGATTCAATTTTCTAGTCGAAAATGCATAGAAAAATAAAGTAACCGACAAGAAATGTTAAACCAACAGTAAACATGATTTCCATAACAACATCTCCTAGACTCAAGTAATTAATACTATTATAATTCATTAATAATAGAAAGAAAAGGGGCCATTACTATGAATAACTTCGATAAGGTATATCACGAGTTACTTGAACGCGTTAGAGACACTGGTTCTAAGAAATCAGACCGTACAGGAACAGGGACGACGTCACTATTTGGGCATCAGATGCGCTTTGATTTATCTGAGGGGTTTCCACTGCTGACGACGAAAAAGGTCTTTTTCAAATTAGTTGCGACAGAATTGATTTGGTTTATGCGTGGCGACACAAACATCAAATATTTACTTGAGTATAATAATAATATTTGGAATGAGTGGGCATTTAAGCGCTATGTGGAAAGTGACGAGTATCATGGTCCGGATATGACAGACTTTGGTCGTCGCGCTCTTATAGATGAATCATTTAACGAAGATTACAAACGTGAGATGGATCAGTTTAAACAAAATATTTTAAACGATGAAGTGTTTGCAGAGAAATTTGGAACGCTCGGTAATGTTTATGGTAAGCAATGGCGCCATTGGGAAGGTCCGGATGGAAAAATCGTAGACCAATTGAAAAACGTTGTCGAAGCGATTAAAACGAATCCTTATTCAAGACGACACATCGTAAGTGCTTGGAACCCATCTGAAATTGAAACGATGGCATTGCCGCCATGTCATTCATTATTCCAGTTCTATGTCAGTGATAATAAGCTCAGCTTACAGCTCTACCAGCGCAGCGCAGATATATTTTTAGGTGTACCATTTAATATCGCAAGTTATAGTCTATTATTAATACTCGTTGCGAGAGAATGTGGACTAGAAGTGGGCGATTATGTGCATACGATTGGAGACGCGCACATTTATAATAACCACGCCGATGCGGTTGAAACACAGTTATCAAGAACGAGCTTTAAACCACCAACGATTAAAATCAATTCAGATAAATCAATGTTTGATTTAGAATACGAAGATTTTGAAGTGGTTGATTATGAAAGTCACGGCTATATTTCTGCACCAATCGCTGTCTAGGAGGAACGTAACATGGTATCACTTATCGTTGCACACGCGAAACAAAATGTTATCGGTTTTAAAAATAAAATGCCATGGCATTTACCGAACGACTTGAAACATGTAAAAGCATTAACGACCGGACAGACAATTGTTATGGGACGAAAGACATACGACTCTCTCGGTCGAGCACTTCCGAATCGCACGAATGTTGTCTTATCTAGAAATACAGATCTTGAGTATTCAGATGCAACAGTTATTCACTCTGTTGAAGATATTAAAAATCTTCCAGGGAAAGTGTTTATTTTCGGTGGGGCAAATATTTACAGAGAAACACGTGATATCGTGGATGAGATGTTTATCACGTCGATTGAAGAGGTATTTGCAGGAGACACCTTTTTTCCAGAATACGACTTGGAAGAATGGACTGTTATATCACGAGAAAAGGGCGAGGTAGATCAGAAAAACATCTATCCTCATGAATACTTACACTTAAAACGGAAGTGATTGGCATGAATATATGGAAATATTTGTTTGTCATATTATTGGTAATCAACGTCGCTGTTGTCGGATACATTTACTATTTACTCTCCGGTAACTATGAAGTTCCAGAAGCAAGGGAGCAAACATTTGCTCCGACAGGTATCGAATTCATTTTAGATAATTCGACGATTCAAAATATATTGGATGAAGCAATTGTGGATGATAACTTATCAATTACTGTGACAAATGAAGATATCGAAGTAAGAAGTGTGAACACGATCTATGGAAATGAAGTAGTGACGACATTCAATCTTGAACCATTGACTTATGGTGAATACGTCACATTTCGTGTTCAAAACATAGATATTGCTGGTTTCCCACTGTCTCAAGATATGTTATACACTATGATCATTGAAAATAGTTCATTACCTGAGGGAATACAATTCAGTAGAGAACAATACGCATTAATATTTGATACGGATTTAATTACAAACAATCTTGTTGTAAACGATTTAAATCTAGTCAATATCGATTATGAAAATAACGCATGGTACTTTAACATGAATTACTATTAGAGGTGAAGATATGGAGCAAGCGACATTAGCGGGTGGATGTTTCTGGTGTTTAGTGAAACCGTTTGACGAGTGGCCAGGTATTAAATCTGTCACAAGTGGTTATTCGAACGGTGAAAAGGAAAATCCAACATATGAAGAAGTATCAACAGGAACAACAGGGCATGTTGAAGCTGTGAGAATTGAGTTTGATCCAAACGTTATGAGTTATGAAGAAGTATTGAGAGTATTTTTTAAGACGTTTGATCCAACGGATATTGAAGGTCAATTTGGTGATCGTGGATCACATTACATGCCAGCGATTTTTTATCATGATGATGAGCAAAAAGAAGTGGCTGAATCTGTAATAAAAGATTTAGACAGTCAAAATATATTTAATGGTCCGATTAATACGCCAGTACTTCCATTTAAGAATTTTTACATGGCGGAAGATTACCACCAAGACTTCTATAAGAAAAATAGTGGACATTACAATGCCTATTTTAAAGGGTCAGGCCGTAAAGGTTTTATAGAGAACGTGTGGGGTGAAAAATAATGGTCAAAAAATCATTGGATGAACTGACGCCATTGGAGCGTCAAGTGATGAAAGAAAACGGCACAGAAGCACCATTTCAAAATGAATACTTCAACCATTTTGAAGATGGAATATATGTCGATAAATTAAGTGGAAAACCGTTGTTTACGTCTCTGGACAAATTTGATAGTGACTGTGGTTGGCCGAGTTTCTCTAAAACAATCGATGATTACGTATCTGAACATTTTGATGATAGCTTCGGAATGAGAAGAACGGAAGTACGGAGTGATAGTTCAGATAGTCACTTAGGTCATGTGTTCAATGATGGTCCAACTGAACTCGGTGGATTGCGCTATTGTATCAATTCAGCTGCAATTCAGTTTGTACCGAAAGATGAGATGGAAGCGCATGGATATGGTGATATGTTAAAGATATTTGAGGCTAAAGCCTAGTTTGGAGCATTTTATGAAAGAATATTCTTTTTATCAGTTTATGAAAAATCGAGTAAATGAAAAATCTGATATCGGTAAGTTTGCTGAAGAAATTATTGCAGATTCATTATTTCCTAAGTATTCAAAAGATTATAATGAAATCAGTGATTATTTAGAGAAAAACCCATATGATGGTCTTTCGTTAGAAATATTCGATGATGCTTTTGAATCTTATAAAAATTGGTTAATTCATTAAAATAATAAGGAGCGGTTGGATGAGTGTTCATATTAATGCAAAAGCGGGAGATATCGCAGATACGGTATTGTTACCAGGAGATCCGCTTAGAGCAAAATTTATTGCTGAAAACTTTTTAGAAGATGTTACACAATTTAATGATGTACGAAACATGTTTGGCTTCACAGGAACTTATAAAGGAAAGCGTATTTCTGTTATGGGCAGCGGTATGGGTGTGCCATCTATTTCTATATATATCAATGAGTTGATGAATGAATATGGCGTTAAGAATATCGTGCGTGTGGGTACATGTGGTGCAATTCAAAAAGATGTAAAAGTAAGAGATGTAATTATTGCACAAAGTGCTTCAACGGATTCAAGTCAAAATCGTAAGTTGTTTGGCAGCGAAATTGACTATGCACCGACTTCAGACTTTGATTTGCTACTATCAAGTTATAACGAAGCGAAAAGACGCGGTATTGATGTGAGAGTTGGTAATATCTTTACAGCGGATTCTTTTTATGATGCGAAAGAGAACAATGCACAACTTGCTGATTATGGTGTACTTGCTGTTGAAATGGAAAGTTCTGCATTATTTACAATTGCTAAAAAATATGATGCACGTGCGTTAACAATACTTACAGTGAGCGACCATATCTTAACGGGTGAAGCAACTTCGAGTGAAGAAAGACAGACAACATTCAATGAAATGATGGAAATTGCATTGGATGCAGTGCTCCCTTTTGTAGGTGAGTAAACATCTGTGTTGGAAAAATTTCTAAAATCTTGATACGCTAACTATATAAACTTGAAATTAGGTGAAGAAATGATAGAGCAAATCCGTAACAGAAAATCAGAAAGGCGCAAAAAATTCCTATTTTTACCTCTCATCGTGTTATCGGTAATTATTATCACTGCTGCGCTTACGACGTTAACTTTATATGCTCAATCAGATTCAAATACGAGCGATTATGAAGAGTTTGAACAGTTTTTCCAAATCTACGACACATTATCAGAAGAGTACTATGAAGATATAGACCAGGATGCTTTGGTTGAATCTGCAATCAGAGGACTCATCGAAGGACTCGATGATCCGTATACAGAGTATATGGATGCTTCAGAGACGGAAGAATTTTATGAATCTGTAACTGGCGACTTCGAAGGAATCGGTGCAGAGGTGCGTCAAGAAGGGAGTTACATTGTTGTCGTATCTCCGATGAGAGGTTCTCCCGCAGAAGCTGCTGGTATAGAACCTGGTGATATGATTACAGCAGTTGATGGCGAATCAATTGAAGGTTGGACAGCAAACGAAGCTGTGCAGTTAATTCGTGGTGAAAAAGGTACAGATGTTACGTTAACGGTCATCCGTGGTAACAATGCACCGACTGATATTACGATTACGCGTGATACGATTCATGTGGAAAGTGTGACATATGAAGCATATGATGATATTGCACATGTGAGTATCAACCGATTCCAAGAAGGTACGACTGATGAGTTCGCAGATGCATTAGATGAAGCTGCTGAAAATGGCAACACAAATCTCGTACTTGATTTTAGATACAATCCAGGCGGATTGTTAAATGAAGCAGTGAATATGATCAATCAGTTTGTGGACCGAAATACGGAAGTTCTCATTCTTGAAGAAGGTAATGGACAACAAGTATCGTTGACGACAACATTTAACAAAAATGATAGTACAGATTCATTTGAAAATATTTATATTATGATTAACGAAGGTTCAGCAAGTGCATCAGAAGTTGTTACCGGTGCATTACAAGACTTGATAGATGTTGAAGTTGTTGGTGTAAAATCATTTGGTAAAGGAACCGTGCAAACGACTGAACAATTTAGCAATCAATCATTGCTGAAATTCACACATTCAAAATGGTTAACACCGAACGGAACTTGGGTGCATGATGAAGGTATTGAGCCTGATGTTGAATTAATCAATCCTGATTTTTATCGTGTGACTATTTTAAATCCAGATGACTTGTTTGCTGAAGGCCAAGAGAATGAAACAATTATTTCACTAAAAGTGGCACTTGACGCACTGGGATATGAAATTGACGAAATCAATGAGACATTCGATAGTAACTTAACTGAGCAAGTGGAAGCTTTCCAAGAAGACAATGACTTAGAAGTTACTGGTGTTGTGACGGGTGAAACAACTGATACACTCGTTTCTGAATTACGTGCATTCATTTTGGATCATGATGCACAGTTAGATTATTTAATCGATTACATTAATGGAGAATATACTGCTGAAGAAATTGAAGCAATTGCTGATGAAAATGCACAGTATATTGAGATGATAGATTTACATGAAGAGATGGAAAATTCAGAAGATGTAGAATAATTGTGTAACACACAGACATGCTTTTAATCATTTGTCTGTGTGTTTTTTTATTGTTAAAAATTAATAATTAGTATAAAGTTATTGAAGTAAGTATGTTTTTGGAGGGTACTATGGATAATCAATCGAAAACAGTTGTGTTAACTGGTGGCGGCACAGTCGGTCACGTCATGCTGAACAAGCTACTGATACCAGAATTTATAAATAAAGGCTACACACCAGTCTATATTGGCTCAAAAAATGGTCTTGAAAAAGAAATGATAAGTGAACTAAATATAGCGTATAAACAAATCTCAAGCGGTAAGCTTAGACGTTATTTGTCGCTTGAAAATGTTCTCGATATTTTCCATGTTGGCAAAGGGGTTATTGATTCATTCCTACATTTGAGAAAAATAAAGCCACGCTTTGTTTTTTCTAAAGGTGGATTTGTCAGCGTACCTGTTGTCATCGCAGCACGGTTATTAAATATACCAGTGTACATCCATGAATCGGATTTAACGCCTGGACTAGCAAATAAGATTGCAGCAAAATTTGCAACAGAAATATATGTGACGTTTAGAATTACGACACAGTTTTTACCTGAAAATAAAACGCATTTTTTAGGCCCTGTCATACGTCAAGATTTACGTGCCGATAAAAGTGAAAGTGGCTATCAGCTAACAGGGTTTAATCATGAGAAACCTGTGATGCTCGTAATGGGAGGTTCTCAAGGTGCGCGGGTTATCAATGAATTAATTAGAAGTAATATAGATATTTTGACTAAAACACATCAGATCATCCACCTGTGTGGAAAAGGGAATTTAGACCCTTCGATTGATCACAATGATTACAGACAATATGAATTTGTTACGTCTGAACTTGCAGCGTTATTATCCATTGCGGATATCGTCGTCGGGCGAAGTGGTGCCAATGCTATATTTGAATATTTGCTCAGCAAGAAACCGATGATACTGATACCACTACCAGCTAGTCAAAGTCGTGGTGATCAAATTGAAAATGCACGATATTTTGAACAGCAACGCGTGGCGACAGTAATCAATGAAGATGAACTAAATATTGATACTTTGCAACAAGCGATACAGTATATTGACCATCATCGGGTCGAAATGGTCGGTAAAATGCAACAATATAAAGGTGGATTTACACCGCTAGAATTGGTAAACAGATTAACAGTAGCGAGGAGATAATGATGAAACAATCAAAAAAAATATCATTGTTTATTGTGTTTACACTAATTTTTGGTGTCATCGCAGTTTTTCATGAATCTCGACTCGGTCGATGGATTGACAATGAAGTTTACGAATTTATATATACGACAGAAAGCTTCATTACTACTGCACTAATGTTAGGCTTCACTCAAGTGGGTGAAGTACTGAGTATGGTATTACTATCATTAATTGTCATTGCAATTTTAATGCTTTATCGATTAAACTTTCATACATTATTTTTTGTTATTGCGATGACGCTATCTAGCATACTCATTCCTGCTCTTAAAAATAGTTTTGACAGAGAACGACCATCGATTTTACGTCTTATTGAAATTTCAGGCTTTAGTTTTCCAAGTGGTCATGCCATGGGTTCAACCATATTCTTTGGAAGTTTAATGACGATATTTAAGCATACTGATATCAACTATAAAGCATTGATAATGAGTCTTTGTGCGGCATACATCGTAATGATATCATCATCTCGCGTTTATTTAGGCGTACATTATCCAACGGATATCATTGCTGGTATAATTGCTGGGCTAGCTGTACTTACGTTCACAAGTATCGTTATGCATAAAAAATTAAAAGCGAGTCCATATTCATTGTAATTGACTGACACAGAAATTATTTAACTGAATGAAAGGGTGTGTTGGTAATGGTAGTGAACATTTTTGAGACGATTACATTAGAGAATGATCGATTGAAACTCATTCCAATGCAACTATCTCATGCGAAAGAATTACATCAGATTAACCATGAGAGTATTTGGTCATACATGCTTTTTCAAGCGACGACAGAATCCCTTATGGAAGAATGGATTCAAAGTGCAATTGAACTTAGAAACCAATTGAAAAGTATACCATTTATCGTCATATTAAAATCTTCAGGCGAAGTCATGGGCAGCACCCGAATCCAACATATCGATTATGAGCGTCAAAGCTGTGAAATTGGTGCAACGTGGTTTGGAACGAAAGCACAGCGTACATTCGTTAATTCAGATAGCAAATTTCTCTTGTTAGAATATTGCTTTGAAGTGCTTAAAGTGATGCGTGTGCAAATTAGAGCAGATGAACGCAACGAACGCAGTAATCGTGCAATAGAAAGACTCGGATTTACGAAAGAGGGCGTCATCCGTAAGGAGCGTCGTCTTCACGGTGTCCCGAGAAACATTGTTGTGTATTCTATTCTTGACGAGGAATGGCCAGAAGTAAAAACGAATTTAATGATTAAACAGCAAAGCTATATGAAAGATACGCCGGATGAAACGGTCGTATAACTGTTAACTAGGACAATGTCCTAGTTTTTTCTATATGGTAAATCACATATGAAACAATGCTATTTTCTTATTTATATTTTTTCTTAATGGCATTGATGATATGATAATAATAATAAAAAGACTAAGGGACGATTTAAATGAAACAAATTCTAATTGTTGAAGATGAAATGAACCTCGCTAGATTCTTAGAGTTAGAGCTTAAGTATGAAGGATATGAAATTACACTTGTAGATAATGGTCAAGATGGACTGGATACTGCATTAGCTCAAGATTTCGATTTAATTCTACTTGATTTAATGTTACCCAAAATCAATGGACTAGAAGTGTGTCGTCGTATCCGTAAGACGAAGCAAACACCGATTATCATAATTACCGCTAAAGGAGAAACATTCGATAAAGTCGTTGGTTTAGACTATGGTGCCGATGACTACATCGTTAAACCGTTCGAAATCGAAGAGTTACTGGCTCGTATTCGTGTAAACTTGAGACGTACATCACAAGTTGAAGATACACAAGAAACAGTCAGTTTACACGATATTGTCGTCGATGAATCGGCATATACCGTAACGATCGACAACAAACAAGTCAATCTAACGAAAACTGAACATGAATTACTTTACTTACTGCTTAAAAATTCTGACATTGTGCTCCAAAGAGAAACGATTTTACAACACATTTGGGGTTATGAAAACGAAGTAGAAACGAATGTCGTCGATGTTTACATTCGTTATTTAAGAAATAAATTGAAACCTTTTGGTAAAGATAAATTAATTGAAACTGTGAGAGGCGTCGGGTATGTGATTCGCTCATGATCAATACCAAATCATTAAAGAACAGATGGTTAGTCCTGTCGACTTTTATCATTTCAATTACATATGTATTGTTCGCCTCACTCTTGATATATTTCACGAGTATATATTTACAAGAACAAGAATTTAACTCCGTTGATCGTGCAATGGATGAGCTAGAGACGTTATTTACAACGGAACCATATAACACGATTAAAAACTCAGATATTTATACGAGTTTATATGATCGTCAAAAGATGATTCTGTATTCTAGCAGTGGGGAAGAAGTCTATTCCAGAACAACCGGTATTCCAGGTGATGTCGTGCCTGAATTTAAAACGACGAATCGGCAAACTGTGGAAAACTGGGAATATCAAGGAGAATCTTATTTGGTAAGCCGTGCACCAATTACTTCTCCTTTTTATGATGGCTATTTAACTGTTATACATCCATTAGAACCATATAAAGCTGTTATTAGCATGATGGCATATATCGCGATTGTTATCGGCTTTGCATTTGTCATCTTAACTATGGTTATCAGTTATTTCTTCTCAATCCAAATGGTACGTCCAATTGCCAGCATTGCAAGACAGTTAAAGCATGTTGAACAAAATGGTTTTAGCGAACGCCTTGTAGAAAATACTGGCGCACAGGAAACCGATTATATGGTTCAAGCATTCAATTCAATGATGAGCACACTTGAAGACTCCTTTAACCAACAGAAACAATTTGTTGAAGATGCTTCTCATGAACTGAGGACACCATTGCAAATTATCCATGGGCACTTAAATCTTATCTCTAGATGGGGTAAGGATAAGCCTGAGGTACTGGATGAATCTTTAAGCATTTCAATTGATGAGTTGAAAAGAATTAACAAACTGGTTGAAGAGTTGTTACAGCTCACAAAAAATGATGGCGAAGCATTTTTGGAATTAGAAGAAATAGAAGTAAACACAGAACTTACAAACCGTGTACTAGCTTTTAAACACGTTAATCCAGATTACAAATTTGAACTTAATTTGAGCGACTCTGATATTTACTTCAATATCAACCGTCATCACTTCGATCAACTGCTCACTATTTTTATTGATAATGCAATCAAATATGATAAATTAAGAAAGCATATTGAACTGTTTACAGAAAGAACAAACGATTCAATAATCATAAAAATAAAAGATAATGGTATGGGTGTTCCGAAGCAAGATATCGATTCTATTTTTGACCGATTTTATCGTGTAGATAAGTCAAGAAGTAGGCAAGAAGGCGGAAATGGACTTGGTTTATCAATTGCTAAAAAAATAATTCAAACATATAAAGGAACTGTTCATGCTGAAAGTGAAGAGGGCAAATATACGATTATCGTTATTGAATTCAAACTTTAGTCGGATTACCTTTAATTCGTAATATTATAGTGATAAAATAATAGTTAATCATTAAAATTTATAAGAGGGTGTCATTATGCAAGATAAACAGGTTGAAAATGCACCGATTACTTTTGGTACGAATCTTGGATACATTCTTGATTTACATGATATGTATATTAAAGATCCAACAAGTGTATCAGAAGAAATGCAGTTGCTATTCTCTGAAATTGGAAGTACAGGATTAGGCACTGTTTTAACACAAGACGGTGATCAGAACAAAGTAAAGGGATTGATTCGTCTCGTCGATAACATCCGCTTATATGGACATTTACAAGCAGATATCTATCCGCTGTTTAAGCCGAAGTTTGAAGATTTACCAAGCATTATCATCGAAGAGTATGGGCTCACACCTGAAGACTTAAAGAAATTTGATGCTGGACTCGTAAGTCAACATTTAAAAGATCGTTATAGCAATGCTTATGAAGCAATTACTGAGTTAACAAAATTGTATACAGGTCCTATCGCATATGAATATATGCATATTACAGATTTAAAAGAACGCGATTGGATCAAAAAAGAAATCGAAACTGCTGAAGAAAATCCTCTTTCTGATGAGGAGAAGCTTGAGCTTTTCACGATGCTTGCGAAAGTAGAAGGTTTTGAGAAATATCTTCACAAAAACTTCGTTGGCGCTAAGCGTTTCTCTATCGAAGGTGTTGATGTCATCGTACCGATGCTTGAACACTTACTTAGATTAATGGCTGATGAAGGTATTCCAAATATGCAAATTGGTATGGCACACAGAGGACGTTTAAACGTTCTTACACATGTCTTAAACAAACCATATACGATGATGCTAAGTGAATTTATGCATCAAGATCCTTTAAAAGTGTTGCCAGATGACGGTTCTTTTGCAGTCACACAAGGTTGGCATAAAGATGTTAAGTATCATTTAGGTGCGAAGAAAACAAGAAATGACAACGATATAGAGCAAACTGTCACACTAGCAAACAATCCGTCACACTTAGAAGTTGTGGGTCCTGTTGTACTTGGTAAAACACGTGCGCAACAAGAGACAACAGATGAGGCGGGGGCAGCATCATATGATCATAACAAAGCGTTGGCTGTTCTAATTCACGGCGACTCTGCTATGCCTGGTCAAGGTGTTGTTTACGAGACATTGAACTTATCCCGTTTAGAAGGCTATAAAGTCGGTGGTTCAATTCACATTGTCGCGAATAACCGCATCGGTTTTACAACAGATGAGGAAGATTCACGTTCGACGGTATATGCATCTAGTAACGCATCAGGATTTGATGTGCCGGTGCTTCACGTCAATGCGGATAACCCAGAAGCTGCGATTCAAACATTACGATTTGCGCTGAAATATCGTCAAAAGTTCAACAAAGACATTATTATCGACGTGATTGGTTATCGTCGTCACGGACACAACGAAATGGATGAGCCAACACCGACAAATCCGTTGCTTTATCAGGAAGTTAAAAAGCACGATACGATTGAAGAATTTTACGGTAAGCAACTTGTAGAAAACAATACGATTACGCAAGACCAATATGACCAGACATTGCAAGCGGTGAACGATGAATTGCGCGCAGCACAAGATAGTATCAAAAAAGATGATATGGTTGAAGATACAGATATGCTTGCGCCAGAAGAGATTTTAGCCGGTCATGACAATGATGTTGAAGAAATGAGCTTTGAACGCCTAAATGAAGTGAATGAGGCGATGTTAGAAGTACCAACAGACTTCAATATGTTCAAAAAATTGAAAAACGTTTTAGAAAAACGACGCGATCCATTCACTGATAAAGAAAAACGTATCGATTGGGCACATGCCGAAGCACTTGCCTTTGCCACAATCAATCAAGATGGCACACCAATTCGACTGACTGGTCAAGATACTGAACGTGGAACATTCGCGCATCGTCATGCTGTATTGCACGATGTAGAAACAGGCGAAAAATATTATCCACTGCATAACACGCCAAACTCAACTGCGTCGTTCAATATTTACAACTCTCCATTGACTGAGGCTGCAGTCGTCGGTTATGAGTATGGTTATAATATTGAAAACAATGATGCGATGGTTATTTGGGAAGCACAGTTTGGTGATTTTGCGAATATGGCACAAGTATACTTTGATAACTTCGTCTTCTCGTCACGTTCTAAATGGGGTGAGTCATCTGGTATTACGTTCTTATTACCACATGCTCAAGAAGGTCAGGGGCCAGAACACTCTTCTGCACGATTAGAGAGATTTTTAGATCTCGCTGCAGAATCTAATATGACGGTAGCGAATTTAACAAGTACATCAAACTACTTCTACTTACTCCGTCGTCAAGCGAAGTACTTAGGCACAGATAAAATGCGACCGCTCGTCATTATGTCACCGAAAAGCTTGCTAAGAAATCAACGTGTGGCTCAGCCAGTTGATGCATTTGTCGATGGGTCATTTAAAGAAATTATCGTAGATGAATATGA